>DASYSE010000132.1:0-9639 GCA_036003705.1 Actinomycetes bacterium | reverse complement strand
GCCGTTGTCGCCGAGCACGCAGGTCACCTCGGACGCGCCGACGTCCAGGGTGACGCCCTGGAGGGCGATGATGTTGCCGTAGTTCTTGCCGGCGTCGCTGAGCCGGACCAGCGGCGTCGCGGTCTTGGGGTCGGCTGTGGTGGTCATCTGGACGCCTCCGCGCGACTCCGGATGAAGTTGTTGAACAGGATGGCCCCGAGCAGCAGGGCGCCGAGGAAGAAGTAGAACCAGTCGGGGTTCCAGCCGGCGTAGACGATGCCCTGGTTGGTCATGCCGAAGATGAGCGCCCCGATCGCGGCCCCGATCACCGAGCCGTAGCCGCCGGTGAGCAGGCACCCGCCGACCACCGCGGCGACGATGTAGATGAACTCGTTGCCGACCCCGACGCCGGACTGCACGGTGTTGAAGTCGAACAGGATATGCATGCCGGTGAACCAGGCCAGGAACCCCACCGTCATGAACAGGCCGATCTTCACCCTGTTGACCGGGACACCCACCGCCCGGGAGCTGGGTGCGGAGCCGCCGACGGCGAAGATCCAGTTGCCGATGTGAGTGCGGAGCAGGACCCAGGTGGCGATGAGGACGAACAGGATCCACCAGAGGAGCGTGACTCGGATCCCGACGCCGCCGATGTTGAACGTGGAGGCGAACACCTTGCGTCCCAGCTCGAACCCCTGGATGTCGGACACGTCGTTGGTGGCCACGTTGCCGGTGACGATCTTGGTCACCGCCAGGTTGAGCCCCCGCAGCATGAAGAACGTGCCCAGGGTCACCAGGAAGCTGGGGATGCCCGTCTTCACCACCAGGTAGCCGTTGATGAACCCGATGACCAGGGCGGCGACCAGGGCGGCGGGGATGCCAACCCACATGTTGGCGCTCAACTCGTAGCTCAGCATCGCCGCGACCAGCGACGAGCTGGTCACGGCGACGCCGGCCGACAGGTCGAACTCCCCGCCGATCATGAGCAGCGCCACCGCGACCGCCGGGATGCCGTAGGTGGAGCTGACGTACAGGACGGTGGCGAGCGAGCTGGGCTCCCGGAACGGGGGCGCCACGATGAAGAAGATGATGAAGATGACGATCGCGCCGGCCAGCGCCCCGGTCTCGGGGCGACCCAAGAGCCGGCCGAGCGTCGACCGTTGCGCGACCCGCTCGTCCCGGGCCGGGGCCGACGGGGTGCCGACATCCACTGTCTGACTCATTCGGACCTCCGAGTCTGGGGCCGCATGGGGGCCGCCGAGCGTGGCGGCCCCCATGCCGGTGATTAGCGCGTGCCGGCCTCCGCGAACTTGCCGACGAATTCGATGTTGTTCTTGTCGACCACGTACGGCCCGGTCAGTGTCGCCTTGCCGCCGCCGAGGATGTTGCCGTTGTTCTTGTAGAGCCAGAGCGAGTCGACCGCCTCGTAGCCCTGCAGGTAGGGCTGCTGGTCGATCGCCCACACGAGCTCGCCGGAGTTGATCTTGGGCGGGATCTGGGGGTTGAAGTCGAAGGTCCCGACCTTGGCCTTGCTGCCGCTCTCCTTGATGGCGTCGATCGCGGCGAGGGCCTCCTGCGAGCCCAGGGTGACGATGAGGTCGATGCTCTTGTCCTGGGCCAGCTTGGCGCCGATGGTCGACTTCACCGACGGCAGGTCCCGCCCGTTCACGTAGAGCTTGGACCAGTTGCCGGTGAAGGTCTTTTTCACCCCGTCGCAGCGGGCCTCCAGCTGGACCTGCCCCTGCTCCTGGATGACGCACAGGAGGTTCTTGTAGCCGTCGTCGGAGGCGCGCTTGCCCGCGGTCTCGCCGGCCAGGCTCTCGTCCGAGCCGAAGTACGACAGCGCCCCCGACTCCTGGTACTTGCCGATGCCGGCGTTGAAGGCGACCACCGGGATGCCGGCGTCGACGGCCTTCTTGACTGTTGGCGCGAGGGCCGGCGGGTCGGGCAGGGTGACGGCGATGCCGTCGACCTTGGCGTCGATCGCGCTCTGGATCAGGGTGGCCTGCTTCGCGGAGGTCGGGTCGGCAGAGTACTGGAACTTGACGTTGTCCTTGGCCGCGGCGGCCTCGGCGCCCTTGCGGATGATGTCCCAGAAGGTGTCGCCGGGGGCGTTGTGAGTGATCATGGCGATGGTCATCTGGGGCGTGTTCGCCTTCCCGGCGTTCGCGCCGGCCGCGGGAGCCTCCTCCTGCTTGCCACCGGTTTCGCTGCAGGCGGCCGCTGCCAGCAGCAGCACGGCCAGCAGCGCCACGAGGAGGGGGTGCCTACGAAGTTGGATCATCAAGATCCACCTTTCTGCTCGGTCCTGCCTGCAGGGAGGGTCGTCGGCCGGGCGGGGCCCGGGTGTCGCTCCCGTCGAGGGTCATCCCACCTCCTCCAGATCAGCGCGACGTCGGGAACCCCAGCTCCACCGCGGAGTCGCGGGGAACCGGCCAGCGGGTGGTGACGACCTTGCCGCGGGTGTAGAAGGCGACGCCTTCGGGCCCGTGGACGTGGAGGTCGCCGAACAGGGAGTCCTTCCAGCCCCCGAAGGAGTAGAAGGCCATCGGCACCGGGATGGGCACGTTGACCCCGATCATCCCGGCCTGGACCTCGTTCTGGAACTTGCGCCCGGCCGCGCCGTTGGAGGTGAAGATGGCCGTGCCGTTGCCGTAGGGGTTGCGGCTGATCATGTCGATCGCCTCGTCGATGGTGGCGACGCGAAGCACGATCAGGACGGGCCCGAAGATCTCCTGCTTGTAGATCTCCATCTCGGTGGTGACCTCGTCGAACAGGGTGGGCCCGACGTAGAAGCCGTCCTGGTGGCCCTCGACCCGCACGTCGCGCCCGTCAAGGACCAGCTTGGCGCCCTGGTTGACGCCGGTCTCGATCAGGCCCGAGACCTTGTCCCTTGACGCGCCCGAGACCAGCGGGCCCATGTCGGAGTCCGGGTCCAGGCCCGGCCCGGTTCGCAGGCTGTCGGCCCGCTCCAGGACCTTCTCGACCAGCGCGTCGCCGGCCCGGCCGACCGCCACCGCGGTCGAGATGGCCATGCAGCGCTGCCCGGTGGAGCCGTAGGCGGCCGACACCAGCGCGTCGGCGGCCGAGTCCATGTCGGCGTCGGGCATGACCACCGCGTGGTTCTTGGCCCCGCCGAGCGCCTGGACCCGCTTGCCGTGGGAGGTCCCCCGCTCGTAGATGTAGCGGGCGATCGGGGTCGAGCCGACGAACGACACCGCCGCGATCCCGGGGTGGTCCAGGATCGCGTCGACCGCGACCTTGTCGCCGTGGACCACGTTGAAGATGCCGTCGGGCAGGCCGGCCTCGGCGTACAGCTCGGCCACCCGGGTGGACACCGACGGGTCCCGCTCGCTCGGCTTGAGCACGAAGGCGTTGCCGCAGGCGATCGCGATCGGGTGCATCCACGCCGGCACCATGATCGGGAAGTTGAACGGGGTGATCCCGGCGACCACCCCCAGCGGCTGGCGGATCGAGTAGCAGTCGACCTCGGTGGAGACGTTCTCGGAGAAGTCGCCCTTGAGCAGATGGGGGATGCCGGAGGCGACCTCGACCACCTCCAGCCCCCGCTGGACCTCGCCGGCCGCGTCGGGCACCACCTTGCCGTGCTCGGAGGCGATGATCCGGGCCAGCTCGTCCCGGTGGGTGGCCAGCAGCTCGCGGAAGGCGAACATCACCCGGGCCCGCTTCACCACCGAGGTGTCACGCCAGGCCGGGTAGGCCGCCTGGGCGGCCCGGACGGCGGCATCCACGTCGTCCCCGCTGGCGTAGGCGACCTGGGCGCTCTGCCGGCCGGTGGCCGGGTCGTAGACGGCGCCGGTGCGCTCGGGCTCGGTGTCGACGGTGCGGCCGTTGATCCAGTGGTTGATGGTCCGCATTGGCAGTCCTCCCGCCAGGTTGGCGCGTCACAGGTAGAGCCGCTGGTCCCGCTTGCTGCGCTCGTAGTCGGCCCGTGCCTGCTGCACGGACTCGGAGGTGGAGACCTCGGCCACCGCAACGTCCCACCAGGCGCCGCCGATGGTCACGTACTCGGCCGGGTCGGTCTCGACGTGGACGACGACGGTCCGGTCGGCGTCCCTGGCCTTCTTCAGGGCGTCGGTGAGCTCGGCGATGGACTTGGCGGTCAGCACCTTGGCCCCGAGGCTGGCCGCGTTGGCGGCCAGGTCAACGGGAAGGAGGTCGCCGTCGCGTCCATCGGCCTCGCGGTAGCGGAAGTTGGTGCCGAAGCGGCCGTTGCCCGATGCCTCCGACAGCGACCCGATGGATGCGTAGCCGTGGTTCTGGACCAGGACCACGATGATCTTGACCCGCTCGGCCACGGCCGTGACCAGCTCGCCGGGGTTCATCAGGTAGCCGGCGTCGCCGACCATGGCGAACACCTCGCGGTCCGGGTCGGCCATCCTGATCCCGATCGCGCCGGGGATCTCGTAGCCCATGCAGGAGTTGCCGTACTCCAGGTGGAAGCCCTTGGGGTCGCGGGTGCGCCACAGCTTGTGCAGGTCGGCGGGCATGCTCCCGGCGGCGCAGACGACCACGTCGCGGGGCTCGGCGGCGTCGTTGACGGCGCCGATGACCTCGCCCTGGCTGGGCAGCGGCCCGTGCCCGGCGCGATAGACGCGCTCGACCTGCTCGTTCCAGTCCCGGTTGTGCCCGGCCGCCGCCCGTCGCCAGTCCTCGTCGGCCCGCCAGCCGGCCAGCGCCTCGGCCAGCGCCGCCAGCGCCTCCCTGGCGTCGGCGACCAGCGGGGTGGCGGCGTGCTTGAACGCATCCACCGGAGCGACGTTGAGGTTGACGAACCGGACCTCGGGGTTGGTGAAGATGCTGTGCGAGGCGGTGGCGAAGTCGGCCCAGCGGGTGCCGACCCCGACCACCAGGTCGGCCTCGCGGGCCATCGCGTTGGCCCCATCGGTCCCGGTCACGCCGATGGCACCGAGGGCCGATGGGTGGTCGTAGGGCATCGAGCCCTTGCCGGCATAGGTCTCGGCCACCGGGATACCGGTCGCCTCGACCAGGGCCAACAGGGCGTTGGTGGCCTCGGAGTAGATGACCCCGCCGCCCGCGACGATCAGCGGCCTGCTGGCGCCGCGCAGCACCTCGAGCGCCCTGGCAAGCATCGCCGGCTCCGGCACCGGCCTGGCGACGTGCCAGACGCGCCGCGCGAACAGCTCCTCGGGGTAGTCGAAGGCCTCGGTCTGGACGTCCTGGGGCAGGGCCAGGGTGACCGCGCCGGTCTCGGCCGGGTCGGTCAGGACCCGCATGGCCTCCAGCAGCGAGCCGGGGAGCTGGTCGGGCCGGTTGATCCGGTCCCAGTAGCGCGACACCGGCCGGAAGGCGTCGTTGGCGCTGACGTCCGGCCCACCCGACGACTCCTGCTGCTGGAGCACCGGCGGGGCGACCCTGGAGGCGAAGCTGTCACCCGGCAGCAGCAGCACGGGCAGGCGGTTGACGGTGGCCGTGGCCGCCCCGGTGACCATGTTGGTCGCCCCCGGCCCGATCGAGCTGGTGCAGGCGAAGGTGGCCAGGCGGTTACGGTGCTTGGCGTAGCCGGAGGCGATGTGGACCATGCCCTGCTCGTTGCGGGCCATGTGGTAGGGCAGCCGGTCGGCGTACTGGCGTAGGGCCTGCCCCATGCCGGCGACGTTGCCGTGGCCGAAGATGCCGAAGCAGCCGGCGAACAGGCGCTGCTCCCGCCCGTCCCGTTCGGAGTGCTGGTTGGCCAGGAACTCGACCAGGGCCTGGGCCATGGTCAGCCGCCGCGTTCGACCACTCATGAGTATCGGCGCTCCTCTCCCTCATGCCCCGCCGCTGGTGCGCCCGCCCGCCCCCGTCCCGCTCCGGTCATGGGCAGGCGGGGGTCGACGGCCTGGCCGGCCCAGCTCCCGCGGATCCAGGCGTGGGCCGGGTCGTCGCAGAAGCGCCACACCCGCTCGGCGCCCGGGCCGGCCATCACGTTGAGGTAGTACAGGTCGTAGCCGGGGGCGGCCATCGAGGGTCCGTGGTAGCCGTAGGGGACGAGCACCACGTCGCCGCTGCGCACCTCGGCGTACACGTCGATCTGCCGATCTGGCCCGGAGCTGTAGACCCGCTGGTAGCCGAGGCCGTCGGACCCCCCGATCTCGAAGTAGTAGATCCCCTCGAGGGCCACCTCGTCCTGGCGCTCCTCGTCGTGCTTGTGCGGCGGGTAGGAGGACCAGTTGCCGCCGGGGGTCAGGACCTCGACGGCGATCAGCTTGTCGGCCGGGAACGATGTCGGGGCGCAGAAGTTGTTGACCTGCCGGCTGGCCGGGCCGGCGCCGCGCAGCTCGACCGGGACCGCCGCGGCCGGCCCGTAGGCCGGGTCAAGGCGGGAGGTTGCCAGCGCCGACGGTAGGGCGAACCGGCCACCGGCGGCGCTGGATATGCGGGCCTCAGCGTCCCGAGGGACGTAGGCGAAGTCGCTGACGCCGGTGAACACGCCGTCGCGGCCGGCCAGCTCGAACCGCCGCGACTCGCATTCGACCAGGCAGCCCCCGGCCAGCGGGAGCACGAGCAGTTCCTCGGCGCCGCTCTGGAGGGTGTGGGAGGCGCCGGGGTCGAGCTCCAGGACGCGCAGGCCGCTGTACGCCCAGCCCGCCTGCTCGGGCGTTACCACCAGCGAGAAGGCACCCTCGCGCTGTGTGCCCCGCCGCAGGTGGAGCTTGGTCCCGTTCATTGCGGCACCCCCCCGGGGGTTGCCCAGACCCCTCCGGAGCTCACCCGCTTCCCTCCTGGAGCAGGCCCACCGCCATGTCGACCGCCGCGGCCACGTCGTCGCCCGGCGGGTACAGCAGGGACCGGCCGATGACCAGGCCCTGGACGGTGGGGAGCTTGAGGGCCTTGCGCCAGCTCTCGAAGGCCGCGTCCGGGGCGCTGCTCACCTCGCCGCCGAGCAGCAGCGCCGGCAGGGTGGTGGCCGCCATGACCCGCTCCATGTCCTCGACCACCGGGACCTTGAGCCAGGTGTAGGCGGAGGTGTTGCCGATGCCGGCGGCGACGGTCATGGCCCGGATGGTCGCCTCGGCGCCCAGGTCGATGCGGACCCGCCCGTCGACCCGGTGGGAGATGAACGGCTCGACCATGGCGATCAGCCGCCGCCCGGCGAGCTCGCTCACCGCCCGCCCGCAGGCTTCCACGGTGACGACGGTGCTGGGGTCGTCGGGGTCGATGCGCAGCAGCATCTTGCCGCCCTCGAAGCCGGTCGCGGCCAGGCTGGCCGCGTCGTAGGCGGTGAAGCGGTCGTCGATCTCGAACACGGTCCCGGCAAGGCCGCCCCGGTTCATGGACCCGACCACCACCTTGCCGTCCAGCGCCCCCAGCAGCAGCAGATCTTCGAGGATGTCGGGGGTGCCGAGGACGCCGTTGACGCCGGGGCGGGACAGGGCCAGGCAGAGCCGGTCCAGCAGCTCGGCCCGGTCGGCCATGGCCAGGGCCCGCTCGCCGGCCCGCAGGGCGCCGCGGGCCGGGTGGTCGGCGGCGATCATCATGAGCCGGTCGTGCTCGTTGAACAGGGAGGTCGGGCGGACGCGGCGGGTCGCAGCCTCGGCGATCGCCTCCGGGCGCCGCGTCCGGGCCTCAATGATGGTTCGGTGCCGCTCATCGAGCATTGACGGCCTCCTCGAGCATCGCCTCCACCTCGGCGGCGTCGGGCATGGCATCGGCGCAGGCCAGCCGGGAGGCCACCAGCGCCCCGGCGGCGTTGCAGAACCGCATCAGCCGCTCCAGCTCCCAGCCGGCGAGCAGTCCGTGGCACAGCGCCCCCCCGAACGCGTCGCCGGCGCCAAGGCCGTTGACCACCTCCACCGGCACCGGCCGGACCTCGACCGTGGTGGTGCCGTCGGCGGCCAGCACGCCCTTGGGGCCCTGCTTGACCACCACGACCTCGACCCCGCGGTCGCGCAGCGCCCGGGCGGCGGCGTGCGGCTCGCGCTCCCCGACGGCGGTGTCGCACTCGTCGAGGTTGCCGACCGCGACCGTGACGTGGTCGAGCGCCCGCTGCACCCAGGGCCGGGCCTCCTCCCTGGACGGCCAGAACATCGGCCGGTAGTCCAGGTCGAGGATGGTGATGCCCGACCTGGCCCTTGCCTCCAGGGCCCGGAGGGTGGCGCTGCGGCTGGGCTCCTGGGACAGCCCGGTGACCGTCACCCAGAACACCCTGGCCGACCGGATCGCCTCCAGGTCGAGCTCGGTGGAGCGGATCTCGAGATCTGGCGCCTTGGGACACCGGTAGAAGTAGAGCGGGAAGTTGTCGGGCGGGAAGATCTCGCAGAAGGTCACCGGGGTCGGCAGACCCGCCACGGCGGTCACGTAGCGGTCGTCGACCCCGAAGCCGCGCAGGGCGTCGTGCAGGTACTCGCCGAACGGGTCCTGGCCGGTGCGGGTGATGACCGCGCTGCGCCGGCCGTAACGGGCCGCGGCGACGGCCACGTTGGTCGGGCTGCCGCCCAGGTACTTGCCGAAGCTGGTGACCTCGCGCAGCGAGACCCCGACCTGGAGGGGGTAGACGTCGACCCCGATCCGTCCCATGGTCAGGACGTCGAAGGCCTCCGTGCGGTCGCCGGGCATGGACGCCACGTCCATGGCGAACCTCCCACCATGCTGCTGAAGGGGCTGCGGAGATGGGTGGGGAGCTTGGCTGGATCGGCCGGGGTCTAGACAGCGATGGTTACAATACGGTAACTACTACTCAACAAATCTGCTGTCAACCCTTTGTCCTGACTTTATGACAATGTTTGCAGCGACGGGCAGCACCACGGGGGCTGAGAGCATGACGTTCTCTCCGGCGTCGATCGTCGTCGATCGCGCCAGCCCTGTGCCCATGTACTACCAGGTCGCTCAACAGCTGGAGTACGCCATCGAGTCCGGTGCGCTGCCGCCCGGCAGCCGGCTGGACGGCGAGCTGGCCCTTGCAGGCCAGCTGGGGGTGTCGCGTCCGACGCTGCGCCGGGCCATCGAGTACCTGGTCGACCGCGGCTACCTGGTCCGCAGGCGGGCCGTCGGCACCCAGGTGGTGCACCCGAAGGTGCGGCGGCCGATGGAGCTGTCGAGCCTCTACGACGACCTGGCGACCAGCCGCAAGAACCCGCGGACCAAGGTGCTTTCGATCGCCACGGTGCCGGCGACCGACGCCGTGGCCCATGCGCTCGGGCTGGACGACCGCGTCGAGGTGGTGTCCCTGGAGCGGCTGCGCTACGCCGACGGCGAGCCGCTGGCGATCATGCGCAACTGGCTGCCCGTCGGCCTGGTGGACCTGGACGCCGAGCGGCTGGAACGGACCGGGCTGTACCAGCTGATGCGGGCCGCTGGCGTCGGGCTGCACCTGGCCTCCCAGACCATCGGCGCCAGGGCGGCCACCGCCCCCGAGGCAAGGCTGCTCCACGCCCGCAAGGGCGAGCCCCTGTTGACCATGCAGCGCACCGCCTACAACGAATCGGGGCAGCCGGTGGAGCTTGCGGACCACATCTACCGGGCATCCTTGTACTCGTTCGAGATCGTCCTTGTGACGCGGTAGGTCCCGCAGCAGGAAGGGAGGCCTTGGATGGCTAGCATGGAAGGGCAGGTGGCGCTTGTTACCGGCGGCGCGCGGGGGATCGGGCTGGCGATCAGCACCCGGCTCGCCGAACGCGGGGTCAGGGTGGCGGTCGG
>DASYSE010000131.1:0-3920 GCA_036003705.1 Actinomycetes bacterium | reverse complement strand
AGCGTCCGAGCCGCCTGGGCCGGCCGGGTCAACCTGATCGGGCTCGGCCTGGCCTGCTGGGTCTTCATCCCGTTGGTGGCGGCCCTCAGACGAGTGAGCTGATCCGCCGGCCGCCCAGGTCGAGCGGTCCGGCGCTGCGGCCCTGCGGCGACGGGCGGGTGGAGTCGCGCCCCGCCCGTCAGCACCCCCATAGCGCCCGACCGCGCCCGGCACGCCTGCACCATGCGGACGGGCGAGAGCCGGCAGATCGCAAAGTCCCGGTCTGGAGCGGTCCCGAGTCGGTACCATCGGGGTATGCGGGTAATGATCGTCGGGGGTGGGCCGGGCGGCTACGAGGCAGCCCTGGTCGCGGCCGACCTTGGTGCCGAGGTGACCGTCGTCAACGACGAGGGGCTGGGCGGGGCCTGCGTGCTGTGGGACTGCGTGCCGTCCAAGACCCTGCTGACCTCGGCCCAGGCGTTCAACACCCTGGAGACGGCGCCCAGTCTCGGCGTCCACTTCGAGGGCATGCAGGGCCAGGAGGTCCCCCGCTACGAGGTGGACCTGCCGACGATCATGTCCCGGGTCCGCGACCTGGCCATCGCCCAGTCCGAGGACATCGGCAAGCGGGTCCTGGCCGCCGGGGCGCGGGTGGTGCTCGGCCGGGGGCGGGTCGTCGGCCCCCACACGGTGGAGGTGCGACCGACCGGCGGCGGGAGCCTCTCTGGCGGGACGGAAGGCGTCGAGCGGCTGGAGGGCGACGCGATCCTGCTCGCCACCGGGTCCGACCCACGGCGGATGGACGCCGCGCCCACCGACGGCGAGGTCATCCTGTCCAGCCAGGACGTCTACCGGCTGCGCACGGTCCCCGAGCACCTGGTGGTGGTCGGGGCCGGCGCCACCGGGGCCGAGTACGCCACCGCGTTCCTGCGCTTCGGCGCCCAGGTGACCTTCATCTGCAGCCGCGACCGCATCCTCCCGACCCAGGACGAGGACGCCGCCCTGGCCATCGAGGACGTGTTCGAGCGCCGGGGCCTGCAGACGGTCAAGAAGGCCAAGGCGGCCAAGGTCGAGCGGGTCGGCGACCGCGGGGTCGTCCACCTCGACGACGGCCGCACCGTCGAGGGCAGCCACGTGCTGCTCACCATCGGCCAGGTGCCCCAGACCGCCGGGCTGGGCCTTGACGACGTGGGCGTCGCCACCGACGAGCGCGGCGCCGTGGTCGTCGACGGGGTCAGCCGGACCACCGTGCCCAGCATCTACGCCGCCGGCGACGTCACCGCCAAGCTGATGCTGGCCTCGGTGGCGGCCATGCAGGGCCGGATCGCCATGTGGCACCTGCTCGGGCAGGCCGTCTCCCCGCTGCGCTGGGACGCGGTGGCGGCGACCATCTTCACCGACCCGCAGATCGCCACCGTCGGGCTGTCGGAGCAGCGGGCGGCCGAGACCGGGATCGAGGTCGAGGTCGACACCCTGCCCCTTGCCGGCAACTCGCGGGCCAAGATGAGCAACCGGCCCGACGGCTTCGTCAAGCTGATGGCCCGACCCGGCTCCGGGACCATCTGCGGCGGGGCGGTGGTGGCCGGCTATGCCTCCGACCTGATCGCCCCGATCTCGGAGGCATGCTTCAACCGGCTCACGGCCAGCCAGCTCTCCCAGGTGTTCCAGACCTATCCGTCGTTCGCCGGCTCGATACAGGAATGCGCCCGCCGCCTGGCCGTCCGGGTCCAGGGGTCCTACCGGTACTAGCGCGACGATCCGGCCGGCGGCGCGCACGCCGAAGGCCCGCAAGAGGCGCGGCGCGGTGGTGGTGCGGCGCCGATGCTCGGCCGGCGCTCTGGCGGATCGGGTCGGGAGGTGAGCGCGGGGATGGAGCGGTACGACGCGATCGTCGTCGGAGGCGGGCACAACGGGCTGGTGGCGGCCGCATACCTGGCCAGGCAGGGACACAGGACGCTGGTCTGCGAGGCCCGCGAGGTGGTCGGGGGCGCCGCCGTCACCGAGCAGCCGTTCGGGCCCGACTACAAGGTCACCTCGCTGTCGTATGTGGTCAGCCTGATGCCCCCGGCGCTGGTGCGCGACCTGGAGCTGCACCGCCACGGCTACAAGGTCTACCCCCAGGGGCCCTACTTCGCCCCCCACGCCCGCGGCACCTCCCTGAAGCTGGCCACCGACCCGGCCGAGCGCCGGGCGGAGATCGCCAGGTTCTCGCCCCGCGACGCCGACGCCCAGGAACGCTGGGACGCCTGGATGGCCGGCCTGGCCGCCGTGCTCGGGCCGCTGCTGTCCGCGATCCCGCCGAAGGTCGGCTCCCGGCACCCGGTCGACCTGGCCGAGCAGGCCCGCCTGGTGTGGCGGCTGCGGGGCCTGGACACCCGCAAGGCGGCCGACGTCACCCGGCTGTTCACTCTGAGCATCGCCGACCTGCTGGAGGAGTATTTCGAGGCCCCCGAGCTGCAGGCCGTGCACGCGGTCAGCGGCGTCATCGGCACCTGGGCCGGCCCGCGGGCCCCAGGCACCGCCTACGTGATGGCCCACCATCACATCGGCGACGTCGGCGACGGCAGGCTCGGCAGCTGGGGCTTTGCCGAAGGCGGCATGGGCGGCGTCACCAGGGCGATGGCCGACGCCGCCCGTTCCTTCGGGGCCGAGATCCGCACCTCGACCCCGGTCCGGCGCATCACCACCAAGGCCGGGCGGGTCACCGGGGTGGTGTTGGAAGGCGGAGCGGAACTGGCGGCCGACCTGGTGGTGGCCGCCACCCACCCCAGGATCACCTTCCTGGAGCAGATCGACCGGGCCGCGCTGCCCGACGACTTCGTGGCCGACATCGAGCGCTGGAAGTCCCGCAGCGGCACGGTCAAGGTCAACCTGGCCGTCGACCGGCTGCCCCAGTTCGCCTGCCGGCCCGGCTTCGACCCGGAGGTCCACGGTGGCACCATCGTGCTGGCCGAGTCGCTGGACGACATGGAGGGCGCCTTCCAGGACGCGGCCATGGGTCGACCCTCGGCGGTGCCGTTCGCCGACATCTGCATCCCGTCGGTGTTCGACAAGACCCTGGCCCCCGAGGGCCACCACATCGTCTCCATGTTCACCCAGTGGGTGCCGCACAGCTGGGCCGGCAAGCCGATGGACCAGGAGCTGGAGGCCCACGCCGACCGGGTGGTGGCCCGCATGGAGCGGGTCGCCCCCGGCTTCACCGACTCGATCCTGTTCCGCCAGGTGATCGGCCCCTACCGGATGGAGCACGAGTACGGGCTGGTCGGCGGCAACATCTTCCACGGGGAGCTGTCGGCCAGCCAGCTGTTCCACACCCGCCCGGCCGCCGGCTACGCCGACTACCGCAGCCCGATCCGGGGCCTGTACCAGGCCGGCTCGGCCACCCACGGCGGCGGTGGCGTCACCGGCATCCCCGGCCGCAACGTGGTCGGCCAGATCCAGAAGGACCTGCGCCGGGCCGAACGCCGGCTGCCGCGGCTCCTCGCCCGGCGAAGCCTCGGTTCTCGCAGGCCATGACGGCCGGCCCGACCTTCTCCGTTCGAGGGTGTCAGTACAGGCAGAACTCGTTGCCTTCGGGGTCCTGGAGGACGACCCAGTGCTGGTCGCGCTCGTCGTGGGCGCGCAGCTTGGTGGCGCCGGCGGCGACGGCGCGCTCGACCGCGGCCTCGACCAGGGGACGGCGCTGCTCGGGCGGCGTCCCACGGTCGCCGCCAACGGCCAGATCGAGGTGGACCCGGTTCTTGGCCGTCTTGGGCTCGGGGACGCGCTGGAAGAACAGCCGCGGCCCGACGCCGTCGGGGTCGACCCGCGAGGCGTAGTTGCCCCAGTCCCCGCTCGGGATGCCGTTGGCGTCGGCCCACGCCTGCCAGCTGGCGAAGCCTTCCGGCGGGTCCTCCTCCTGGTAGCCGAGCGTCTCCCCCCAGACGGCGGCCAGGGCCGGC
>DASYSE010000130.1:0-12809 GCA_036003705.1 Actinomycetes bacterium | reverse complement strand
AAGAAGGCCCGCGAGGCGATCCTCGCCGACGTGCAACACAGCCCGGCCGACCAGGACCTCGTCCTGGTCGCGACCGGGCAGTACCTGGGCGAGGGCTTTGACTGTCCCCAGCTGGACACGCTGTTCCTGGCCTTCCCGGTGGCCTTCAAGGGAAAGCTCGTCCAGTACACCGGCCGGCTGCTCCGCCCGTATCCGGGAAAGCCGACCGCGACGGTGTACGACTACGCCGACAGCGACGTCCCCGTGCTCGCGGCCATGCACGCCAAGCGCCTCAGGACCTACCGGTCGCTCGGCTTCGCCGAAGTGGCCGTCGAACCCTGAACTTCAGCGACCGCAGCGGTCCAGATCCGTGGTCGCCAAGACGCGCGGCTCGGCGTGGCTGCTGAAAGAAACGCGCGCCCTCGGCTCCGACCAGCCGCTGGTGGAAGATCGTGTGGACATCGTGCCCGGCGCGGCACAGCCTCTCAGCGACAAAGTGGAAGGTTCTCGTCGAGCTTGAGCTTCAACCGGGCTCGACGGTTACGCCGTGGAACCTCCTCAGTTCGGCCGTAAGCGACATGGTCAGTGCCGGTGCGCAAGACCCTGGTCGACGCGCTGTCAAGGAGATCCGCGTGCAGAGCCGCGACCACAGCGTGCCGGTGCTTCGGCTGTCAACCGGACACCACCGGCCCGATGGCGCGGTTCGCCCAGGGGAAGGTTTGTAGCCCCGACCGGATTCGAACCGGCGCTACCGCCTTGAGAGGGCGGCGTCCTAGGCCGCTAGACGACGGGGCCGGGCGGCAGACCGGATGAGGGTACCGTCCCGTCCGAGAGGCCAGCAACCTGGTGTCGGGCTGGTGTCGCCGAGGCGGGCGCCGACGGGTCCGGCCGCGGCGTCACCCTCGGGCTCCCGGCAGGTGGACCCGACTCCTCTCCCAGACCCGCATGGCGGGCGGAGAGACCGTGGGCCTTCGCGCTGCTGGGGTGCCAGGACTCGAACCTAGACTAACGGGGCCAGAACCCGTCGGGCTGCCAATTACCCCACACCCCAGGGATGGTCGTGGGCCGGTGGCCCACAGGCTCGGGCATCTTAGCGGCCGGCGGCCGCCTCGCTCAACCGGGCAGGCCGGCGGCCCGCTCCACACGGGCCAGCGACCGGGCCCTGCCGAGCAGCTCCATCGACTCGAACAGGGGCGGGCTGACCAGGCGGCCGGTGACGGCCAGGCGGACCGGTTGGAAGGCGGTCTTCGGCTTGAGGCCGCGTTCCTCCTGGAGGCCGCGCAGGGTCGCCTCGATGGCCGCGGCGGTCCACGGCTCGACCTCCTCCAGGCGCTTGGCCGCCTCGGCTAGGAAGGCGCGCCCCTCGTCGGTCAGGACCTTGGCCGCGGCGGCCTGGTCGAGCTCGACCTCGTCGTCGAGCAGGAACCCGACCATGCCCGGGACCTCGACCAGGCGGGTGACCCGCTCCTGGACCAGCGGCGCCGCCTCGGCCAGCAGCCCGGGCTCGGCGCCGGGGAACCCGGCGGCGTGGACGAACGGGAGGGCCCGGGCGGCGAAGTCGGCCGGTTGCAGCTGGCGCAGGTAGTGGCCGTTCAGGGCGTCGAGCTTCTTGGTGTCGAAGGCGGCCGGGTTGCGGGAGACCCGCTCCAGCGAGAACAGCCGCTCCAGGTCGGTGAGCGTGAACAGCTCGGTGTGGTCGTCCAGCGACCAGCCGAGCAACGCCAGGTAGTTCACCATCGCCTCGGGCAGGTAGCCGTCGGTCTGGAACTGCTGCACCGAAAGCCGGTCGCGGCGCTTGGAGAGCTTGCGCCGGTCGGCACCGACGATCAGGGGCAGGTGGGCGAACGCGGGCGGGGTCGGGCGGCCGAGGGCGCGGAACACATGCACGTGCCGCGGCGTGGACGGGAACAGGTCCTCGCCCCTGACCACGTGGGTGATGGCCATGTCGACGTCGTCGAAGACGGCCGAGAAGTGGTAGGTGGGGATGCCGTTGGCCCGCAGGATGACGAAGTCGGTGAGGGTGGCGTTGTCGAACCTGACCGTGCCCCGGATCAGGTCCTCGACCACCGTCTCGCCCTCGTCGGGGAGCCGGAACCGGACCACCGGCTTGCGTCCCTCGGCCTCGTAGGCGCGCACCTGCTCGACGGTGAGCGCACGGCAGTGGCCGTCGTAGCCGGGCGGCAGGCCGCACGCCTCGGCCGCCTTGCGGCGCTGCTCCAGCTCGGCTTGCGTGCAGTAGCAGGGATAGGCGTCGCCGTGGGCGACCAGGGCGTTGGTCGCGGCGTGGTAGCGGTCCAGGCGCTGGGTCTGCACGTAGGGCTCGTGGGGGCCGCCCTTGAGGTAGCCCTCGTCCCAGTCAAGGCCGAGCCAGCGCAGGCCGTCGACGATCGCCTGGGCGCTGTCGGCCACGTTGCGCTCGGTGTCGGTGTCCTCCATGCGCAGCACGAACTGGCCGCCGTGCCGGCGGGCGAAGAGGTAGGAGTAAAGGGCGGTCCTCGCAGTGCCGACATGCAGGAAGCCGGTTGGCGATGGTGCAAACCGGGTCCGAACGGTCTCGCTCATGCGCCGAATGCTACGCGAGTTCGTTTGGAGGCGGTGCTTCGCGGTAAGGTAGGAGCCCCCCAGCTCCACCGCTCCGCCCTTGGCACCGCCGTACCCCCAACGGTGAGGAGGCCTGTGTGTCCGCATCCGAGGATGCCTCAAGATCCCTGCGCGTCGCCGTGGTCGCGCCGCCGTGGTTCCCGATCCCGCCTGATGGCTATGGCGGCATCGAGGCCATGGTGCATTCGCTGGTCGAGGGCCTGGTCGCCCGCGGCCACCAGGTCACGCTGATTGGCGCAGGCGACTGCCATACCAGCGCCGCCAGGTTCCTCCAGACCTACGAGGAGCCGCCGGTGGCCCGCATGGGCACGCCCTTCCCCGAGATCGTGCACGCCCTGCAGGCCGACGAGCACCTCCAGGAGCTGGACGTCGACGTGGTCCACGACCACTCGATGGCCGGCCCGCTGACCGCTCGGGCGCGCCGCACCCCGACCGTGCTGACCGCCCACGGCCCGGTCGAGGGCGAGCTGGGCGAGTGCTACCGGCTGCTCAGCCACCACCATCCGATGGTCGCCATCTCCGAGTCGCAGCGGGCCAAGGGCCCGCACCTTCCCTGGGCGGCGACCGTCTACAACGCCATCCCGGTCCACCAGTACCCCCTGGAGACCGAGAAGGACGACTTCGTGCTCTTCCTCGGCCGGATCAGCCCCGAGAAGGGGCCGGACCTGGCCATCAAGGCGGCCCGCGAGGCCGGGCGGCGGATCGTCGTCGCCGCCAAGTGCAACGAGCCGGCCGAGCACGCCTACTTCGAGCAGCGCGTGCGGCCCCTGCTCGGCCCCGACGCCGACTGGTTCGGGCACGCCACCACCGAGGAGAAGAAGAAGCTACTGGCAAGGGCCAGCGCGCTGGTCTTCCCGATCCAGTGGGACGAGCCGTTCGGGATCGTGATGGTCGAGGCCATGGCCTGCGGCACGCCGGTGGTCGCGCTGCGCGCCGGCTCGGTGCCCGAGGTGGTGGTCGACGGGCTCACCGGCTACATCTGCGATCGGCCGGCCGAGCTGCCCGCCGCCATCGAGCGGGTCGAGGCGCTGGACCCCAAGGCCTGCCGCCAGCACGTCTTCGACTGCTTCGACGTGCCCGACATGGTCGACGGCTACGAGACCGTCTACCGCCGGGCCATCGCCAAGGCGGGCTGAGGCCCGGGGAGCAACCCGCGGACCGGGGCCCAGACCGGCCCCCGGGAGCCTTGAGATCCCTCCGGCCTAGGCTTGGGCCCCCCGGGCCCCTGGGGGTGGCTCGGCGACGACCTCGTTGGCGAGCACGCCGATGCCCTCGACCTCGACCTCGACCCGGTCGCCGACCTCCAGGGGACCGACGCCGGCCGGGGTGCCGGTCAGCAGCACGTCGCCGGGCAGCAGGGTCATCACCCGGGAGACGAAGCCCAGCAGGTCGGCGACGCCATGCTCCAGCTGGGAGGTGCGGGCCTGCTGCCGCAGCTCGCCGTTGACCAGGGTGTGGACGGCCAGGTCGCTGGAGTCCAGGTCGGTCTCGATCCAGGGGCCGAGCGGGCAGAAGGTGTCGAAGCCCTTGGCCCTGGTCCACTGCACGTCCGACCGCTGGAGATCCCGGGCGGTGACGTCGTTGGCGCAGGTGAACCCGAGCACGGCCTGGATGGCGTCGCCGGGGTCGAGCCGGCGGACCAGCTTGCCGACGATCACGGCCAGTTCCCCCTCGTAGTCGACCCGGCCGACCCCTTCTGGGCGGACGATCGCGTCGTCGGGCCCGATCACCGCGGTCGACGGCTTGAGGAAGATCACCGGGTCGGTCGGGACCTCGTCGCCCATCTCGCGGGCGTGCTCGGCGTAGTTGCGGCCCACCGCGACCACCTTGCTGGGCAGCACCGGGGCGAGCAGCCGCACCTCCCCGGTGGGGAACCGCCGGCCGGTGTACTCGAAGGCGGCGAACGGATGCGGGCTGATCTCGGCGACCGTCTCCCCCTCGAGGATGCCGAAGCCGACGTCGCCGTTGCGGCTGTAGCGGACGATGCGCATTGGGGCTCCTGGATGGGGTCAGGCGCGCAGCAGCAGCGCCTCGAGGGTGAGGCCGGTCCCGAAGGCGAGCGCGACCACCCACTGGCCCGGCTCGACCTCGCCGTCGCCGAGCAGCAGCTCGAGGATGAACAGCACCGTGGCCGACGAGCGGTTGCCGCCGTCGGCCAGCACCTCACGGGAGCGGGCGACCTGGGCGTCGCTGAGGTCGAGCCGCCGCTGCACCCGGTCGACGATCTCGGGCCCGCCCGGGTGCACGGCCCAGTGGGCGACGTCGGCGGGGATCAGGCCGTAGGGGCCGAGCAGGTCGCCGACGAGCCGGCCGACCCCGCGCTCGACCAGGGCCGGGACCCGGGGCGAGAGCGACATGTGGAAGCCGTCGTCCTCGACCAGCCAGCCCATCCGCTCCTCGCTGCGGGGCACGGTCACGGTGGCGGAGTCGACGATGGCCGGGCCGGCGCCACCGGGGCCGACCACCGCGGCGGCCGCCCCGTCGCCGAACAGGGCCTGGTAGACCGCATCCTCGCGGCTGGAGGCCGGCTGCACATGCAGGGTGCAGAGCTCGACGCAGGCGACCAGGGCGCGCCGCCCCGAGGTGGTCGTCAGCGCCGCCGCGGTGCGCAGCGCCGGCAGCGCCGCGTAGCAGCCCATGTGCCCGATGGCCAGGCGCCGGACCCGCTCGCTGAGGCCGAGGTCGTCGGCCAGGTGGACGTCGAGGCCGGGGCCACTGTAGCCGGTGCACGACACCGCCAGCAGGTCGCCGACCTCGGCCTCGGCGTGCGGCCCGGCCCGTGCCAGGGCCCGCCTGGCCGCCTCGGCCCCGAGCCGGCGGGCGGCCGGGGCGAACACCCGCATCCGGTCGGCGGTGGTCCGGGGTTGGGCGTAGTAGGTCGGGTCGACCACGGAGGCCCGGCGCTCCACCCCGGAGGCGGCGAACACCTCGGCCCAGTCCGGGTCCCACCCGGGCTGCCGGGCGAAGAACCCCTCGACGATCTCCGCCTGCTTGAAGACGTAGTCCGGCATGGCGGTGCCGAGGGCCTGGACACGTGCGGTCATGCGGAGCCCTTTCTCATCCGGGGGCGATCGGCTTCGGCTCCATGAGCCCCCGGATGCCCCTGCTTTCTGTAATGCCCGAGATAGGAGGCGCGACGCCCGTTGCCGGCGGCGAACTGGGGGACGTCCAGGCGGCGGGTGAGCAGCCCGCGGGCGACGTCGAGGGGCCCGATGCGGGGGGCGAGGCCGACGAGCTCGACCGGCCGCAGGCCCACCCCGGCGAGCAGGCGGTCCAGCTCGGCCGGCCGGATGAACAGCCGCCAGTCGTGGGTGCCCCTCGGCACGATGCGCAGCACCCGCTCCAGCCCGAACACCGCCGTGAACCACGACCAGGGGGTGCGGTTGACGGTGTCGAAGGCGAAGCTGCCTCCGGGGACGAGCACCCTGGCCAGCTCGGCGACCGCGGCCGGCAGGTCGGGCAGGTGCTCGAGGACGTCGGCGGCGACCACGGCGTCGAAGGCGCCGTCGGCGAACGGCAGCCGTTCCAGCCGTCCCTGGGCTGGGCCGAAGCGGTCGCCGACGGCCCTGCGGGCCACCCCGAGGCTGCCGCGCGAACGGTCGACCCCGACCACCCGGGCGCCCGCGGCGGCCAGCTCGCGGGCGACCAGACCGCCGCCGCAGCCGGCGTCCAGCACCAGCCGGCCCCGGAGGTCACCAAGTGACCGAAGGTAGAAGTCGACCCGGGGCAGGTTGATGGCGTGCAGGATCGCGGCCGGGCCGGCCGGGTCCCACCACAGCTCGTCCATGCCCTCGTAGTACTCGTTGTCGATCGAGCAGCGGGCCGGCGGCACCGGCCGGGTCCGGTCGATCGTCAGTGACCCGATCCACCGAGGCATCCCTTCGGAAGCTCTCCCCGACCGGCCGGGGGACCCGGCGGGGGCCCCCCGGACCCCAGGGGTCGGACCCGTCCGGGCCCTCATGCCGCCCCACCCGGGGCCGTCCCGGACCCGAGCTCCACCCGGCCCAGCCACTGGAGGGTGGCGTCGTGGGAGGGGGGCAGCAGCAGGCCGGCGTGCGCGTCGCGCAGCAGCCGCTCCAGCGGCCCGGTGCGCAGGTAGCCGCTGCCGCCCGCGGTCCGCAGGGCGAGGGTGCAGACCTCGAGGGCGGTCTGGCAGGTGAACAGCTTGGCCGCGGCCATGCGGCCGTAGTGGGCCACCGGGTCCGGGTCGGGCGGGCGGGCGACCGCGGCCAGCAGGGTCGCCCTGGCGGCGTCCAGGCGCATGCGCATCTCCCCCACCGCCTGCTGCACGCCAGGCAGCTCGGCCAGGACCTGGCCGAGGCCCTCGTTGCGGCGCCTGGGCAGGCTGTCGGCCACGTGGCGGAAGGCGGCCTCGGCGGCGCCGAGGAAGATGCTGGCGAACGACGGCCACGACCAGTGCGACCCGACCAGGAAGCTGACCGCCACCGGGAAGCCCTGCGCGACGACACACTCCGGCGGGATCTCCAGCTCGTCGATGGCCAGGGCGTGGCTGCCGGTGGCTCGCATGCCCATCGCCTTCCAGTCGCCCAGCACCCGCACGCCCCGCTCCGGTCTCGGCACCAGGAACCCGATCGGCTCGCGGCCGGTCTCGGTCTCGACCGCCGCCGACAGGAACAGGTGGGTGGCCCGCGGCCAGCCGGTGAAGAACGTCTTGGTGCCCGACAGGCGCCAGCCGCCCCCCGGCAGCGGGGTCGCGGTGCTGGCCTGGTACCACCAGTTCCCGCCCGACTGGGGCTCGGAGAAGCCCCCGGCAAGGATGGCGCCCTCGGTGACCACCTGCTTGAGGAACGGCTCGACCCGGTCCCTGAACCCCTCGGCCAGCAGCCCGACCCCGTGCAGGTGCATGTTGACGGCAAGGGCGGTGGCCGGGGAGCCCTCGGCGAGCCGGCTCTGGGCGGCGACCAGGTCCAGCGCGCCCGCCCCCATGCCGCCCAGCTCGGCCGGGACCGTGATGGCGGTGTAGCCGGTGGCGGCCAGGTCGTCGAAATCCTCGTGGCAGAACGCATCCGCCTGGTCGTACCCGGCCGCCCTGGCGGCCAGGGCCGGGGCGAGGCTGGCGGCCAGGTCGACGATCTCCTGGCGGGGCTCGGTCGGTCGCGGCGGCTGGTGCATGGCTGGCTCCTGGACGGGGACGCTCGGCCGTCTACCCCATCAGCCTTCCACGAACCCGGCGTAAACACGAACGGTGCCGGCGCGGGCGCCGGAAGTGCCCATGGCGGCCGGGGGCGGTGCCGGGCCGGCGCCTCGTAGAGTGGGGGCATGGACGAGACGCTGGACCTCGACGACTACCGGCGGCGGGTCGCGCTGCTGTACCTGACCGAGCCGACCGAGGGCGAGGCCGGGGCGGCGGCGTTCCGGCGGGGCCGCGACGAGCTGTTCCGCGACCACCCCCAGTCAGCCCTTGACACCGGGCAGCGGGCCCGGTTCACCGGCCTGCCCTGGTTCCCTTACGACCCCGAGGCCAGGGTGACCGCCGAGCTGCGACCGCCCGACAGCGACCAGGAGCTGGCCGTCGACACCGGCGGCGAGGACGGCGCCGTCCGCTACCGGCGGGTCGGGCGGCTGGCCACCCCCTACGGCGACCTCACCTTGTTCTGGACGCTCGGCTACGGGGGCGGCCTGTTCCTGCCATTCCGGGACGCCACCGCCGGCGAGCTGACCTACGGGGCCGGCCGCTACCTGACCGACACCATCAAGGGCACCTGGGGGCGGGGGGTGGTGCACGATCGCGACCGGGTGGTGCTCGACTTCAACTACGCCTACAACCCGTCCTGCGCCTACAACGCCCGGTGGGCCTGCCCGCTGGCCCCTCCCGAGAACCATCTGCCGGTCCCGGTCCGGGCCGGCGAGCAGGCCTTCCCCGACGCGGAATGAGCCACCCGGCCGTTCCAGCTTGCTGGAGAGCTGGCGGGCGCCGCCCGCCCGACCTCCCCGCGGGTGAAGGAGCGGTGGCTGGGCAACCCCGCCGGGATACCCTGATCGGCCGGGATTATCGGATTGGGTGGACCCGGTAGCCGAGCCCCTCCAGGTCGGCGACGATCTCGCCGTGGTGGATGGCGTTGCGGGTCTCGAGGGTCAGCCGGATCTCGACCTTGTCCAGGTCCAGGTCCAGCCCGGAGCGGTGATGCTCCACCGAGAGCACGTTGAGGCCGAGCCGGGCCACCTCGGCGGTCAGTGCGGCCAGGTTGCCTGGCGTGTCGTCGACCACCACCCGAAGGGCCACGTAGCGGCCGGCCGCCGACAGGCCATGGTCGATGATCTTGGTGAGCAGCAGCGGGTCGACGTTGCCGCCCGACAGCAGCGCCACCACCGGCCCGGCGCCGCCGACCCGGCCGGCGAGCACCGCGGCAAGGGCGGCGGCGCCCGAGGGCTCGACCACCGCCTTGGCCCGCTCCAGCAGCAGCAGCAGGGCCTGGCTGATCTCCTCCTCCCCCACCACCACGACGTCGTCGACGTGGGCCTGGACGTGGGCCAGGGTGAGCGGTGACGGCGACCTGAGCGCGATCCCGTCGGCCATGGTGTGCAGGCGCTCCAGCCGCACGCAGCGACCGGCCTCCAGCGAGGTCAGCATGGTCGGGGCGCCGGCCGCCTCGACACCGACGACCCGGATGTCGGGCCGGACCGCGGCCAGGGCGGCGGCGACGCCGGAGATGAGCCCGCCCCCGCCGATGGGGACAACCACCGTCCCGGCCTCCGGCGCCTCCTCGGCCAGCTCCAGCCCGATCGTGCCCTGGCCGGCGATGATCAGCGGGTCGTCGAACGGTGGCACGAACACCGCGCCCTCGGCCTCGCCCAACGCCTTGGAGGCGGCGATGCAGTCGTCGACGGCCTGCCCGCCCATCCGCACCGTCGCCCCGTAGTTCCGGGTCGCCTCGACCTTGGGCAGGGGAGCGTTGGCCGGCATGAAGATGGTGGCCGGGTGGCCGGTGAGCCTGGCCGCCAGAGCCACCCCCTGGGCGTGGTTGCCCGCCGAGCCGGCCACCACCGGGATGCCGGGAGACAGCCGCGAGATCCGGTTGTAGGCACCCCGGATCTTGAACGAGCCGGTGCGCTGCCGGTGCTCCGGTTTGAGCACCACCGGCCGGCCGGCAAGGGCGCTCAGGGTCTCGGAGCGGTCCACCGGGGTCGCCCTGATCACACCGGCAACCCGCTCCCTGGCCGAGCGGATGTCCTCGATGGTGACCAGCTGCTGGTCGCCACCGACCGGCAGGTGCTCCGGCGCACGCGTTCCCATGACCAGACGAAGATACGCTTCAACCAGGGGCGGGCAACGGCGATGATGGTGGCCGTGGTGTCACGGCGAGGAGGAGCGATGGCCAAGACGAAGCCGGCTGCCAGGCCCAAGCCGTCCAGGCAGGAGAGCGACCGGACCTACCACGAGGCCGCCGAGGCCGAGGAGGCCGCCTCGTCGGGGCTGGGCAAGAAGGTCTACGAGAAGGAGCTGGCCCGCCTGGAGCTGGAGCTGATCAAGCTGCAGGAGTGGATCAAGCACGCCGGCCTCAGGGTCGTGGTCATCTTCGAGGGCCGCGACGCCGCCGGCAAGGGCGGCACCATCAAGCGGATCACCCAGAGCCTGAACCCGCGCATCTGCCGGGTGGTGGCCCTGGCCGCGCCCACCGAGCGGGAACGGACCCAATGGTATTTCCAGCGCTACGTCATGCACCTCCCGGCGTGGGGCGAGATGGTCCTGATGGACCGCAGCTGGTACAACCGGGCCGGGGTGGAGCGGGTGATGGGGTTCTGCACCGAGGACGAGTACCAGGAGGTCCTCCGCGCCTGCCCCGAGTTCGAGCGGATGCTGATCCGCTCGGGGATCATCCTGATCAAGTACTGGTTCTCGGTCAGCGACGCCGAGCAGGAGCGCCGCTTCCAGCGCCGCCTCCAGGACCCGACCCGGCGCTGGAAGCTCAGCCCGATGGACCTGAAGTCCCGCGAGCTGTGGATCGAGTACTCCAGGGCCAAGGACGACATGTTCCACTACACCGACACCAAGCAGGCCCCCTGGTACGTGGTGCAGGCCGACGACAAGCGGCGGGCCCGGCTGAACTGCATCAGCCACCTGCTCGAGCAGATCCCCTACCAGGACCTGACCCCCGAGCCGATCCGGCTTCCACCCCGCCGCGACGACAGCGGCTACGTGCGTCCCCCGATGAGCGACCAGACCTTCGTCCCCGACCGCTACCCCTGAGCGGCGGCGACCATGGCATCCATCGCCGTCGGCGCCGACGATGCCGGCGCCCCGGCCGAAGGTGCGCCTGGCCGCCTACCTGCGGCGGCAGGGCTGCCAGATCAAGGACCGGGACTGAGACAGCGGGCGAAGGTCAGGCCGCCGTGCTGCACCGCCCGGCGGATCAGGCGACCTGGACGGGCTGGCGGGCGCGCAGCAGGCCGTAGTGGATGCCGTCGGCCAGGGCCTCCCAGGAGGCGGTGACGATGTCGTCGGAGACCCCGACGGTGGTCCATTCGCCGTCGGCGTCGGCGGAGGTGACCAGCACCCGGGTCACCGCCATGGTCCCGGCCCGGCCGTCGAGGATGCGGACCTTGAAGTCGACCAGGTGGACCGCCTCCAGCTGGGGGTGGCGGGCGGCCAGGGCACGGCGCAGCGCCTGGTCGAGGGCGTGGACCGGGCCGACGCCCTCGCCGACCGCCAGCACCCGCTCGCCGTCGACCAGCAGCCGCACCGTCGCCTCGGAGACGTCGCTCCCGTCCTGGCTTCGCTCCACCAGCACGCGGTAGCCCTCGAGGGTGAACGGGGGCTGCAGCTGGCCGCTCTCGCGACGGACCAGCAGCTCGAAGGACGCGTCGGCGACCTCGAAGGCGTAGCCGCGGTGCTCCAGCTCCTTGACCCGGTCCAGCACCCTCGCCCCCAGGGCAGGGTCGGCGTCCAGGTCCAGGCCGAGCTCGCCCGCCTTGGCCAGGACGTTGGACCGGCCGGCGAGCTCGGAGACCAGCACCCTGGCCCGGTTGCCGACCAGGGTCGGGTCGACATGGCTGTAGGCGTCGGGCCGGCGGGCGATCGCCGAGGCGTGCAGCCCCGCCTTGGTGGCGAAGGCGGCCGCGCCGACGTACGGCTGGCGGTGGTCGGGTGGGAGGTTGGCCAGCTCGGCGATGGCGTGGGCGGTGGTGGTCAGAGCGGCCAGCCGTTCCTGGGGAAGCAGCTTCAACCCCTGCTTGAGCTCGAGCCCGGCGACGATGGCGAACAGGTCGGCGTTGCCGCAGCGCTCGCCGTAGCCGTTGGCCGCGCCCTGCACCTGGCGGGCGCCGGCCTCCACCGCGACCAGCGAGTTCGCGACCGCGCAGGCCGAGTCGTCGTGGAAGTGGACCCCGACCCGGACCCTGGGCGGCAGGGCGGCCCTGACCTCGCGGACCACCCTGGCCACGAACGTCGGCAGGCTGCCGCCGTTGGTGTCGCATAGCACCACCGTGTCCGCCCCCGCGGCGACCGCCGCTTCCGCCACGGCGACGGCGTAGGCCGGGTCGGTGGCGTAGCCGTCGAAGAAGTGCTCGGCGTCGAACGCGACCCGGCGGCCGCCGGCCACCATGTAGACCACCGAGTCGGCCACCATGGCCAGGTTCTCGTCGAGGGTGGTCCGGAGCGCCTCGGTGACGTGCAGGTCCCAGCTCTTGCCGACCAGGGTGACGATCGGGGCCTTGGAGTCGAGCAGGGCGTCCAGGTTGGGGTCGTCGTCGACCCCGCGGCCGGGCCGGCGGGTCGCCCCGAAGGCGGCCAGGGTGGCGTGGCGCCAGGGCAGGTCGGCGGCGCGGGCGAAGTACTCGGCGTCCTTGGGGTTGGACCCGGGCCAGCCGCCCTCGACGACGTCGACGCCGAGGTCGTCGAGCAGCCGGGTCACCCGCAGCTTGTCGGCCACGGTGAACTGGAGGCCGACCTGCTGCGACCCGTCGCGCAGGGTGGTGTCGTAGGTCTCTACGTGGTCTTGGCTGGGCGTGCTCGACAAGGGAGGACTCCCTCCAGAATGGTTTCGGGGGTGCGCGGGAGGCAGAGCCCCCCCGCGTTTGTGCTAGGCGACCGGTTCGGCCCAGTCGCGGTAGCGCTCGTCGCGGCCCCGGGTGGCGGCCGTGAAGACCTCCTGCAGCCGGCGGGTAATCGGGCCCGGGTCGCCGAGGACCCGGTCGTCCACCTCCCGGATGGGCACGACCTCGGCGGCCGTGCCGGTGAAGAAGGCCTCGTCGGCCAGGTACAGGTCGGT
>DASYSE010000129.1:0-21866 GCA_036003705.1 Actinomycetes bacterium | reverse complement strand
TTGTCATTTGGGCAGACTCGGGCAACGCTAGCAACCCGCGTTTGCCGACCCGTTGCTGGCTTGTTTCACCATGGTAAACCAGCTTCTTGACAGTCACTGCCGTTTGACATCCACTGTCATCGTGGCAGGAGCGCTCGAAAGCTGATGACTCTCATGCATACCCTGGAAGCGCGCAAGTGGTGGGCACCGGCCGCGCTCGCGCTGAGCCTACTCGTCGTCGGGCTGGATCTCACAGTCCTCAATGTCGCCCTGCCCATCCTGGCCACCCACCTGAACGCCTCCACCAGCCAGGCGCAGTGGTTCGCCAACGCCTCCAACCTGGTGCCGGCCGCCGCTCTGCTGCCGGCGGGGCTGCTCGATGACCGCGCGGGGCTGCTCGATGACCGCTTCGGCCGCAAGCGACTGCCAGTTGCCCTCGCCTGACCGGCCAGCGGTCGGGTTGCGCGAGCGGAAGAAGGCCAGGACCAGAGCCGCGATCCAGGAGCAGGCGCTGCGGCTGTTCCGCGAGCAGGGGTATGGCAACACCACCGTGGAGCAGATCGCCGCGGCGGCCGAGATCTCGCCCAGCACCTTCTTCCGCTACTTCCCGACCAAGGAAGCCGTCGTCCTGGACGACGCCTTCGACCCGTTCCCCGTCGAGGCGTTCCGGGCGCAGCCGGCCTCCGCGAGCCCGATCCAGGCCCTGCGGCACGCCATGCGGTCCACCTTCGCGCAGCTGCCCGCCGAGGAGGCGGCGGCCCAGCGGGAACGCGACGCGCTGATCCGCTCGGTGCCCGAGCTGCGGGCCAGGATGCTGGACCGGTTCGGCAGGAGCATCCAGCTGCTGGCCGAGCTGGTCGCCGAGCGGACCGGGCGGCGTGCCGACGACTCCGCGGTCCGAACCCTCGCGGGCGCGGTGATCGGGGTGGGGATCGCCGCCTGGTTCAGTGCGCCCGACCAGTCGCCGCCGGACTTCGTGGCCGCGCTGGACGAGGGCCTGGCCCAGCTGGAGTCCGGCCTGCGGCTGTGACCGGCCGACCGGTTAGGCGCCCCGGGCGAAGTCGAACGGGCGGGCCCTGGGTGCGGCCAGCGAGGGCTCGAACCAGTGCAGCACCGGCTGGCCGTGGGGGACGCTGGTGGCGTCGTCGACCGCCCTGGTGACCACGACCTCGTAGATGGACGTCGGGCGTGGCTCGGCCGCCGAGCGCACCTGGGCGGTGCCGCCGGAGTCCGGCCGGGCCGCCCCGGCCAGCGTCCAGCCGGCCCAGTTGCGCAGGAACACCAGGTAGCGCTCGCCCCCGGTCACCGGCTCCAGGCCGCGCAGCTCGACGACGGTCAGCCAGGTGCTGGGGCGGTAGCGCAGCTCCCCGGTCGCTCCCGACACCCCCGGAGCGCCCGGGACCGGGAGCAGGCGATGGCGTACGGCGTCGGTGGTGCCGACCACCGCGGCGGCCTCGGCGGCGTGGCGGTCCTGGTCGAAGGCGGCGACGGCCCGGAACCCGAGCCAGCCCACGGCAACGACCAGCAGCAGCACGGCCAGGCGGGTACCGGTCGAGGCGCGCCGGGGCGCGGTGAGGACGGCGGGTCGGGACACGGTTTGGGCTCAGGCCTCGGCCGCGGCCCAGGCGGGCAGCTGGCCGTGCTGCTTGCGTACGGCCGCCTTGTGCATCTCGCCGGCGTGGTAGCTGGAGCGGACCAGCGCCCCCGACTCGACGTGGGCGAACCCGAGGCCCTCGGCGTGCGCCTTCAGCTCGGCGAACTCCTCGGGCGTGACGAACCGCTGCAGGTTGAGGTGCCCCTTGGTCGGCTGCAGGTACTGGGTGATGGTGAGCAGCTCGACCCCGACGGCGCGCAGGTCGGCCATGGTCTGCAGCACCTCGGTCCGCTCCTCGCCCATCCCCAGGATCAGGTTGGACTTGGTGGCGCACCCCCGCGGCAGCCAGGCCCGCGCCCTGGCCAGCAGCTCCAGCGACCCGGCGTAGGTGAACCCCGGCCGGATCCGCTTGTACAGGCGGGGGACGGTCTCGACGTTGTGCCCCAGGACGTCGGGCTCGGCGTCGGTGACCTGGCGCAGGGCATCCGGCTTGCCGCGGAAGTCGGGGATCAGCACCTCGACCCCGCAGCCGGGCAGCAGCGAACGGACCTGGCGGACCGACTCGGCGAACAGCCAGGCGCCCCCGTCGGCCAGGTCGTCGCGGGCCACCCCGGTGATGACCGCGAACCGCAGGCCCATGCGGGCGACGGCGTGGGCGACCCGCCGGGGCTCGTCGGTGTCGTAGCCCTCGGGACGGCCGCTGTGGATCTGGCAGAACGGGCAGGCCCTGGTGCAGAGCTCCCCACCGATCAGGAAGGTGGCCTCGCGGGCCTCCCAGCACTCGTAGATGTTGGGGCAGCCGGCCTGCTCGCAGACCGTGTGCAGCTCGGCGTCGCGCATCAGGCCCTTGAGCTCGGTGTAGTTGGGGCCGAGGGTGGCCCTGACCTTGAGCCATTCCGGCTTGCGGGCGAAGGTCGCCTCGGTCGGGGGTGGCGCCGGGGTGCGCGGCAGCACGCCGAGGGTACGAACCCCGGGTGGGATCACAGGCTCAGGCATGGACGGTCTCCGGGTCGTGGTCCTCGGCCGGCAGCTCCAGGGTAGCGGGGTCGACCGGGATCGGCGTCCGGCCCAGCCGCTCGGCCAGGTGGCGCTCGACGGCCGGCAGAACCTCGGCCACCGGCACCTGGCGGCCGAGCAGGCTGGACAGCGAGCAGGCCGCCTTGCCCGGCATCCCGCAGGGCACGATGGCGTTGAAGAAGGCCAGGTCGGTGGCGCAGTTGAGGGCGAAGCCGTGGCTGGTCACCCCGCGCGAGACCCGCATGCCGATGGCGCCGAGCTTGGCGTCGCCGACCCACACGCCGGTCAGGTCGCCCCGCTCGCCCCTGGCCTGCAGCCCGAACCCTGTGGCCACGTCGACCAGGGCCTGCTCGACCCGGCCGACGAAGCCCCAGATGTCGGGGTTGGGGTCCAGCATGGTGATCGGGTAGCCGACCAGCTGGCCGGGGCCGTGGTAGGTGACCTGGCCGCCGCGGTCGCTGCGCACCACCTCGGCGCCCTGGGCGGCCAGCCAGGCCGGGTCGGCGAGCACGTCGCCGTCGCTGCCGCGCTTGCCGATGGTGTAGACGTGCGGGTGCTCCAGCAGCAGCACGGTGTCGGGGATCTCGCCCGCCGCCCGGCGCCGGACAAGGGCCCGCTGCCAGGCCCAGGCCCGCCGGTAGGGGACGGTCCCGGCGCGCACGGTCCACAGGGGCGCCATGGCGTTACTCCCGCTCCAGGCCAAGGTCGCCCTCGAAGTCGGCCGCCTCCAGGAGCTCCTTGACCTTGACCAGGAAGCGCGCCGCGTCGGCGCCGTCGATGATGCGATGGTCATAGGTCAGGATCCCGTACATCATCTGCCGGACCGCGACCACCTCGCCCAGGTCGGGGTCGGTGACCACCACCGGCCGCTTGACGATCGCCGGGGTGGCGAAGATGGCCGCGTTGGGCTGGTTGATGATGGGCGTGTCCCAGACGGCGCCCCGGCTGCCGGTGTTGGTCAGCGAGATGGTGGAGCCGGACAGCTCGTCGGGGCCGATCTTGCCGTCGCGGGTGCGCTTGGCCACGTCGGAGATGGCCTTGGCCAGGCCGGCCAGGTTCAGCGACTCGGCGTGCTTGATCACCGGGACGAACAGCCCCTTGGGCGTGTCGACCGCGACCCCCAGGTGGACGTCCTGGTAGACGTGAAGGTTGCCGTCCTCGTCCATGGCCGAGTTGACCGTCGGGTACTCCCTGATCGCGGCGACCAGGGCCAGGACGGCGAACGGCATGGGCGACAGGGAGACGCCCTCCCGCGCCTTGAACTCGTCCTTGGCCCGGGCGCGCAGGCGCATGACCTTGGTCATGTCGATTTCGACGGCGCTGGTCAGCTGGGCGCTGGTCTGCAGCGAGGCGACCATCCGCTCGGCGATCACCTTGCGCAGCCGGGTCGCGGGGACGACCTCCTCGCGCAGGCCCTTGGCCAGCGGCACGGCCACCCGCGGGCCAGAGGGCGCCGCCGCGGCCGCCTTCGGCCTGGCCTCGCCGCTGGCCGCCGGGGCCGCGGCCGGCTGCTTGCCGCGCTGCTGCACGAACGCCTCGACGTCCTCGCGGCGCACCCGGCCGCCGGAGCCGCTGCCCTGGACCTCGCTCAGGTCGACGTCGTGCTCGCGGGCCAGCCGGCGCACCAGCGGCGAGACCCCGGCCGCGGCCTTGCCGTCGCCGCCGGCCCTGGCCGCCGGCTTGGCCTCCCGCGGCCCGGTGTCCGGCGCCTGCTCGGCCTTCCGGTCCCTGGGGGCCTCCTCGGTGCCGGTGGCCTGCTCGGCGCCGCGCTCGGCCGGCTCCCCGGCCTGGTCGGCCTCGGCCGCCGGGGCCTGCGAGGCGCCGCCACCGCCGCCGATGACGGCCAGCTCGGCGCCGACCTCGACGGTCTCGTCGGCCTGGACCTTGATCGACTGCAGCACCCCGGACACCGGCGACGGGACCTCGGTGTCGACCTTGTCGGTGGAGACCTCGAACAGCGGCTCGTCGGCCTCGACCCGGTCGCCCTCCTGCTTGATCCAGCGGGTGATGGTCCCCTCGGTGATCGACTCGCCCAGCTCGGGCATGGTCACCGTGGTGGTCCCGCCATCCCCGGACCCCGACCCGGCCTCGGCGCCGTCGCCTGTCTGCGCCGCCGCCTCCCCCGCCTCCTCGGCGCCGGCCTCCTCGCTGCCCTCCCTGGCCTCGGTGGCCTCCGCGGCCTCCCCGACCTCCTCGGCCTCCTCAGCGCCGGCGGCCTCCCCGGCCTCCTCGTCGGCGGCGGCCTCCGCCGTGGCGTCGCCGGCCTCGCCGCCGCCCTCGCCGTCCTGCTCGATGACGGCCAGCTCGGCGCCGACCTCGACGGTCTCGTCGGCCTGGACCTTGATCGACTGCAGCACCCCGGACACCGGCGACGGGACCTCGGTGTCGACCTTGTCGGTGGAGACCTCGAACAGCGGCTCGTCGACCTCGACCCGGTCGCCCTCCTGCTTGATCCAGCGGGTGATCGTGCCCTCGGTGATCGACTCGCCGAGCTCCGGCATCTTGACTGGTGTCGCCATGACCATCGTCTCCCGGGTCGCGTGCCGGCTCAGAGCTGGTGGAGGCCGCGCCCGGCAAGGGTCATGTGGGCCTCGCCGATCGCCTCGGACAGGGTGGGATGAGGGTGGATGTACTGGGCGACGTCGATCGGCAGGGCCTCCCAGTTGTAGATCAGCATCGCCTCGGCGATCAGGTCGGTGACCCGGGCCCCGACCAGGTGCACGCCCAGCACCGGGCCGTCCTTGGCCGCGACCAGCTTGACCATGCCACCCTGGCCGTGGATGAGGCCCTTGGCGGTGGCGTTGAACGGGAACTTGTTGGTCACCACGTCGTGGCCCTGCTCCTTGGCCTGTACCTCGGTGAGGCCGACCGATGCCACCTCGGGGGTGCAATAGGTGACCCTGGGGATGCCGGCGTAGTCGATCGGCGGCGACGCCTGGCCGGCGACCGTCTCGGCGACCAGCATCCCCTCGGCGAAGGAGGCGTGGGCCAGGGCCAGCGACGGCGGGGGCAGGAGGTCGCCGACGGCGTAGACGCCGTCGACGTCGGTCTCCAGGGTGTCCCAGCTCTTGGGGACCGCGAAGCCGCGGTCCAGCTTGACCCCGATCTCCTCGTAGCCGAGGTCCGTGCTGACCGGGCCGCGACCGGTGGCGACCAGCAGCAGATCGGCCGACACCTGCGAGGTCTTGCCCTTGGCGTCGGTCACCGTCACCGTCACCTGCTCGTCGGTGACCTTGGCGTCCTCCAGCTTGGTCTCGACCATCGAGGTGATGCCGCGCTTCTTGAACGCCCTGTTCAGCTCCCGCTGGCTGTCGGCGTCCTCCAGCGGCACCAGGCCGGGCAGGACCTCGACCACGGTCACCTCGGCCCCCATGGAGCGCCAGAAGGAGGCGAACTCGACCCCGACCGCCCCGGCGCCCAGCACGATCACCGACTCGGGCAGGTAGTCGAGCATCAGCGCGTGGTCGGAGCTGATCACCCGCCGACCGTCGATCTCCAGTCCAGGGATCGACTTCGGCTGCGACCCCGACGCCAGCACCAGCCCCCTGGTCGCGGTCACCTCCCCGACCCCCTCGACCTGGACGCTGCGCGGCCCGGTGACCCGGCCCCGGCCACGGACGATGGCCACGCCGTCCTTCTTCAGGTGGCCTTCGAGGCCCTTGACGTTCTTGGTGACGATGTCCTCGCGGTTGGCCACCGTGGCCGAGTAGTCGATCGACTCCACCGTCGCCTTGATGCCCCAGCGCTCGGACGCCTCGTGGACCCCGTCCATGACCTCGGCGGCATGCAGCAGCGCCTTGGTCGGGATGCAGCCCCGGTTGAGGCAGGTGCCGCCGCAGCGGTCCTCCTTCTCCACCAGGGCGACCTTGAGACCCAAGTCGGAAGCGCGGATCGCGGCCGAGTACCCACCGGTGCCGCTCCCGAGGATCACAAGGTCGTAGGCGTTCTCGGCCATGGTCGTCGGCTCCTTTGGGTCAGGTATCCCCGGCTGAGTCTAGCGAGCGTGAACGGCGTCAGCTAAGCCGAGCGTGCCCGGAACCGACCAGGCAAAACGAACCCGGCCGCCGCTGTCGTGCGATCTCGCGCTGGAGTAGGCTCGTAGCGGAGGCCGGGGCGCCCAGGCGGCCCGGCCCCACCCTCTGGCGTCGCTGCAAGGAGGACTGCCTCGTGGAGGTCTCGGAGGTCATGACCAAGGAGGTCGTCACCGTCGGCCCGCATTACAACGTCGCCGACGTGGCCAGCCTCATGGACGCCAAGGGCATCGGCTCGGTGATCGTGCTCGAGGAGGAGCGCGTCCTTGGCATCCTGACCGAGCGTGACATCCTCAAGGTCATCGGCGCCGGGGAGGACCCCAAGAACGTCGCCGCCCACGAGGCCCTGATCGGCGACCTGTACACGATCGCGCCGGACGCCTCGGTCGAGGAGGCGGCCAGCCAGATGACCCAGGCTCGGGTGCGGCACCTGCCGGTGATCGCCGACGACCAGATCGTCGGCATCGTCTCCATCCGCGACGTGGTCCGCTGGAGCGTCCGCGAGATGGCCCAGGCGACCGAGCTGCCGCACCTGGACGTCTCCCGCCAGGTCCTGTCGATCGTCCACCCGGTCGAAACGGCCGCCAAACCCAGGTGAGCTTTCTCGACAACCTCCGCATCCGCCGCAGCCGCGGCCGGAAGGTCGCGTCCATGGACCGGGAGGCGACCTCCGAAGACCTCGACGCCCTGCGCGAGTTCGCCCGCACCCGGGTCGGGGTCGAGTTCTTCGTCGAGCCCGAGACGATGGTCACCGACACCACCGCGGTCGCGGTGGCCGCCGACGGCGAGTGGACCCGCCGCCGGGTCGGCTCACCCCAGGTGATCCGCCAGGTGGCCAAGCAGCTTTCCCTGCCCGTCTACGACGTGCAGATCGTCGGCTACCCCGAGCGGATGCGGGCCTACAACGCCCGGCTCAAGGCCAGCCGCTCCGACCGCCTCCTCGGCGACCAGACGGCGCCGCCGGTCCGGACCTCCCGGCCCCCCGGCCGCACCCCCCGGCCTCCGCGACAGGACCTTCCGTGAGCGCCGGCACCGCCGAGCTGCACCGCTCCCCGCTGGACGGCGTCCACCGGCGCCTCAAGGCGAAGATGGGCGCCTTCGCCGGCTGGGACATGCCGATCGAGTACAAGGGCACCCTGTCGGAGCACCGGGCGGTGCGCGAGGCGGTCGGCGTGTTCGACCTGTCCCACCTCGGCAAGGTCGAGGTGCGGGGCGACGGCGCCCACGCCGCCCTCCAGCACGCGCTCTCCAACGACCTGGACCGGCTGGCCAGGCCGGGCGCCGCCCAGTACACCCTCTGCCTCACCGACCAGGGGACGATCGTCGACGACCTGATCGTCTACCGGGAGGCCGACGGCTACCTGCTGGTCCCCAACGCCGCCAACTGGCCCAAGGTCGCCGACGCCGTCCGCGCCTCCGACCCCGGCCGCACCCAGGTCACCCCGCGCCCGGACATCGCCGTGCTCGCCGTCCAGGGCCCCCGCGCCCCCGAGCTGGTCGGGGCCCTGTTCCCCGAGGCCGCCGACCTGGACTACATGCAGCTGGCGGCCACCACCTACCGGGACGCGCCGGCCCGGCTGTGCCGCACCGGCTACACCGGCGAGCGCGGCTTCGAGCTGCTGGTCGACGGCGAGGCCGCCCCCGCCCTGTGGGAGGAGCTGTTCGAGCGGGGGGCGGTCTTCGGGGCCGTCCCGGTCGGGCTGGGCGGGCGCGACACCCTCCGGCTGGAGATGGGCTACGCCCTGCACGGCAACGACATCTCCACCGACACCGACCCGTTCGAGGCCCGCCTCGGCTGGGCCGTCGCCATGGACAAGGGCGACTTCCGCGGCCGCGAGGCGCTGCGGGCCCGCAAGGAGGCCGGCCCCAAGCGGCTGCTGGTCGGCCTGGTCTCCGGCGACCGGCTGATCCCGCGCCACGGCATGCCGGTGCTCGACGGCGACCGACCGGTCGGGGAGGTGACCAGCGGCACGTTCTCGCCGACCCTGCGGCACGGCATCGCCCTGGCCTACGTCCTGCCCGAGGTCGCCGCCAAGGACACCGAGCTGCAGGTCGACGTCCGCGGCAAGCGCGGCAACGTCACGGTGACCCGGCCCCCGTTCGTGCCGTCGTCCCCCAGATAGGCCGTGTCCGATCCAGCCGGCCAGGGCGCAGGCGCCGTGGCGTGGCGGTGGGGAGCCGGAGCCTCCCCCACATGGATCGAGGACTCGGGACCGCCGATCCCCCCGGTCACCTCCGACGCTCCCGACGACCAGCTGGTCGTCCTGCTGGACACGGCGGGGCGGCCGGTCGGGACCATGCCCAAGGCCCAGGCGCACCACGCCGACACCCCGCTGCACCTGGCCTTCTCGGTCTACGTGTTCGACGCCGGCGGCCGGTTCCTCGCCACCAGGCGGGCGCTCGGCAAGCGGACCTGGCCGGGGGTGTGGACCAACTCCTGCTGCGGTCACCCGGCCCCCGGGGAGGGGGTGGCCACCGCCGCCCGGCGCCGGCTCGGCCAGGAGCTCGGCCTGCAACCGGCCCGCCTGGAGCTGGTCCTGCCCGACTTCGCCTACCGGGCGGTCGCTCCCGACGGGACCGTGGAGCACGAGGTCTGCCCGGTGCTCTTCGCCCACCTGGCCGGCGACCGGGAGCCGGAAGTCGCCGCCGACCCCGACGAGGTGGCCGAGTGGCGCTGGGTGTCCTGGGAGACGTTCGGCACGGTCGCCACGGCGGCGCCGTGGGCGCTCAGCCCGTGGTCGGTCGAGCAGGTCACCCGGCTGAGGCCCGGCCGGTAGCAGGTTCGGTCCCCCGGCTACGGCACCTCGGTGGTGGCCTCCGGGTCGAGGTCGTAGCGCTTGATCGCCTCGGCGACCCGCTCGCGGTCGATGTCGCCGGCCAGGGCGAGCTCCTGGAGGACGGCGACGGCGATGTTCTCGGCGTCGATCTTGAAATGGCGGCGCAGGGCCGGTCGGGTGTCGGAGCGGCCGAAGCCGTCGGTGCCGAGGATCGCGTAGGGCCGCGGCACCCAGCGGGAGATCTGGTCGGGAACCAGCTTCATCCAGTCGCTGACGGCGATGATCGGCCCTTCGACCTCGGCGAAGATCCTGTGGACCAGCGGCACCCGCTGCTCGGAGGTCGGATGCATGCGGTTCCACTCGTCGCAGTCCAGCGCGTCCTGGCGCAGCCGCTGCCAGCCGGGCGCGCTCCACACGTCGGCGGCGACGTCCCAGTCGTCGGCCAGCAGCCGGGCGGACCGCAGGGCCTGGGGCATGGCACTGCCGCTGGTCACGATCTGGGCCCGGTGGGCCTGGTCGCCCTCGGCGGCCTGGTAGCGGTACAGGCCGCGGAGGATCGCCTGGTCGTCCAGCCCTTCCGGCATCGGCGGCTGCACGAACGGCTCGTTGTAGACGGTGAGGTAGTAGAAGAGGTCCTCGGGCTGCTCGCCGTACATGCGGCGCAGCGCCTCCTCGAAGATCACCGGGATCTCGAACGCGAAGCTCGGGTCGTAGGTGACGCAGGCCGGGTTGGTGGTGGCGATCAGCGCCGAGTGGCCGTCCTGGTGCTGCAGGCCCTCCCCGTTCAGGGTGGTCCGCCCGGCCGTCGCCCCGATCAGGAAGCCGCGGCAGCGCTGGTCGCCGGCGCTCCACATGGAGTCGCCGGTCCGCTGGAACCCGAACATCGAGTAGAAGACGTACAGCGGGATCATCGGCTCGCCGAAGGTCGCGTAGCTGGAGCCGGCGGCCGAGAACGACCCCATCGCCCCGGCCTCGGTGATGCCCTCGTGCAGGATCTGACCTTTGACGTCCTCCTTGTAGGAGAGCACCAGCTCGCGGTCGACCGCGTCATAGGTCATGCCCCTCGAGGAGTAGATCTTGAGGGTGGGGAAGAACGAGTCCATGCCGAAGGTCCTGGCCTCGTCGGGGATGATCGGCACGATCCGCCGGCCGACGTCCTTGTTGCGCAGCAGGTCCCTGATCAGCCGGACCAGGGCCATGGTGGTGGCGACCTCCTGCTTGCCGGAGCCCTTCTTGAGCTGGGCGTACAGCTCCTTGGCGGGCAGGCTGAGCGGGCCGGAGCGGTCGACCCGCCTGGGCACCGACCCGCCGAGGCCGCGCCGGCGCTCCTGCAGGTACCGGTTGAGGTCGGAGTCCTCCGGCGGCTTGTAGTAGGGCGGATAGCCCTTCTCCAGGGCCTCGTCGGGCACGTCGATGCCGAGCCGGTCCCGGAAGGTGTTGAGGGTGCCGCGCACGAACTTCTTCATCTGGTGGGTGGCGTTGCGGGACTCGAACTCGCGGCCGAGCCCCCGACCCTTGATGGTCTGGGCGATGATTACGGTGGGCTGGCCCCGGTGGTCGACCGCGGTCCGGTAGGCGGCGTGGACCTTGCGCAGGTCGTGGCCGCCCCGGTCGACCGCGAGCGCGACCACCTCGGCGTCGGACATGCCGTCGATCAGCCGGTTGAGGCCCTTGGTGCCGAACAGCTTCTCGCGGATGTAGGCGGCGTCCTCGGCGGCCAGGGTCTGGAGCTGGCCGTCGGGGGTCGAGTTCAGCTTGGCCACCAGCTCGCCGGTGGTGTCCCGCGCCAGCAGGTCGTCCCAGAGCCGGCCCCAGACCACCTTGATGACGTTCCAGCCGGCCCCGCGGAACAGCGACTCCATCTCCTGGATGATCTTGCCGTTGCCGCGGACCGGGCCGTCCAGGCGCTGCAGGTTGCAGTTGAGCACGAACGTCAGGTTGTCCAGCCGCTCCCGGCCGGCCACGGTGAGCGCGCCCTGCGACTCCGGCTCGTCCATCTCGCCGTCGCCGATGTAGGCCCACACCCGCGAGCCGGAGGTGTCGGCGAGCTCCCGGTTCTGGAGGTACCTGTTGAAGCGGGCCTGGTAGATGGCGTGGAGCGGGCCCAGGCCCATGGAGACGGTGGGGAACTCCCAGAAGTCCGGCATCAGCCGGGGATGCGGGTAGGAGGACAGCCCCTCCGGCTTGCCCTCCTGGCGGAACGCGTCCAGGTTGGCCTCGGTGAGGCGGCCCTCCAGGTAGGCGCGGGCGTAGACGCCGGGAGCGGAGTGGCCCTGGAAGAAGATCTGGTCGCCGGGGCCGTCGTCCCGCCCGCGGAAGAAGTGGTTGAAGCCGACCTCGAACAGCTCGGCCGCCGAGGCGAAGGAGGCCATGTGCCCGCCGACGCCCAGCTCGGGCCGGTTGGCCCGCGACACGATGGCGGCCGCGTTCCAGCGCACGATCGACAGCAGGCGCTGCTCCAGCTCCTCGTCGCCGGGGTAGTCGGGCTCGGCGCCAGCCGGGATGGTGTTGATGTAGTCGGTCGACGGCAGCGCGGGCAGGCCGACGTCGAGCGCGCCGGCGTGGGAGAGCACCTCCCGGAGCAGGAAACGCGCCCGTCCGGGGCCTTCGCGCTCGACGACGTCGCTCAGCGAGTCAAGCCAGTCTCTGGTCTCATCGGGGTTGGGGTCGGGGAGCTGGTCCAGCACCCCACCCGCGGTGACCTGCTCGCGCTCGTCGCTCACCGTCGGCTCCCTGGGTCGGGGGGTTCGTCATCCACCCCTAACCTTAGTCGCCGGCAGCCAACCCGGCGACGGGCAAACCCCTACCATGCCCGGCGTGATCGAGGTGCTGTGGCTGGGGACGCTGCTGGGTGTCGGGGCCGCGCTCGCGGTCGGGCCCATCTTCGTCGTCATCGTCCAGCAGGCGGCCAGCAGCGGCTTCGGGGCCAGCTTCCGGGTCATCCTCGGCTCGGCCACCGCCGACCTGGTGCTGCTGGCCCCGGCGCTCGCCTTCGCCTGGATCATCGGGTCGATGGAGCGCGGCTCGGCGTGGGTCGGGGCGGCCGGGGCCGGGTTCCTGCTCTACCTCTCCTGGCAGTCGGCCCGCGACGCCGTGGCGCAGTGGCGCGAGGGCCGCCAGCTGGAGGTGGACGGCCGCTGGGCGTTCTGGAAGGGCGTCGCCGGGAACCTCGCCAACCCCCTCACCTGGACGTTCTGGCTGGCCACGGGGACGCCGGCGATGCTGGCGGCCCAGGACGCCGGCGGCCCGGCGGGGCTGGCGCTGTTCACCGCCAGCTGGTTCCTGGTCGCGTCGGGCCTGGAGGTGGTGATCGCGCTGGCCGTCGCCCGCTCCCGGCGGCTGGTCGGGCCGCGCGGGCAGGCCTGCTTCACGGCCGTCTCGGCGGTGGCATTCCTCGGGCTGGCCCTGACCCTGGTCGCCCGTGACGTGCTCCCGAGCCTCGGCTGAGGTCAGGCGGCGTCCCCGGTCCGCCGGGCCGGGCCCCGGCGGCGGCCAGCTGGGCCAGGACGACCCCGGTCACGACCAGGGTGCCGCCGGCCAGCTGCCCCGGGCCGAGGTGCTGGCCCAGCAGCAGCCAGGCGAAGGCGGCCGCGAACACCGGCTCGGCGGTGGCCGCGATCCCGGCGGTGGCGGCACTGATCACCCGCACGGCCCCGACGGCAAGGGCGAACGGCAGCAGGGTGCCGAGCAGCCCGACCCCGAGCACGGCCGCGGCCACGCCAGGGTCGTGCAGGGAGGCGACCGGCCACGACCACCATGGCGCGGCCACCGCCCAGATGGCCACCGCGACCAGGAACCCCCACAGCAGCGTCGTCGCCGGCGCAACCCCTCGGCGCCCGGCCAGCTCGGCCGTCAGCAGGTAGGCGGCGAACAGCACCGCCGAGGCCAGCCCGGCCGCCACCCCCGGCACCTCCAACCTTCCCAGCCCCTCGAGGGCCCGGCTGACCAGGACGGCACCGGCCAGGGTGAGCCCGGCCGCCGCCCAGGCCAGCCGGCCCGGGTCGGCCGACACCCCCCGCATCAGCAGCGTGGTCGCGGCCAGCAGCAGCGCCGGTCCGGTGTACTGCAGGGCCACCGCAACCCCGACCGGCAGCTGGTCGATCGCCAGGTAGTAGCAGAGGTTGATCGCGGCGACGCAGGCCCCGAAGCCGATCAGGATCGGCCAGGTGCCCCGCGGGGGGCGCAGCAGGTCGGGCCGCCGCCAGGCCAGCACCGGGGCCAGCGCGACCAAGGCCACCGCGACCCTGGCCTCGGCCAGCCTGACCGGGGGCACGCCCCGCTCGAAGACGTGCTTGGCCAGCACCGCGGCCAGCGCCCAGCAGGCGCCGGCCAGCACCACCCGGAGCAGGGCGGCCATGGTCGCCGCCCGGTCCGGGCGGGTCTCGGCAGGCATGGCCTCAAGGGTAGGCGGGCTGGCAACGCCGCCGGGATCGGGTTGCTTGGACGCGTGCTCCAGCGGGAACAGACGGGCATGAACCCCGCTGCGACGCAGGAGGCAGGCCAATGTCCCGGTACTCCAGGAGGCGAGGCACGACCCGCAGGCGGCACGGCCACCGCCGCGGACGCTGGTCTCGCTCCGGGATCGACCCGATGTTCTGGGTCGCTCTTGGGGTTGCCGTGCTGATCGTGCTGGTCGTCCTCTCCCGCTGACTCAGGCCGGGACCAGGCGGCGGTCGGCGACGGCCGGCGGCGGCGTGCCGTTGGCCAGCAGCTGGTCGTGGAAGGCGCGCAGGTCGCCGCCGACCCGCTCCCGCAGGGCCAGGATCTCCAGCTTGCCGAGGGTGTAGCCGAAGTAGCCGGGGTCCCAGCTGCCGCGGACGGCCTCCAGCCGGGCGTGGTCGGGGTCGAGCCCGGCCGTCGCCTCGAACTCGGCGGTCGCCTCGTCAAGCGACATGCCCTGGGTGTGCATGCCCACCGAGCAGAGCAGGCGGGCGGCGCGGACCAGCGCGTCGGTCCGCATCGCCACCTCGGACTCCGGGTCGCCGGCCCGGAAGCCGGCGTCGAACGCCGCCTCCTCGCAGTAGTGGGCCCAGCCCTCGCCGAGGACCTCGCTGTACAGGGCGGTGGCGACCCGGCTCGGGGCCCGGCGCAGGTGCAGCTCGTGGGCGTGATGGCCCGGGTAGGTCTCGTGCAGGGTGCAGACGGCCAGCACGTGCGGTTCGAACAGGGCCAGCCAGCGCCCGGTCCGCTCCGGGTCCCACTCGGGCAGCGGCGGGGGCAGGTAGTAGCGGAAGGTGGCCGGGCCGGCCGGGTCGAACGGCCCTGGAGCGTGGTGGAAGGCCAGGGCGCCGCGCAGGTACGGCGGGGCCGCCTCGACCCCTGGCGGCTCGTCGCCTGGCAGGGACATGAAGCCGCTGTCCTCCACGAAGCGGCGGCACTCGGCGACCTGCGCGGCGGCCGCGCCGAGCAGCTCGCCGGCGGCCGGGGCGCGCTTGGCCGCCCTGGCCCGCACCTCGGCGGGGGTGCCGCCGGCAAGGGCGGCAGCCTCCCGCTGCGCCGCCAGCTGCCGGTCGGCCTCGACCCGGCCCCTGGCCAGCAGCCCGGCCGGGTCCAGGGCGGTGCCGGTCCGCACCCGCACCAGCTCGGCGAAGTCGGCCGGCCCCCACGGCTCCAGCGGCGGCCCGTCCAGGGCGGCCACCCTGGCCGCGTACCGCTCCACCGCGGTCGCGGCCGGCTCGGCCACGTCCGCGCCGGCCGCGACGGCGGCCGCCGTCCGGTAGAAGCTGGCGTAGCCGGCGAGCACGTCCTCGGCCGCCTCCCTGAAGGCCAGCGGCACCTCCTCGAGGCCGGCGGCCAGGCCGGCAAGGGCGTCCGGCACCTGCTCGAGATGGCGGCGCAGCCCGGCCGCCCGCTCGGCCGCGGTCGCCGCCGGGCCCTCCAGGTAGGAGGTGACCCGGAGCACGTTGGTCGCCCACAGCGGGTCGCGCCGCGCCTCCTCGCGGCGGGCCAGCAGCAGCTCCTCCTCGGCGAGGACGAGGGCGAGGTGGTCGCGGTCGGCCGCCTCCTGCTCGTCGCCGGCCGGCAGGGCCGCCAGCTCGTCCAGCTGCCGCCGGCGCTCGGCGGCCCGGCGCCGCAGCCCGGCGGGGGAGAGGTCGTCGACCAGCCCGTCGTAGGCACGAAGCCCGAGATCGCGGCCCCGCGACGGGAACGCGTCCAGCATCGCGTCCAGAATGGCATCGAGCGTCCGTCTTGTCGCACCTGTCATGGCCGGAGTGTGTCATATACTCGGTGCGTCCGGCGCCTCCGCCGGGCGCCACGGGGACCAGCGAAGTCCGGCACCAACCCGGCGCTGTCCCGCAACTGTGAGGCCCCGCCGGCATCCGGCGGGGACGAGCCAGGTCGCCTGCCTCCGTGGCCGCAAGCTCAGTCCTCGGAGGAAGGGCGGGTTGTGCCTCTGGTTCCCACAGGCCTCGCATCCTCCGACCGAGAGGAGGATGGATGAGGAAGGCCCTCGTTCCCCTGCTGCTGCTCCTGGCCCTGGTCGCGGCCGGCTGCGGGGGGGAGACGCCCGGCGACCAGGCCGACCCCGGGCAGCAGCAGCCCAAGCGGATCGTCTCGCTGTCGCCGACCGCGACCGAGATCCTGTTCGCCGTCGGCGCCGGCGGCCAGGTGGTGGCCGTCGACAGCAACTCCAACTACCCGGCCGACGCCCCCAGGACCGACCTGTCGGCCTACCAGCCGAACCTCGAGGCGATCGCCCGCTACAAGCCCGACCTGGTCGTCTACTCCGACGACCCCGGTGAGCTGAAGGCCGGCCTGGAGAAGCTCGGCATCCCGGCCCTGCAGCAGCCGGCGGCCAAGCGCCTCGACGACACCTACGCCCAGATCGACCAGCTCGGCAAGGCGACCGGCCATCCGGCCGAGGCCGGGCAGCTCACCGCCACCATGCGGTCCGAGATCCAGAAGCTCACCGGTGGTCCCCGGCCCGAGCGCCGCCTCGCCTACTACCACGAGCTGGACAAGAACCTCTACTCGGCCACCTCCAAGACGTTCATCGGCCAGCTCTACGCCCAGCTCGGCATGGAGAACATCGCCGACGCGGCCGACAAGGACGGCGGCGGCTACCCGCAGCTGTCGGCCGAGTACGTCGTCAAGGCCGACCCCGACCTGATCTTCCTGGCCGACACCAAGTGCTGCGGGCAGTCGGCCAAGACGGTCGCGGCCAGGGACGGCTGGGACCAGCTGCGGGCGGTCAAGGCCGGCGCCGTGATCGAGCTGGACGACGACGTCGCCTCCCGCTGGGGGCCGCGCATCGTCGACTTCCTGCGGCTCATCGCGGCCAAGGTGCAGGCCTTGGAGACGGTCGGTTCGTGACCGTCACCCAGCGGCTCGGGCGCGCGCCGGTCGCGCCCGAGCCGCGCCCGGCTCGGCTCCGGGCCGGCCTGCTGCTGGCCGCCTGCGCCTGCCTGGCGGGGGCGGCCCTGCTCGCCGTCCTGGTCGGCCCGGTGCGGCTCGGCACCGGCGGCGTGCTGGCCGAGCTGGCCGGACGGCTCCCGCTGGTGGACGTCGACTCCGGGCTGCCCGAGCGCGACGCGGCCATCCTGTGGCAGCTGCGCCTGCCCCGGGTGGTGCTTGGCGGGCTCGTCGGGGCCATGCTGGCCCTGGCCGGGGCCGCCTACCAGGGGGTGTTCCGCAACCCGCTGGCCGACCCCTACCTGCTCGGGGCCGCCGCCGGCGCCGGCCTCGCCGCAACCCTGGCCATCGCCTACGGGCCCGACACCTCCAGCTGGCCGGTCGACCTGCTCCCGGTGGCCGCGTTCGCCGGGGCGGTCGCCGGGGTGGCGGCCGCCTACGCCCTGGGACGCTCGGGCGGTGCCCGCACCGCCACCACCCTGATCCTCTCCGGGGTCGCGGTCGCCTCCTTCCTCACCGCCATCCAGACCTACGTGCAGCAGCGGCAGGACGAGACGCTGCGCGAGGTCTACGGCTGGATCCTCGGGCGCCTCACCACCGCCGGCTGGAGCGAGGTGGTCCTGGTGGTGCCGTACGCGCTGCTCAGCGCCGTCGTGATCCTGCTCCACCGGCGCCTGATCGACGTGCTCGCGGTCGGCGACGACGAGGCTTCCAGCCTCGGCGTGCGGGCGGCCAGGGTGCGGCTGGTGGTGGTCGCGGCGGCCACCCTGGCCACCGCGGCCGCGGTGGCGGTCAGCGGCCTGATCGGGTTCGTCGGCATCATCGTCCCGCACACGGTGCGGCTGGTCGCCGGGTCCAGCTACCGGCTGCTGGTGCCCCTGTGCCTGATCGTCGGAGCCGCCTTCCTGATCCTGGCCGACCTGGTCGCCAGGACCGTGACGGCCCCGGCCGAGCTGCCCATCGGCGTGGTCACCGCCTTCTTCGGAGCGCCCTTCTTCGCCCTGGTGCTGCGCACCTCCCGGCGGTCGCTGTGACCGCCATCGGGCTGCGCGGCGTCTCGGTCGTCCTCGACGGGCGGCCGGTGCTGCGCGACCTGACCATGACCATCCCCAGCGGCGCCCGGCTGGGCCTGATCGGGCCGAACGGGGCTGGCAAGACCACCCTGCTCCGAACGGTGGCCGGGCTGGTTCGCCACCAGGGCGAGGTCCGGGTCGGCGACGCCCCGCCCGGGGCGCTGTCGCGCAGGGAGCTGGCCAGGCGGATCGCCCTGGTCCCGCAGCACCCGGTGGTCCCGGCCGGGCTGACCGTCACCGACTACGTGCTGATGGGCCGCACCCCCTACATCCCCTACTTCGCGACCGAGTCCAGGCGCGACCTGGGCATCGTCGCCTCGGTCCTCGACCACCTGGACCTGACCGCGTTCGCCGCCCGCCGGATCGACTCGCTGAGCGGCGGCGAGCGCCAGCGGGCCGTGCTGGCCCGGGCCCTGGCCCAGCAGGCGCCGGTGCTGCTGCTGGACGAGCCGACCACAGGCCTGGACGTCGGCCACCAGCAGCAGCTGCTGGAGCTGGTCGACGCCCTCCGCGACGACCTAGACCTGACGGTGGTGAGCGCCATGCACGACCTGACCGTGGCCGGCCAGTTCGCCGACCAGCTGGTCCTGCTCGACGGCGGCCGGGTCGCGGCCTCCGGCCCGACCCGCACGGTCCTGACCGAGCGGGTCATCAGCCAGCACTACCATGCGTCGGTTCGTGTCCTCGAGGAGCCGGGCGGCGGGATCGTGGTGATCCCGGTCCGCGCGGCCAGGCGGGACGGCGCCCCGGCAGGAAGGCAGGTGGCCACGTGAATCCCGAGGGCCCCCCGGTGACCCCGCCGGAGCGGCCGGCCCGGCGCCAGGCCCCCTCCCTGGTGCTGGTCAACACCGGCGACGGCAAGGGCAAGTCGACGGCCGCGTTCGGGGTGGTGCTGCGGGCGGTGGCCCGCGGTTGGAAGGTCTGCGTCATCCAGTTCCTCAAGTCGGGCCGCTGGCGCACCGGCGAGGAGGAGCTCGGCCGCCGGCTGGGGGTCGACTGGAACCCGATGGGGGACGGCTTCACCTGGGACTCCGAGAACCTCGAGGCCACCCAGGCCCTGGCGGTCGCGGCCTGGGAGGCGGCCAGCCGCGCGATCGCCTCCGGCGACTACCAGCTGGTGGTCCTCGACGAGATCACCTACCCGATGACCTGGGGCTGGATCGGGACCGCCGAGGTGGTGAAGGCGATCCGCGACCGCCCAGCGGCGGTCAACGTGGTCGCCACCGGCCGCGACGCCCCCGGCGAGCTGGTCGAGGTCGCCGACACCGTGACCGAGATGCGGAAGGTGCGCCACGCCTACGACACCGGCGTGGTGGCCCGGCGGGGCATCGACTACTGATGGCGCTGACCGTGTTGCTGGGTGGCGCCCGCAGCGGCAAGTCGGCGCTGGCCGCGCGGTTGGCGGGGGACTGGGCCGGCCCGGTCACGGTGGTGGTGACCGGCCAGGCCGGGGACGCGGAGATGGCCGAGCGGATCGAGCGGCACCGCGCCGGACGGCCGCGCTCCTGGCGGACGGTGGAGGCCCCGCGGGAGCTGGAGCCGGCGCTGAGGGCGGCACCCGACGGCGGCTTCGTGATCGTGGACTGCCTCACCCTCTGGGTGTCCAACCTGATGGCGCAGGGCCTGGCCGACGGCCAGGTGGAGCGGCGGGCGCGGGCGGCCGCGGCGGTCGCCGCGGCCAGGTCGGGACCGACGGTGGTGGTCAGCAACGAGGTCGGGGCCGGGATCGTGCCCGCCGGAGCCCTGGCCCGCCGCTACCGCGACCTGCTCGGCCAGGTCAACGCCAGCTGGGCCGCCGCCGCCGACCAGGCGCTGCTGCTGGTCGCCGGCCGGGCCGTCCCCCTGCTCGACCCCCTGGCCGTGCTCGGGACCGCCGGCGGCGCTGCCGGGATCACCGCGGCCGGGTGGGCGCCCGATGGCTGACGCCGGCCGCCGCGCCGCCATGGACGAGGAGGTCGTCGCCCTGCTGGCAGGGGCGCCTGGGCCGGATGGGCGGGCGGCGGCCGCGGTGGCCGAGCGGGCCGGGCAGGTCCTCCGCCCGGCCGGGGCGCTGGCCCGGCTGGACCAGCTGGCCGTGTGGCTGGCCGCCTGGCAGGGGAACGACGGGCCGGCGGTGCGCCGTCCGGCCGTGGTGGTGTTCGCCGCCGACCACGGGGTCGCGGTCGAGGGGGTCAGCGCCTACCCGGCCGAGGTGACCGCGGCCATGCTGAAGGCGCTGCGGGAGGGCGTCGCCACCGCCAGCGTGCTGGCCAGGCACGTCGGCGCCACCCTGGACGTGGTCGACGTCGGGGTCGGCGACCCGACCGGCGACCTGGCCCGGGAGCCGGCGCTGGGGACCGCCCGGTTCCGGGCCTGCTTCGAGGCCGGCCGGCGGGCCGTTGCCGGGCTGGACGCCGACCTGCTGGTGCTCGGCGAGATGGGGATCGGCAACACCACCGCGGCCGCCGCCGTCACCGCCATCCTGCTCGGCCGCTCCGCCGAGGCCAGCACCGGCAGGGGCACCGGCGTCGACGACGCCGGCCTGGCGCGCAAGCTGGCCGCGGTCGAGGCTGCCCGGCTTCGGGTCGGGACCGCGCCCCCGCTGGAGGTGCTGCGCCAGGCCGGCGGGTCCGAGCTGGCCGCGCTGGCCGGGGCGGCGGTCGAGGCCCGGCTGCGCCCCCTGCCGCTGGTCCTCGACGGGTTCGTGGTCACCGCGGCGGTGGCGCCGCTGGAGCTGGCCGTCCCCGGCGCGCTGGCCAATGCCATCGCCGGCCACCGCTCGGCCGAGCCGGGCCATCTGGCCCTGCTGCAGCGGCTCGGCAAGCCGCCGCTGCTCGACCTCGGCATGCGCCTGGGGGAGGCCAGCGGCGCCCTGGCCGCGGTGCCGTTGCTGCGCCTTGCCGCCGCCGCCGTCACCGAGGTCGCCACCTTCACCGAGTGGGGCCTGGACAACGGCGCAGCCGGGAACGGCCCAGCCGGCAACGGCCCAGCCGGCAGGGGGAGCGGCCCATCACCGGGGAATGGGCCAGGAGAACCTTGGTGAAGGATCTGCTCGGGGCGGTGTCGTTCCTGACCCGGGTGCCGACCGGGACCGGGGTGAGGGAGCCGGCCGGGCTGGCCCGGTTCGTGCCCTGGTTCCCGGTGGTCGGCGCCGGGGTCGGCCTGGCCGTGGGCGCCGTCTACGCCGGCGCCCACGGCCTGCTCCCGCCGCTGCCGGCGGCGACCGTCGCGGTCGTCGCCGGGGTCGCCCTCACCGGGGCGTTCCACGAGGACGGCCTGGGGGACAGCGCGGACGCGTTCGGTGGCGGCCGGGACCGCGAGAGCACCGTCCGCATCCTCAAGGACCCCCGTCTCGGCACCTTCGGGGTGCTGGCCGTCGCGGCCAGCCTGCTGCTGCGGGTCGGGGCGGTGGCCGCGCTGGCCCCGGCCGCCGCCATGGCCGCCCTGCCGGCCGCGCACGCCCTCAGCCGGGCAACCGCGGTCGCCGCCATGGCCAGCTTCCCGGCCGCCGCCGGGACCGGGCTCGGCGCCACCTACGTCCAGGCGCTGTCCCGCCGGCGGGCGCTGCTCGGTGCCGTCGCCGGCCTGGCCGTCGCGCTGGCGCTGCTCGGCGCCGTCGCCCTCTGGGCGGCCGCCGCCGGTGCCGTCGCCGCCTGGCTGCTCGGCCGCCTGGCCCGGCGCCGGATCGGCGGCGTCAGCGGCGACGTGCTCGGCGCCATCCAGCAGCTGGCGGAGATCCTGGTGCTCCTGGTCGCGGCCGCGGCCGGCACCTGGCAATCGCCCGTGTCGACCTTGATTGCCTTAGTGTCCGGTTCTGCGTGATGGGGTAGGGGCCAAAGGATCGGACCGACCTCTCGAGGAGGAGGGAACGACCGTGGCGGACAACAACCGCGGTGTCGTCTACACCGGGCCCGGACATGTAGAGGTCCAGGACCTCGACTATCCCAAGCTCGAGCTGCCCGAGCAGGACAACCGTCCCTTGCAGCACGGGGTGATCCTGAAGGTCGTGGCCACCAACATCTGCGGCTCCGACCAGCACATGGTCCGCGGCCGGACCACCGCC
>DASYSE010000128.1:0-4640 GCA_036003705.1 Actinomycetes bacterium | reverse complement strand
TGGCCACCGACGGCCTGACCCGCGAGCGGGTGCTCGCCTGCGCCACCCGGCTGCTGGACCGGGGCTTCTTCCGGATGGGACCCGAGGGCTACGCCGAGCAGAACCAGACCTACGGCCTGGCCACCATCCAGAAGCGCCACGTCCGCCTGGACGGCCACCTGATCGGCTTCGACTACGTGTCCAAGAGCGGCAAACGGCGTCTGGTCTCGGTGCTCGACCCGGCCGTGAGCGAGGTCGTGGCCCAGCTCAAGCGCCGCCGCGGCGGCGGCCCCGACCTGCTCGCCTACAGGCGCGGCCGGGTCTGGGCCGACGTCCGCTCCGACGACATCAACGCCTACATCAAGGAGCAGACCGGCGGCGACTTCACCGCCAAGGACTTCCGCACCTGGAGCGCCACCGTGCTGGCCGCGGTCGCCCTGGCCAGCTCGTTCCCCCAGGCCCGGTCCAGGACGGCCAGGGCCAGGGCGGTCAGCCGGGCGGTCAAGGAGGTCGCCCACTACCTGGGCAACACGCCGGCGGTCTGCCGCGCCTCCTACATCGACCCCCGCGTCGTCGACCGCTACCGCTCCGGGCTGACCATCGCCGGCGCCCTCGAGCAGCTCGGCCAGGTCGACGAGCCCGGCGAGCCGGCCCACCAGGGACCGATCGAGGAGGCCGTCCTCGACCTGATCGAGGAGAAGCACGGGCCCGCCCCTGAGCTGGACCTCGCAATCGCCCGGCGGGCAGGTTGAGCCGCCGCTTCGGGCGCTGCTACCCTCTGGACCTCCCGGTCCCGCCCGGGTCCTATCTGTTTGCCTGAGGAGGCTCGTCCCCAATGCCCGAGTACAAGCTGGCCGCCGAGAACCGCTCGGAAGCCGGGAAGGGGGCCGCCCGCCGCCTGCGGGCTTCCGGCCGGGTCCCGGCCGTGCTGTACGGCCACGGCACCAAGCCCCAGCACCTGAGCGTCGACGCCCGCCAGTTCGGCCAGGCCCTGCGCACCGACGCCGGCGTCAACGTGCTGATCTCGCTGGAGGTCGGGCGCGACCAGCACCTGACCCTGGCCAAGGAGATCCAGCGTCACCCGGTCAAGGGCACCCTCATCCACGTCGACTTCATCCAGGTCCGCCGGGGCGAGAAGGTCCACGTCCAGGTGCCGGTGCACCTGGTCGGGGAGGCGCCCGGAGTCCTCGAGGGCGGCATCGTCGACCAGGACCTGTACCAGCTCAACGTCGAGGCCGAGGTGACGGCCGTGCCCGAGGCGGTCGACGCCGACGTGTCCGGGCTGGGCATCGGCGACGTGCTCCGGGTGGCCGACCTCAAGGCCCCCGACGGCGCCGTGATCCTCGACGACCCCGAGGCCTCGGTCGTGTCGGTGGTCGCGCCGGCGGTCGAGGCCGAGCCCGAGGCCGAGGAGGCCGAGGAGGGCGAGGCCGCCGAGGGCGCCGAGGCCGCCGCCCCCGAGGGCGCCGGCGAGGACGAGGACCGGTCCGAGGGCTAGGGTCCAGGTGCGGCTGCTGCGGCGGCGTGAGCCGGCGGCGATGGACAAGGTGGACGGCGGTCCCTGGATCGTGCTCGGGCTCGGCAACCCCGACGACGAGTACGGCAACACCCGGCACAACGCCGGGGCGATGGTGGTCACCCGGCTGGCCGAGCGGGCCGGGACCAGGCTGAAGCGCAGCAGCCGCAACCGCGCCCAGGTGGCCGAGATCCGCGACGGCGACGCTCGGGTGGTGCTGGCCAGGCCGAACAGCTACGTCAACGAGTCGGGCGGGCCGGCCTCGCTGCTGGCCCGCTGGTACAAGACGCCGATCGAACGGATCATCGTCGTCCACGACGAGATCGACCTGGCCGCCGGCAAGCTCCAGCTGCGCCGCGACGGCGGCACGGCCGGCCACAACGGCCTCAAGGACGTCGCCAAGGCGCTCGGCTCGCCCGACTTCCTGCGGGTCCGCATCGGCGTCGGCCGGCCCCCCGGCCGCCAGGACCCGGCCAGATACGTCCTGGAGCCGATCGGCAAGCGCCAGGCCGAGGACTTCGCCGTGCTCGTCGAACGAGCCGCCGACGCCACCATGGACCTGGTACGGCTCCCCCTCGAGCGCGCCCAGGATCGCCACAACGGATGACCGGGTGGTCCCCCCGGGGAGCGGTTCTGGACCCAGACCATGGGCTTCCAGTGCGCACAGGACAGCCCCTATGGGCAGGAGCGGTGGCTGGAGGCGCGCACGCCCGCTCGGCGACGTTGCGGTCGCCCCGGTGCATCAGGGCGATGAGTGCACAGGTCCGGCAGAGGCGGTCGGAGAAGGGCCGCCCTGCCAGGGGTGCTGCCGGTCAGGGATCCTGCGGGCTATGCGCCCCTGTGTCCGGCGGACCGCCCGGCCCCTGGTCGAGCTCGCCGGTGCTGGGCAGCGGCTCGCCCTGCGCTTCTCCCTGGTCGTCCAGCGGCGCCTGCTGCTCCTTGGGCTTGGCGTTGCCCGGCTGCATGGCTTGGCAGTAGGCGGTGATCTGGCCGGCGCCGCCGGCCGCGTCGGCGAGCGACCTGAACGCGGCCGCGTCCATCTCCTTGCCCTGCTGCGTCCCTTGGCCGGCCATGAACGCCTCGCAGAGCCCTTCCACGCCTGGTCCGGCGGCCGGCCCTGCTGCCGTGGGTCCAGGCGCTGGGTCGGTCGCGCCTGCGGGCCACGGGCCCTGGGTGCCGGTGGCCGCGCCGCCGGCATCAGGGTTTCGCGAGTCGGGGGCCGGCTGCCGGCCGGGCTGGGGTGGCGTCGCGGACTCTGCACCGCCGACCGTGGCCAGGATGCTGCGAGCCACCGCACCGATCGGTCCTGGGAGGTGTCCGGTGGCCGCCGCGGCCGCACCACCCGTTGCGAGCGCGCCAACGACCACCACGACCGCCAAGCCGACCCTGCGCCGCCTGGCCAGCCTGCCGGCCCGCCGGGGGGTGGCGGCGGCTGGACCGGTCCGGGTCATGGCCCGCAGCTCGGCCAGCGCCGCTGGCCGGCCAGCGAGCTCTTCGGGGCTCGGCTCGGCGACCGTGGCCGCCAGCAGCGTGGCCACCTCGGCGTATCCCGGTGGCGCCTGGGCAGGGGGGAGGTCGCCGGCCAGCAGCCGCTCGACGGTCTCCTCGTCGAGCGCCAGCGGAACAGGGCCAGCGGCGGTGAAGGGTTGATTCATCTCAGCAGAGGAAGCGTCATCGGGATCCATCGCGTTACACCGCCCCCCGGATGCGGGCGGTGGCGCCCAGCCGCTCGGCCAGCCGGCGCAGCCCGCGGTGGGTGAGCACCCGGACCGTCCCCGGGCGCTTCCCCATGATGTCTGCCACCCGACCGACATCCAGCCCGGCCACCACCCGCAGGGTGATGGCCTCGGCCTGATCGGCAGGCAGGGTGGCCACCAGGGCCAGGGCGGCTCGCGTGGAGATGCCTTCAAGGGCAGCGGCGGCCGGGTCGTCGGACGCCGCTGGATCGACGATCCCGGTCACCGGCGCATCCTCGACGGGCCTGCGCGCCATCCGGCGCCGCCAGTCCAGGGCCTCATGACGGGCGATGGTAAACACCCAAGCTCGAAACGCCAGCTCATTGCCATCGAAGCGGCCGATGCCACGGATCACCCCAAGCCAGGTCTCGGAGGCAAGATCCTCGGCGGCAGTCGAAGCGATGACCGCGAAGTAGCGCAGCAGGCGAGGCTGCAGGTCGCGCCAGAGCTTCCCGAAGGCGTCCTCGTCGCCGCCTGCGGCCGCCCTGAGCACATCTGGGAACGCGGGGTCGATCATCGCCACCCCCGGCACCAGGCGCCCGGCTCGGGCCCTGGATGGACCGTCCAAAGGCGACTAACCTGCACGTCCTGTTGCAGAGCTGTCAAACCGGCGGGCCGCCGTCGGCGTGCCGCTGAGGTGGGTGAGCGGCGTCAGGAGGGTTGCAGAAGCCTGGGGCTGGTCGGACGGCTCAGCCACCCGGTGGTTACTTCCAGCGACGGCGGAGCCCCAGCAGCTCCTGCCCGTAGCCGACCACCGCGATGGGCGACATGAGCATCTGGTAGGCCAGGACGAAGCCGATGAAGCCGACGGTGTTCCGCCGGATCCGGAGTCCGAGGAGGTTGAACACCCGGCGTCGCTGGTAGCGGTACAGGATGGCGTTGACGACCAGCGTCAGCGGGAGCACGGCCAGGGTGTAGGGACCGACGATCCAGTACCGTCCCGTCGCCGCCAAGGCAAGGCCGGGGAGCCATACCAACGCATAGGCCACGTCGAGGGCAGGGATGAGCAGGTCGATGGCCGTGAGGAAGCGCAGGAGCCCGCGTGGCTGGGCCCATGGCCGCACGCTGCGGATCCCCTCGACCATGCCCCGTGCCCAGCGGGCCCGTTGCCGAGCGAGGTGGGTCAGTCGGCTCGGGGCGGCGGTGAAGGCGACCGCGGAGGGCTCGTAGTAGACCCGGGCGCCTTGGCGCATCAGCTGCCAGGTCAGGACGATGTCTTCGCCGATGGCGTCGGGCCAGCCGCCGGCGGCCAGCACCGCCTGGGTCCGGTAGAGGCTGAACGCTCCCTGCGCCACCAGCGTTCCCTGGTAGAGCCCTTGCATCCGCTTCACCGACGCGATGCCGAGGAAGTAGTCCCACTCCTGCATCCGGGTCCAGAGGTTGTCGCGGCTGTTGCGGACCAGCACCGA
>DASYSE010000127.1:0-10845 GCA_036003705.1 Actinomycetes bacterium | reverse complement strand
CGACCGCCTCCCGGAGCGCGCCATCGAGCTGGCGATCGGTCAGGCCGGCCACGGTGGCCAGCAGCCGGTGGGACCCCCGCCGGCCGGCCACCGCAACCACCGCAAGCACCTGCCGCGCCTGCTCGGGCAGCACCTGGACCCGGCCGCGGAGCAGGTCGCGCAGGGTCGCCGGCAACTCGCCCGAGCCAGCCCGCACGGCCGCCAGCAGCTCCTCGGTGAAGAACGGATTGCCCTCGGACCGGATGAATATGTCCTCCACCAGCTCGACGGCCGGTGCCGCCCCCAGGATGCCAACCAGCTGGGCCCCCGTCTGGACCTGGTCCAGCCTGGCCAGTTCGATGCGCAGGACCGGGCCGCCGCGGTCCAGCTCGGCCAGATACGGCCCCAGCCGCTGCTGGCCCGGCTCGTCGTTGCGATAGGTGACCACCAGCAGGACCCGCTCGCGGCGGAGGTTCCGGACCAGGAAGGCCAGCAGGTCGCGGGTGGAGCGGTCGGCCCAGTGCAGGTCCTCGATCACCAGCAGCAGGGGAGCGAGCTCGGACAGGCGCATCAGCAGTGACAGCACCCCGTCGAACAGCTGCACGCGCTCGAAGCCGTCGCCGGGAGGCGGTGCCGACCCGCGCTCGGCGCCCAGCTCGGGCAGGAGCCGACCGAGGCTGGGCACGGCCGCGACCAGCGGGGCGGCCAGCTCGGCCTCGCCCGGGCGGGCGCCGAGGTCGCGGAAGGCGTCGACGAAGGGGACGTAGGGCAGCCCGACGTCACCGACCTCCATGCAGCCGCCAACCAGCACCCTGGCTCCCTGCTTGTCGGCCCTGACGGCCAGCTCGTCGAGCAGCCGGGTCTTGCCGACGCCGGCTTCGCCGGCGATCAGCCCGACCGCCGGCCGCCCGCGCTCGGCCCGGTCCAGCAGGGCAAGGAGGCGGTCGAGCTCGTCGGCCCGGCCGACGAAGGTGGTGGCGGTTGCGGAGGTCACGCGGGCAAGTATGGCCTCGACACCGACAGCGGAGCACGCGGATCGGCTACCAGCTGTCCGGGTTCCACCAGCGGTTGATCTTGTCGGTGTACAGATCGAACGCGGTGGTCGGGTCGACCAGGACCTCGATCGACTGGCTGACCACGCCGCACCCTCATCCAGTTGAGTGGTGGCAAGTGGCGGCCTGCGCCGAGCTGCGCGAAGATGCTGCCATGACCTCGCAGCCGCCCGAGCAGCCGGCCGAGCCCGCCCTCCCCGGCGTGGTGGTGGTCGGCGAGCCCTCCGAACAGCAGCCCGCCGAGTCGGTCCCGAGCCCGGCCAAGGTGATGCGCATCGGCGCCATGGTCAGGCAGCTCCTCGAGGAGGTCCGCCACGCCCCGCTGGACGAGGCCGGCCGGGCCCGCATGCGGGAGATCTACGACATCTCCGTGCGTGAGCTGGCCGATGGCCTCTCGCCCGACCTGGCCGAGGAGCTGAGCCGGGTCGTCCGCCCCTTCGCCCAGGAGGAGACCCCGAGCGAGGCCGAGCTCCGGGTCGTCCAGGCCCAGCTCGTCGGCTGGCTCGAGGGCCTCTTCCACGGCATCCAGGCCACCCTGTTCGCCCAGCAGATGTCCGCCCGCAACCAGCTCGAGGAGATGCGCCGGCGCGCCATCCCCGGCCGCCCCGACCCAACCGGCCAGTATCTCTGACGGCCGGTTCACCCGGCTCCATGGGACCTGATGATCTGATCCCATGGAGGGCCTTCCCGGGTTGCCGTGCGGCACGTGCCGGCTTCAGCGGCGGGGCGGTGAGCGGGCCGGGAGGGGGAGGGGTCGGCCGGGGGAGAGGACGACGATGGTGCCCTTCATGCCCGCCGCCCAGTGGCCGAGGACATGGCAGCCGTAGAAGATGATCCCGGGCTCGTCGAACGTCCAGGTCAGACGCTTGGTCTCGCCTGGGGGGACGGCGATGGCGCCGCCGCCGGCGGCGGCGTGGCCGTCGGGCCCGTGGTCGTGCACGTGGCCGCCACCGGCGGTCTGCATCTGGCGCTCATGTTCGAGCTGGGTGGTCCGGTCGCCGAGGATGAACTCGTGGGGGAGCTTGCCGGCATTGGTCACCGCGAAGGTCACCCTGCGGCCGGCCCGCACCATGATGGCGTCGGGCCGGTAGCGGAAGCGGTCGTTCATCACCACCCGAACGGTCGCACCCGACGCCCAGGTCGGTCCAGGCTTGCGGGGCGGCACTCGGACCGGGCGGCTGGACGAGGCCGTCCGGCCGGGCCGGGGTTCCTCGGCGGTCCTGGCGGACGGCGCCGGAAGGGCGCAGGCCGATGCCAGCAGGGCGATGCCGGAAAGCAGGCCGGCCAGCGGAAGGGTGGAGCGACGGGGCATCGCGACGGTTCCTCGGAGACGCGGTGTCAGGGTTGGGCGGCGGGATCGCCGCCCCCGCACCATCGCAAGTCGGCCTAACGCCCCGCTAACCCGGTGGCTTCGGGGTCCGCGGTGGGAACGGGCGGCCGTGGTTGTGGACGGCGGCCAGCCGGGCCAGCTCGGTCCGGAGGGCGCGCTCGGCCAGCGCGGTCAGGGTGGTCCGGTCGGGACTCCCGGCCAGGTGGGCGACCGCGTCCCTGGCCGCCTCGACCACCTCGGCGGGCATCCGGAAGCTGAGCCGGCTCTTCGCGCCGGCAGGGCCGGGCACCGGAGGAGGAGCCGCCCGTAGGTCGTCGAGCGGGTTCCAGGCCCCGAGGTGCCGGCCGGCGCTGCGCAGCGGTCGAGGAGGGCTCGGCGGTTGTCTCAGCGGGGTCGAGGGGCCGGGGAGCAGGTCGTCGAGGGCGCTGAGGGCCCGGGGGCGGCTGGGTCGGCGGCGCCGTGACGGCGGAGATGGGTCGGGAACCGGTTCCAGCCGGGGCCGGAGCCATCCCACCGTGCCGCCTTCCTGCTCCTCCCCTGACCCGTGCGGCGGCCCGGGAACCAGGTCATCGAGCGCGTTGTAGGCGCCCATCCGCTTGGCTCTCGCCATCCGCGGCACTCCTTGCGTCGAACTCTGCCGCGGCGGCCCGGTAGTCGTCCGCCACGGAGCTGTCAGGGGCGTAGATGGTGACCGGGAGACGGTGCCCTGGCGCCTCGGCGACCCGGACGCTCTCGCGGATCGTGGCCTGCATGACCACGTCGCCGAACCGCTCGCGCAGGCTGTCCACGATCTCCCGCGAGAGGGCGGTGCGCTTGTCGACCTGCGAGGCGAGCACGGCCGACAGCCGCAGGCGCCGGTTGAGCCTCAGCTTGACGGTGTCGATCGTCTGGCTGAGGGCGACCAGGCCGGCCAGCGGCATCACCCGGGTCTGGACCGGGATGAGCACCTCGTTGCAGGCGGCGAGGGCCGAGTAGCAGAGCAGCCCGAGGGCGGGCGGGCAGTCCATCAGGATGATGTCCCAGCGGTCGGATGGCAGCTCCTCGACCGCCTGGCGCAGGATCATCTCGGCCCCGGCCTGGCTGGCGGCGTTCCGCTCGGCCCTCGTCATCCAGGACGACGACGGCACCAGGTCGAGGTTGTCGATCTCGGTCGCCCGCACGGCCTTCTCGAGCGGGGCGCCGTTCTCGAAGACCTCGTAGAGCGCGCGGGCGTCGACGGTGCCGAGCCCGGTGCTGGCGTTGGCCTGCGGGTCCAGGTCGACCACGAGCACCCGCCGGCCCCGATCGGCCAGCGCGGCACCGAGGTTGACCACCGTCGTCGTCTTCCCAACGCCGCCTTTCTGGTTGGCGACGGCGACTCGACGCATGTGCACCACCTGTGGATAGGCGTTGTGAGCTGGCGGAAGGGTACAACAAGGACCCGGCCGCGTCGGGGAGGTTGGAGGAGCCCAGGACCGCCCTAGCCCACCCGGCCCACCGGCCGGCCGTTGCGCGTGCGGGCCTCGACCACCAGGCCGCCGTTGGCCCTGGCCCAGTCGGTGAGTGCGGTGACCGGCTCGCGCAGGCTGTGGCCGAGCGGGGAGAGGGAGTACTCGACCCGCGGCGGTACCTCGGGGTAGATCCGGCGCTCGACCAGACCGGCGCGCTCCAGCTCGCGCAGCGTCCGCGTGAGCATCTTGGCCGAGATGCCGCCGATCTGCCCGCGGAGCCTCGAATGGCGCTTGGGGCCGTCCACCAGGCAGCTGACCACCAGCACGGCCCACTTGTCGGCGATCAGGTCCAGCGCTGCCCGGGACGGGCAGCGCGCGCTGAACACGTCCGCTGCCGGTCCCTGGTCGGGCTGTCCCGATATGTGAGACATGCGGCGAGAATACTCCGTACCCACCTGGGTTGCTGAACGTCCCTTGAGCACCTATGGTGCCCTTGGGAACGCAATAGCCCCTAAGTCGTCGCGGAGCCCAGAAGGTATGCGGCGACGTACCGGAGGGAGGGGCTAGTGATGGTCATCAAGGTCCAGCAGGCTCCAGCCGAGCATACCGAGTACAGAACTACACGGATGCGCAGGAGCTTCGCCGCTGCCGGCTCGACACCATGAGCCACAGCAGGTCCGGTCCGGACCATGACCGTATGAGGGAGTCCAATGCGCCAGCCCAAGCCGAGTGAGCCGAAGCACCTGACAGCGTCGCAGGCCGCGGCCCTGCTCCAGGTGTCCCCGAAGACCGTGTCGCGTTGGGCGAAGGAGGGCAAGCTCCCCTTCGTCCGCACCCTGGGCGGTCACCGCCGGTACCCGGACAGCGAGATCCGGGCGCTGGTCGACAGCCTCTCCGAGCGGCCGGCGTCCGAGGGTCAGAACCCCGGCTCCCGTTCGGCCTGACCGTCGCGGCCACCGCTGGCCCGCCTGCCGACGTCAGGCGGGCAACGCGTGCGCCGGCCGCCTCGGTTTGCCGGCCGAGGTGCCGTGGAAACTCCATGCTAGGAACCCGGCACCTTGCGGGTGTAGAAGAGTGAGGAGGCACCCGTGCGCATCGCCCTCATCGCTCCCCCCTGGTACACGATCCCGCCAAGCGGCTATGGGGGGATCGAGTGGGTGGTCGCCCTGCTCGCCGACGGGCTGACCGACCGCGGCCACGAGGTCACCCTGTTCGCCGCGCCGGGCTCCGACACCAAGGCGCGGCTGGTGTCCCCCCTTGACGAGGAGCCGCCACGGGAGGCGATCGGCGACCCGTGGTACGAGGCCAGCCACATCGTCTCGGTCTACGAGCACGGCGACGAGTTCGATATCCTCCATGACCACACCGGGCCGGTCGGGGTGAGCGTCGGCGCGCTCAGCGACTGGCCGACCATCCACACCCTCCACGGGCCGTTCACCGAGCAGACGCTCATGCTCTACCGGCGCGTCGCCCGCCAGCACTGGTTCGTGGCCATCTCGGAGAGCCAGCGCTCCATGGCCCCGCCCGACCTGCGCTGGGCGGGCGTTGTCTACAACGGCATCCTGATGGACCGCTATCCGTTCCGGGAGGACAAGGAGGACTTCCTGTTCTTCCTGGGTCGGGCCGACGAGGAGAAGGCCCCGCACCTGGCCATCGAGGCGGCCAGGCGGGCCGGGCGCCGGTTGGTGATGTGCGCCACCATCAAGAACGAGCGCGAACGCAGCTACTGGGCCGAGCATGTCGAGCCGATCCTCGGCGACGACGTCGAGGTCTACGGCGAGTGTCCCCCCGACCAGAAGGCCGACCTGCTGGGAAGGGCGGCCGCCCTCGTCTTCCCGATCCAGTGGCCCGAGCCCTTCGGCCTGGTGATGGTCGAGGCCATGGCCTGCGGGACGCCGGTGCTGGCCTGGCGCAACGGCTCGGTGCCCGAGGTGGTCGCCGATGGCGAGACCGGGTTCATCGTCGAGTCGATGGACGAGCTGGTGGCGGCCGTCGACCGGGTCGGAGAGCTCGACCCGCGGACCATGCGCGCCTGGGTCGAGCGGCGGTTCTCGGCCGAGGCGATGGTGGTCGGCTACGAACGGGCCTACGAGCGCGCCCTGGCCGGGGAGCGTGAGGCTGCAGGCTAGTCGGGCGGCGGGGCGGCAATGCAGGAAGCCCGGAGCCGGCGCCGGCCGGCTCCGGGCTGCTCGGTTGCGTCAGCTGTTCTTGGTGCGGTCGCGGGAGCCGCGTTCACCGGAGCTGGAGCGCTTGGTGCTGGTGCCGGCGGTGGTGGCGGTGGTGGCGGTGGTGGCGGCGCCCCCGCCGGAGGTGGTCGGCGTGCCGGGAACGCTCGGTGTGGTGGTCGTGCTCGTCGAGGTGCTGGGCGTGCTCGGGGTCGCCGGGGTGCTGGGGGTGCTCGGGGTCGCCGGGGTGCTGGGGGTCGTGATGGTGCTCGGGGTCGCGCCGGTCGTCCCCGCGCTCGAGCCGCCGCTGGCGGCGACCCGGTCCTGGGCCTGCTGGACCTTGTCGGCTGCCTTGTGGGCGGCCTGCTCCATTCGGGCCCCGAGGTTGCCCGGGGCGCTCTCCACGACCTTCTTCACCTGCGGCTTGTCGAGCAGCTGGCGGGCGCTGGCCTGCATCTGCTCGTAGCGCTCCCGACCGGCCTTGGCGCCGAGGACGTAGCCGACCGCGGCACCAACGGCCATACCGAGCTTGCCGATCACTTTCATCTTTGACCTCCGTCGCCGTCTGGGGATGACCTTGCGTGTCCGCTGGCCGACGTCGAGCTGCTGCACCCGGCGGCCGACCGACGCCGGGATCGAGGTGACCGTCCGGACGGCGCCGGCGGTCGCCTCGGCGGCCCGCTTGCGGGTCCGGGCGCGCTTGCGGGTCCGGCGCCTGGACTCCACCGTCGCCTGGGTCGAGGCGACCGCGGCCGCCGCCGTGCGGGCGGCCCGGCGGCCACCCTTGGCGGCCTCGCGCCCCGCGCCGCCGGCCTGCCTGGCGGCCTCGCGTGCGCTCTTGCGAGCGGCCCGGCGGCCAACCTCGGCGGCCGCAAGCCCGCCGGCCACGGTCGTGCGGGCGGCCCGGCGGCCACCCTTGGCGGCCTGCCTGGCCCCCTCGCCGCCGGCGACGGCCTGGCGGCGGAGCTCCTCGGCGGCCCGGGCCAGCGCGTCGGCCGCCTCTCGACCGACCCGGCTCACCCGGTCGCCGAGGCTCGGTGGCCGGCGGCGCCGGCGCCGCAGCGCAGCCAGACCGGCGGCGATCGCGGCGAGGGCGACCGCTCCGAGCCCGGTGGCGGCCGCCTGCCTGCCCCGGCCGCGGCCCGGTCGCTCTTCGGCCTCGGAAGCAGTCCCTGGCGGGCCGCTGGACCATGCGTCCCCGGCGGTCGGCCCGGTCCCGGCGGCCGCCCCGGCCGTGGCCGGCGCGTCGGCCTCCAGTCGCGACGTCGGCGGAGTCAGCTCGGCGGTGGCGTCGGCCGGGGCCGCCGCTGGTGATCCGGTCGCGCCGGCGGGCAGGCCGCTGGAGGACTCCTCCGTCGTGTACTGGATCCCGTAGTGGGCATACAGGCGGGACTCGTCGTCCTCGGACAGCTCGGCGTCCTGCTCCAGCCGCGGCGCCTCGCGGACCACCGAAGGCTGGTGGGGGACCTGCACGGTGTCGCCCTGCTGGGCGGCGTCGGCCAGCGGCACGAACGTGCGGGAGCTACCGAACAGGCCGGTGTGGACCAGCGCCCACTCCGGCTGCCTGGTCGAGCGGTCGACGTAGATCGCCTCGATCTTGCCCACCGGTTCGTCGTTGGCGGCCACGAGGGTGAGGCCCCGCCAGGATCGGGCCTGCTTGATCGTCGGTAGCGTCATCGCATCCTCCAGCGCCGCATCGTTGGTCGATCCTCGGGGGCCGGTGACCGGGCAGGCGGGACCCAACGTCCAAGAGCCCGTCTTACCCGGGTGGCGGCACGTAACCTTCCGATTCCCGTCTTCAGTCTGATGTATACGTGGTCGGTCGAGTTGGTCAGGCGAGCCGGGTACGGCGCCGTGGCGCCATGGCGGCCTCGATGTCGCCGGCGAGCCGGTCGGCCTCGGCGACGTCGAGGGTTGACACGGTAACGCGGATCCCGGGGTGGCTGCGCAGCCGGAACCGCTCGCCGGCCAGGACGGCCCATCCGGCGTCGAGGAGGCGTTGCACGACCGTGCCCTCTTCTGCCACGGGCACCCATACGTTCATCCCCGACCGGGCGTGCGCCTGGACGCCCCGTTCCTGGAGGGCCGCGACCATCGCCTCACGCCGTCGGCGGTAGGTCTCGCGCCCGTGCTCCAGCAGCGCCGGCCCGCCGGGTGCCGACCACAGGCCAACGGCCAGCCCCTGGAGCACGTGGCTGACCCAGCCCGTTCCGACCAGCTGCCGGCCCTGCACCCGGGCGACGGTCCCGACGTCGCCGGTCAGCAGGGCCAGGCGCAGGTCGGGGCCGAGCCACTTGGACACCGAGCGCACGTGCGCCCAGCGGGGCCGATCGTCGCCGGCCAGGGTGATCCCGGGCGCGCCGGCCACCGGCCCGGCGTGGTCGTCCTCGACGATCACGACCTCCGGGTGGACCTCGAGGACCCGGCGGAGCTCGGCGGCGCGCGCCGGGGTGGCCGCGGCTCCCGTCGGGTTCTGGGCCCGGAGCGAGGTCACGAAGGCGCCGCAGCCGCCGGCCAGAGCGTTGGCGAGACCCTGGGGCAGTGGACCGTCGTCGTCGATCGGCACCGGCTCGGGCCGCAGCCCGAGCGTCCGGATCAGGTCGAGGGCGGGCGGGAAGCCCGGGTCGTCGACGGCCACCCCGTCCCCGGGCCGCAGGTGCGCCTGGAGGACGCGCTCCACGCCGTCGAGCGCTCCGCCGACCACGGCCAGCCCGGCGACCGGGATGCCGTCGGCCAGCAGCTGCGCGGTGGCCAGGGCGGCCAGCTCTGGCAGGACCGGCTCCTCGCCGTAGAGGTGATGGCGGCGGTCGACCCGGGCAAGGGCCGGGTCGAGCGGCGGCAGCAGCGCGGGGTCGGCCCGGCCGTGGGTCAGGTCGCGGACGCCTGGCGGGAAGGGCGGCGGCCCACCGACCGGCAGCGGCGGCCGCCCGGCGACGGCCGTGCCCCCGCGTCCCCTGGCCGTGACCAGGCCCCTGGCCCGCAGCCGCCCGTAGGCGGCGCCTACCGTGGTCGGGCTGACGCCGAGTCGGATGCCGAGCTGGCGGATGGTCGGGAGGCGGTCGCCAGGGGCCAGCCGAGCCTGGCGGACGGCCCGCTCGATGCTGTCGGCGATCTCGGTCGCGGTCGCCCCGGCGATGAAGTCCAGTTCCGGCTCGCTCATCACCGTAAGCATAGGAAACTGGCCCCGGATGCACCGAGGCGATGGAATGCGGTGTCCGCTTCGCGAACCGTTCCGCGTCCCATCGCCCCGGCGAGGTCGGGCCCCCCCTTGGTGCCCCCCCTTGCGGTGCGCAGTCTCTCCGGAGCGGGCGGCCGGCGTCGAGGCCTAAACACAAGTTGGACCATTCGGTCTAGCTCCCGGGGACCCAGACGGCACTCGGGTCTAGTCAAGCGGGATGGTTGCGCTGTCCACCATCGTCGTATGGCGCTGCGTCCCGCCGACCCGTCATCGTTGGCCCATGATGGACACCACCACCGCCGAGCGCTGGATGCGGGTCGCCCTCAGCGAGGCCACGGCCGCCCTCGGCCACGGCGACGTCCCGGTCGGCGCGGTCGTGGTCGCCCCCGACGGCACCGGGCTGTCCCGCGGCCGCAACCGCCGCGAGCAGTCCGGCGACCCGACCGCGCACGCCGAGCTCGAGGCCCTCCGCGCCGCCGCCAGGTCCCTCGGGACCTGGCGCCTGGACGGCTGCACCCTCGTGGTCACCCTCGAACCGTGCGCGATGTGCGCCGGAGCACTCGTCCAGGCAAGGGTCGCCCAGCTGGTCTTCGGCGCCGACGACCCCAAGGCCGGCGCCGTCACCTCCCTGTTCGACCTGGTCCGCGACCCCCGCCTCCCCCACCGGGTCGAGGTCCACCGCGGCGTGCTCGCCCCCGACTGCGCCGCCGTCCTGCGGTCCTTCTTCGCCAACCGCCGCTGACCAGCCCGCTATACTCCGGAACGGCAAGGTGCCAGAGTGGACGAATGGGGCGGTCTCGAAAACCGTTGACGTCGCAAGGCGTCCATGGGTTCGAATCCCATCCTTGCCGCCATCTACCAGCGAAAACGCCGAGTGGGCGTCGGCGTGGCGCCGCGACGAGCCGGCCGGCTTCTACCACGTCGACTCATTGCGCTCCCCCCGACTACTTGGTCAAGGTGCGCGCCGGCCCGGGCGAGCCCCTCAGCGAGCGGGTGGACATAGATCCTGAGAGCGAGCGCCCCGCCATCCCGATGGCCGAGTTGGGCGGCGATATCGGAGGCGGGCACGCCAGCAGCGGCCAGGAAAGAGGCGGCCGAGTGCCGGAGCGTGTGCACGTGCACCGTCTTCGGCAGGCCAATCGAGTCAGCGAACTTGCGGAACTGCGTTGAGGTCGAGTCGGGCCGGTAGGGCCGACCGTCCGGCTTGCAGATCACCAAGTCCTCATCGTGGTAGTCGGCACCCAAGATAAGGCGTCGTTCGGCCTGCTCAACGCGCAGCCGGCGCAGCGCCGCGATCACGGTCGGGCCGATGACCACCGTCCGATAGCCGGCCTCCGTTTTGGGGCCCTTCACCTGCATTTGCCCACCCACGATCCGCCGCGACCGGCCGATACGCACGGTGCCCTGGTCTAGATCGACGTCGGGCCAGGCGAGGGCGAGCAACTCCCCAAGCCGGGCGCCGGTAGCAACGCCGAGCAGCACTAGGTACTTCGCCCTGAAGAAGGCCTGGTGAGCGTGACGCTTTCTCAGGGTTTGTGATCGTGTGGGTGGCTGCCCGGGTCGACCCGGCTCCCGGTCGAGGTTGGTAGCCAGCTGGTTGGCCCTGCAGGGCCGGACGCCTGGCCTGGTTTGGTCACCCACAGGTGGCCAGCCGCTGCTTGGCTGCAGCAGGCCGCTGACCTTGACCAGGTTGTGGGCCAACACCCCCTGT
>DASYSE010000126.1:0-66391 GCA_036003705.1 Actinomycetes bacterium | reverse complement strand
ACTCCCGCCTGGTCAACGGCACCACCCGAGTGTCCAACCACACCGTCTGGCGCGCGGTCGACATCGACCGGGTCGACGGCCAACCCATCACCCCCACCAGCCGCCCCGCCCACCGCCTGGTGACCTGGCTGGACCGCCTCCCAGGCCCCCTACGCCCCACCGAGATCGGCTCACCCTTCCCCCTGGACCACCGCCCCTACTTCACCGACGAAGCCCACCGCCACCACATCCACATCGGCTACCGATCCGAAGGCTGACCACCGGCAGCGACCTTGGCGGCGGCCCTGGCCGCGGTCACGACCTGCTCGACCTCGGCCTCGGTGTGGACGATGGAGACGAACCAGGCCTCGAAGGCGCTCGGGGGCAGGTAGACGCCCCGCTCGAGCATGGCGTGGAAGAAGCGGGCGTAGGCGGCGGTGTCCTGGCGCCGGGCTGCCTGGTAGTCGCCGACCGGGTCGGCGGTCATGAACACGCTGAACAGGTTGCCGGCGCGTTGCACCCTGGCCGGCATCCCCGCCTCCGCGAAGGCGCCATGCAGCCCGTCGCAGAGGGCGCCGGCCAACCAGTCCAGGTGCCGGTAGGCGCCGTCGTCGAGCAGCGACAGGGTGGCGAGTCCGGCCGCCATGGCCAGCGGGTTCCCGGAGAGCGTGCCCGCCTGGTAGACCGGCCCCTCGGGGGCGACCAGGTCGAGCAGGCGCGCCGGGCCCCCGTAGGCGGCGGCGGGCAGCCCGCCCCCGAGCACCTTGCCGAAGGTGAGCAGGTCGGGCTCCAGCGACCACAGCCCGGTGGCGCCGCCGCGGTGGACCCGGAAGCCGGTCATCACCTCGTCGAGGATCAGCAGTGCCCGAGCCCGGCGGGTCTCGGCCCGCAGCGCGGCCAGGAAGCCTGGGGTTGGGGCGACGACGCCCATGTTGGCGGCGATCGGCTCGACGATCACGGCGGCGATCTGGTCGCCGCCGGTGGAGAAGGCGTCGGCGAGGGCCTGCTCGTCGTTGTAGGGGAGCACGATCGTGTCGGCGGTCTGGGCGGCGGTGACGCCCGGCGAGTCGGGCAGGCCGAGGGTGGCGACGCCGGAGCCGGCCGCGGCCAGCAGACCGTCGGCGTGGCCGTGGTAGCAGCCGGCGAACTTGACCAGCTTGGCCCGGCCGGTGGCCGCCCTGGCCAGGCGGACCGCGCTCATGGTGGCCTCTGTGCCCGAGTTGACCATACGGAGCTTCTGGACGGCCGGCACGCGCCGGGCCACCTCCTCGGCCAGCTCGACCTCGGCCTCGGTGGGAGCGCCGAAGGAGGTGCCTCGCGCGGTGGCGGCCTGCACCGCCTCGACGACCCTCGGGTGGGCGTGGCCGGCGATCAGCGGGCCCCACGAGCAGACCAGGTCGACGTAGCGGCCGCCGTCGACGTCCCAGAGGTGAGGCCCCTGGCCGCCGGCGAAGAACCGGGGTGTGCCTCCGACCGCTCCGAACGCCCGCACCGGCGAGTTCACCCCGCCGGGGATCGCGGCCTTCGCCCGCTCGAACAGCGCCGCGCTCCGCAGGGCTCGGGTCATCGGCTCACTCCAGGAAGGTCGGGATGACGATGGGGATGACGATGATCGGCACGACCGCCATCCGCCGCGGCCCCGCCGCCCCCCGCAGGCACGCCGAACCGTGCCTCGTGGAGCTCGGCGATCAGGTCCAGGTCCTGGGCGGTCGGCGGCGGCAGGTCGGCGGCGGCGGCCAGCTCCGCCAGGACCGCCTGGTCCGGCACCGGCGGCAGGACCGTGGCCGCGGCCGGGTCGGCGAGCGCAAACCGCAGCAGCGCCTGGTCGAGGGTCTTGTCGCGGTCCCTGGTCAGGAACTCCAGCCGCTCCCTGGCCGCGGCCGGCAGCCGCGGGGCCAGCGGATCGCGAACCACCAGGCCGGCGCCGACCTCGGTGGCCAGGGCGGCCAGCTCGCGGCCTGGGTCCTGCTCGGCGACGTTGTAGACGGTCTCGACGGCCACGACCCGGCGGTCCCGCAACGCCAGCGCGCCCTCGTCGCCCCAGCCGACCCCGGGGCCGAGCGCCACCCCATAGTGCCGGATCTTGCCCTTCTCCACCTGCTCGCCGAGGAAGTGGAACAGCGCATCGGACTCGACGGCGTCCATGCCCGGATGATGGAGCAGCCACAGGTCGATCGGCTCCAGCCGCAGGCGGTCGAGTGAGCGGTCCAGCGCCGCTCCGGCGAACGCCGTCGACCAGTCGTGCCGCGGCGGCTGGGGCGCCGGTTGCCAGGGGTTGGGGGTGGTGTCGTAGCCGAAGGTGGTGGCCACCGTGACCTCGTCCCGGTGGCCGCGGACGGCTGCGCCAAGGAGGCGTTCGGCCCGTCCCCCGTCGTCGGCGTCGGTGGCGGCGAAGTAGCCGATCCCGAGGTCGAGGGCGGCGCCGAGCAGGTCGGCGACCTGCTCGTCGGACCGCGCCAGCGGCCCGGCGACCAGCGGCCACACCGCCAACCCGAGCTCGCTGACGACCAGGTCGGTCGAGCCGAGGCGGCGGTGGCGCACGGGAGGCTCCTTGGAGACGGGGCGGCGCGCCCAGTCTACGACCGCTCCCCAACGGGAACTGGATCAGGGGTGGCCATGGCACCGGTGCTCTTGCATGGCGGCGGAGGGCCGACCCTGAAGGGAGGCGGAGGTGGCGACCGAGGACTGGTTCCTGACGGCTCAGGAACGAGGCAACAAGGCGACCGAGATCGACCGGCGCCGGCGGGACGGGCGGGCCTGGACCGAGGGGAACCGGGTCGAGCCGCTGGTCCATGGGGCCACCTACTATCCGCGGCTGCTGGCGGCGCTTCGCACGCTGCGCGGGGGCGACCTGGTCGGCATCACCGACTGGCGTGGCGACACCGACGAGCTGCTGGATGGTGAGGGCACCGAGCTCGGGACCGTCCTGGCCGGCCTGGCCAGGCGGGGCGTGCAGGTGCGGGGCCTGCTCTGGCGCTCCCACCCGAATCTCGCCCATTTCAACGAGGAGCAGAACCTGCACCTGGGCGAGGTGGTCAACCAGGCGGGCGGCGAGATCCTGCTCGACGAACGGGTCAGGGGGCCGGGAAGCCAGCACCAGAAGCTGATCCTGGTCCACCACCTCGACCGGGAGGACGAGGACGTCGCCTTCATGGGCGGGATCGACCTGTGCCACGGGCGCAGGGACGACGAGCGCCACCTGGGCGACCCGCAGGCGGTGCCGATGGACGAGCGGTACGGCCCCAACCCCCCATGGCACGACGTGCAGCTCGAGCTGCGCGGCCCGGCCGTCGGCGACCTGGCGGTCACCTTCAGGGAGCGGTGGGAGGACCCGACCCCGCTGGACCACCGCAACCCGTGGCGGGCCCGGCTGACCAGGCGGGTCGGCCAGCCGAGGCATCCAAGCCCGCTGCCGCCCATGCTCCGCGACCCGGCCCCGGCCGGTCCCCACGCCGTCCAGGTGCTGCGCACCTACCCGGCCAAGCGGCCGCCGCTGCCGTTCGCGCCGGCCGGGGAGCGCAGCATCGCCCGCGCCTACCTCAAGGCCCTGTGGCGGGCCCGCCGGTTCGTCTACCTCGAGGACCAGTATCTGTGGTCGGAGGAGATCGCCCAGGCCCTGGCCGACGCGCTGCGCCGCTCGGCCGAGCTGCGGCTGATCGCGGTCGTCCCCCGCTATCCCGACCAGGACGGGCGCATGACGGGCCCGCCCAACCGGATCGGCCAGCAGGCCGCGCTCGACCTGCTGCAGGCGGCCGGCGGCGACCGGGTCGCCGTCTACGACCTCGAGAACCAGCAGGGCACGCCGATCTACGTGCACGCCAAGGTCTGCGTGATCGACGACGTGTGGGCGGCCGTCGGCTCCGACAACATGAACCGCCGGTCCTGGACCCACGACGCCGAGCTGTCGGCGGCCGTCCTTGACGACACCAGCGACGAGCGGGAGCCGCGCGACCCGGCCGGCCTCGGCGACGGCGCCCGGGTGTTCGCCAGGCGGTTGCGCCTGCACCTGTGGCGGGAGCATCTCGGGCGCGGGCCCGGCGAGGACGGCGACCTGCTGGATTCGGTCGACGGCTTCGACGCCTGGCGGCGGACGGCCGCCACCCTGACCGCCTGGCACGAAGGCGGTCGGCGCGGGCCGCGCCCACCCGGCCACGCCCGCGAGCACGTCCCGGGCCCGGTCCAGCCCTGGGCGGCCTGGTGGGCCACTCCGGTCTACAGGACGCTGGTCGATCCCGACGGTCGCCCGAGGCGGTTGCGCCGCGCCGGCCGGTTCTGAGACCGGTCGCCCGAGGCGGTTGCGCCGCGCCGGCCGGTTCTGAGACCGCCGGCGTCTGGCCGGTCTCAGGTGCGCGCGCCCGCCAGCAGGCGCGGCAGCTCGCGCATGTCGTCGAACACCACCGTCCCCGGGCCTTCCAGGCGGTGCGCCGGGGTCAGGCCGCCGGCGTAGCCGAAGACGCGCATCCCGGCAGCCCGGGCCGACAGGACACCGTAGTGGCTGTCCTCGACCACCGCGCAGGCCGCCGGCTCGACCCCCATCCGTGCGGCCGCGTGGAGGTACAGGTCAGGGGCCGGCTTGCCGTTGGCGACCTCCTTGCCGCTGAAGATCCGGCCCTCGAACCGCCGGTACAGGCCGGTGTGCCCCAGGGTGAAGCGGAGCTTGTCGTAGCTGCCGCCGGAGGCGACGCAGGTCGGCGTGGTGATCTGGTCGAGCGCCTCCAGGATGCCGTCGACCGGGACGAGCTCGGCGGCGAAGGCCGCCCGGGAGCGGCGCTGGAACTGGTCCTTCCAGTCGGCGGGCAGCCGGTCCCCGAGCTGGGCCTCGATCGCCTCGTCCATGAACTCGTCGGTCCGGCCCATGAACCGCTCGACGACCTCGGCCTCGCTCAGCGGCCAGCCCAGCTCGGCCAGCAGCTCGGCCTCGACCCGGACGGCGATGCGCTCGCTGTCGACCAGCACGCCGTCGCAGTCGAAGATGACCAGGTCGAACGGGTCGGCCATGGGTGGGCTAGTCCCGACTGGTGACGGTCTGCTGCTCGAAGCGGCCTTTCGGGCCGACGCGCCAAGGTTTCACGTGGAACCTTCCTAGAGCAGCCGGGCGGCGTCGCGGGCGAAATAGGTGACGACCAGGTCGGCTCCGGCCCTCCGGATGCCGGTCAGCACCTCGAGCATGACGCGCTCGCCGTCGATCCAGCCGCGCTCGGCGGCCGCCTTGACCATCGCGTACTCGCCGGACACATGGTAGGCGGCGGTCGGCAGCCCGAAGGTCTGCTTCACCCGCCAGAGCACGTCCAGGTAGGCCAGGGCCGGCTTGACCATGACCAGGTCGGCACCCTCGGCGACGTCGAGGGCGACCTCGCGCAACGCCTCGTCACCGTTGGCCGGGTCCATCTGGTAGCCGGACCGGTCGCCGAAGCGGGGTGCGCCCTCGGCAGCCTCCCGGAACGGGCCGTACAGGCCCGAGGCGTACTTGGCCGCGTAGGCCAGGATCGGCGTGTCGGCGAAGCCGGCCTCGTCCAGGGCGCTCCGGATGGCGGCCACCTGGCCGTCCATCATCCCGCTGGGTGCGATCATCGACGCCCCGGCCTCGGCCTGGGCGACGGCGATCCGCCGGTACCGCTCCAGCGTCGGGTCGTTGGCCACCACCTGGCCCCCGGGCGCGTCGGCGATGACCCCGCAGTGGCCGTGGTCGGTGTATTCGCACAGGCACAGGTCGGCGATCAGGGCGACCTCGTCGCCGAGGTCGGCGGCCAGGGCCCGCAGCGCCCGCTGGACGATCCCTTCCGGCGCCCAGGCCTGGGAGCCCTCGGCGTCCTTGCCGGCCGGGATGCCGAACAGCAGCAGGGCGGGGACGCCGAGGCCGGCCAGCTCGGCCGCCTCCTTGCGAAGGCTCTCGAGGGTGTGCTGGGCGTGGCCGGGCATCGAGGCGATCGGCGCCGGCTCGGCGATGCCTTGCTTGACGAACAGCGGGGCGACCAGGTGGCGGCGTGACAGCTCGGTCTCGCGCACCAGTTCTCGCAGCACCCGGGTGTGGCGCAGCCGCCGCGAACGGCTCACCGGAAACGGCGCAGGTTGCATACCGACTCCTCGGATTCGTCTGCTCGGCCGGGTCAACCCTACCTCGCGACGGCGCGCTCGATGGCGGCGACCAGGCCGGGGATGGTGTGCTCGGCGGCGGTGGCCACCACCCGCATCCCGGCCGAGCGGGCGGCGTCGGCGGTCACCGGGCCGATCGCGGCCACCCGCACTCCTGGCGGTGGCGGGCCGCCGTACCCGCGCAGGAACCCCTCGACGGTGGAGGAGGCGGTGAACGCCACCCAGTCGACCTCGCCGCCATCCAGGCGCCGGCGGGCCGCCGGGTCGAGCTCCCCGACCGGGACGGTGTGGTAGGCCACCACCTCGGAGGTCTGCCAGCCCTTGTCGCGCAGGATCACTCCCAGCGCGGGGTTGGCCAGGTCGGCCCTGGCCAGCAGGACCGCCCCGGAGCCGGAGGGGTCGGGGAACGCCTGGCCCAGGGCCGCGGTGGTGGCGGCCTCGGGGACGAGGTCGGGGGCGACCCCCCAGTCCCGCAGCGCCGACTCGGTGGCCGGGCCGACGGCGGCCACGCCGACCGGGCCGAGGGCGGCGGGGCCGTACCCCAGCGCCTCGGCCCTGGCCCGTATCGCCGCCACCCCGTTCACGCTGGTCAGCACGATCCAGTCGAAGCGCCCGGCGGCCAGCGCCTCGACCGCCCGGTCGAGCTCGGCGGTGGAGGCGACCTGCCGGATCTCGATGGTCGGCACCTCCAGCGCCTCGGCCCCCCTGGCCCGCAGCAGCACCGAGAACCCGCCCGCCTGGTCCCGCGCCCGCGGCACCAGCACGGTCAACCCGGCCAGCGAGCCGTCCGGTGCGGTCACCGGCGGCTGTCCTCGACCAGGGAGCGGACCTCGGGGCCGCAGGCGTCGAGCAGGCGGTCGGCCAGGGCCCGGCCGACGGCCTCGGGTTGGCCGGCGGGGCCGCGGAGGCGCTCGCGGACCAGGCCCTTGCCGTCGAGGGCGGACAGGAAGCCCTGGATCTCCAGCGGGCCGTCGTCGACCCGGCGCAGCAGCGCGCCGGCGGGCAGCGTGCACGACCCGCCGAGCCGCTCCAGGAACGCCCGCTCGGCCCGCAGCGCGACCCGCGACGGCCGGTGGGTCAGGGCGCTCAGCATGCCGAGGGCGCCGGTGTCGTCCTCGCGCGCCTCGACGGCCAGGGTGCCCTGGCCGGGGGCTGGCGTGAACACCTCCGGGTCGAGCGGGACGGCCGCGTCAAGGCCCAGCCCGAGCCGGCGCAGCCCGGCCGCGGCCAGGACGACCGCGTCCAGCTCGCCGCCATGGACCCTGCGCACCCGGCTGTCGACGTTGCCTCGGATGGCGACCAGCTCGAGGTCGGGCCGGGCCCAGTTCAGCAGCGCGACCCGCCGTGGGCTGCCCGTGCCGACCCTGGCCCCGGGCGCCAGGTCGTCCAGGCCGGCCAGCCGGTGCCGGCCGACCAGCACGTCCCGAGGGTCGTCGCGCTCGGGCACGGCGGCCAGCACCAGGCCGGGGACCTGGGCGGCGGGCAGGTCCTTGGCCGAGTGGACGGCCAGGTCGGCCCGCCCGTCCAGCACCGCATCCTGCACGGCGGCGGTGAAGATGCCCTTGCCGCCAAGGGCGGCCGCCGGCAGGTCGCGGCGCCGGTCCCCCTCGGTGACGACGGTGACCAGCTCGGTGCGGAGATCAGGCCAGGCCGCCCGCAGGCCGTCGGCGACCAGCCGGCTCTGGGCCAGCGCCAGCGCGCTGGCCCGCGTGGCCAGCCGCAGCCGGCCGGGGCTACCGCTGGTCATCGTCGGCCGGCTGGGGGTCGAGGCCGTAGAGCTCGCGCAGGGCGGCGACGTACAGGTCGCCGTCGGGCCTGGCGGCCAGGGCCTTGCCGCGGACCATCGGGTCGTGCAGCAGCTTGTTGACCAGTCCTCTGGTCACCGCGTCGACCGCGGCCCGCTGGCGCTCGTCGAGGCCGGCCAGCCTGGATGCGCCCCTGGCCAGCTCCTGCTGGCGGACCTGCTCGGCCCTGGCCCGCAGCGCCCGGATGGTCGGGCCCAGCCTGGCCTCGCGCCGGCCGCCCATGAACGAGTCCGCCTCCTCGGCGATCAGGGCGCGGACTCGCTCGACCTCGCGCCGCGGGCCCTCGTCGGTCTCCAGCACCGCCCGCAGCGCGTCCAGGTCGGCCAGGACGACCCCGGGCCGCTCCCGGACCTCAGGCTCCACGTCGCGAGGCACCCCCAGGTCGAGCAGGACCAGCGGGCCGTCGGCGGCACGGCGGGCCATGGCGGCGGACACGGTTGCCGTGGTGACGGTCGGGGTGGACCCGGCGGTGGCCGCGATGGCCAGGTCAGCGGCGGCCAGCTCATCGGAGACGCGCTCCAGGGCCACGGCACGGCCGCCGAGCTCGCGGGCGAGGGCGGCGCCCGTGGCCGGCGTCCGGTTGGCCACCACCAGCTCGCCGGCTCCGGCCTCGCGCAGGCTCCGGCCGGCCAGGCGGGTCAGGCTGCCGGCCCCGATCAGCAGCGCCCGGCGCCCGGCCAGGCCACCGAGCTGCTCGTCGGCCACGCGCAGCCCGACCGTGACGGTGGAGGCACGCCCGGCGCCGATGCCGGTCTCGCTCCTGACCCGCCGGCCGACCTTGACGGCCCGGATGAACAGGGCCGACAGTACCGGCCCGACCGACCGTTCACCCTGGGCGGCCTGGAACGCCTCCCGGACCTGGCCGAGGATCTGCTCCTCGCCCACCACCATCGAGTCGATCCCGGCGGCCACCGCGAACAGGTGCCGGACGGCCCGCTCCTCGTAGTAGTCGTACAGCTGGTGGGCGAACTCCCCGAGCTGCAGGCCGTTGAGGTCGGCCAGGAATCGCCTGACGTCGCCGGCGGCGCCGTGGAAGCGGCTGATGGCGGTGTAGACCTCGACCCGGTTGCAGGTGGAGACGACGACCGCCTCGTGGACGTGCTCCTGGTCGAGCAGGCCGGCCAGCACCTTGGGGCGTTGCTCGCGGTCGACGGCGAGCCGCTCCAGCAGCTCCAGCGGGGCGCTGCGGAAGTTGGCCCCGACGACGAAGACCGGCACGGCCGCTCAGTCCCGGGCCTCTGGCCCAGGACCGGCGTCAACGCCCCGGTTCCTGGCCGCGACCCGGCGGACCAGGTCGACGGCGGTCCGGCGCTGCTCATGGAAGGAGAGGATCTGCAGCTCGGTGGAGAGGTCGACCTTGCGGAGCGAGACCCCGGCCGGCACCTGGAGGTGGGCGGGAGCGAAGTTCAGGATCGAGGTGACGCCGGCGGCGACCAGCCGGTCGCAGACCTCCTGCGCCGCCCCGGCCGGGGTAGCGATGATGCCGATCGCGACCTGCTCTTCCTTGACCACGCGGTCCAGCTCGTCGATGTGGTCGATGGTCAGCTCGCCCAGCTCCTCGCCGACCTTGCCGGTGTCGGCGTCCAGCAGGGCGGCGATACGGAAGCCGCGCTCGCCGAAGCCCCGGTAGTTGGCGAGGGCGTGGCCGAGGTTGCCGACCCCGATGATCGCCACCGCCCAGGCCTGCTCCAGGCCGAGCTCGCGGCGGACCTGGTAGATCAGGTACTCGACGTCGTAGCCGACGCCCCTGGTGCCGTAGGAGCCGAGGTAGGAGAGGTCCTTGCGGACCTTGGCCGAGTTCACCCCCGCCGCATCGGCCAGCTGGTCGGAGGAGACGCGATGGGTGCCGCGCTCCGACATGTCGACCAGGCAGCGGAGGTACACGGGCAGGCGGGCGATGGTTGCCTCCGGAATACGGTCTCGCACGGACTCCCACCCCCGTCCACTGGTTCACTTCGAGTCTAGGCTCACGTGATCGTGTTCTCAATCGGCGCCAACCCTGCCCAACCGCGCCCGCAGCAGGTCAACGGGGACCTCGTACTCGGACAGCTCCACGCCGTCCACCGCCACCACCGGAACCCGCACCCCGTAGCGTCGGGCCAGCGCCGGGTCGCGGTCGATGTCCACCAGGTCGAGGTGGAACGGCGTGGTCGCCCGCTCCTCCTGGAGGACCCGCTCGGCCTCCTCGCACAGGTGGCAGCCGACCCTGGTGTAGAGCGTGACCCGGATCATGGGCCGGTGGGCACCGGCGGCCGTGCCGGTGCCGAGGCACGCCTGAAGCCCAGGTACATCACGCTCGCCCCCAGGGCCAGGCCGAGGGCCAGCTGGTCGCTGGAGGCCAGGAAGGCGAACACCCCGCCGCCGGCCGCGAGCAGCACCCCGAGCGCGATGAGGAGATTTCCTTCGAACCGGGGTCGCTGGTCCCGCCGGGAGCGCATGGCGAGGCCGCTGGACACCGCGCCGACGACCACGATCAGGGTGCCGACGGTATTGCCGAGCACGGCGAGGACCCGGACGGCCGCCGGCAGGAACTGCTTGCCCTCGGGCAGCAGCCGGCCGGCCAGGTCGCCATGGTCGACCCTGGCCAGCACGACCAGGACCAGGCTGAGCACCGTGAACACGGCCAGGCTGGCGGCGTAGGCACGGCCGGTGGCCCGACCGGCGAGCAGCTCGACGGTGCCCAGCGCCAGCCAGGGCACGTTCAGGACCGCCCCGAACAGGTAGTAGACCTTGAACGAGAGCGGCGTCCAGCCAACCGTCACCCCGGCCAGCAGGGCCAGCGAGGCGACCGCGAACATGGTCAGGGCAAGGCCCCAGGCGAGTTGGTGCGGTCGGCGCCGGGCGGCGTACTGGCGCAGCACCGCCACCGCGAACGCGGCCGAGGCGACCGCGGCGACGGCGGGGAGCAGCCAGTGCATGCCCGCAGTCTAGTCCAGCCCGGACAACTGCACTTCTTGTAGCTTGGTAGCATCCGCCGCGCGCTCAGCGGTACGCCCGGCTTGTCGTTCACGAGGAGCGATCTTGTCCAAGCTTCCTCCGGTGCCCTCGGTGCCGGTGCCCTCGGTGCCTCCGGTTCTCGTCGCCACCGGGCCGTTCTTCATGTTCTCGCTCGAGGAGACCTTCGAGCTGATCGCCGAGACCGGCTTCGACGGTGCCGAGCTGATGATCATGCAGGACAAGGTGAGCCAGGACCCGCACCGGCTGGGGGCGCTGGCCGCCCGCTACGGCGTGCCCGTGCCGGCCGTGCACGGGCCGTTCCTCGTCGCCACCTGGCTGGTGTTCGGGACCGACCCCAAGGGCAAGCTCGAGCGCTGCGTGCGCTTCGCCGAGACGGCCAAGGTCTCGACCGTCGTGATCCACCCGCCGTACCGCTGGCAGACCGTGTACGCCGACTGGCTGGACGAGGCCATCCCCCGCATCCGCGAGGAGACCGGGGTGACGATCGCGGTCGAGAACATGTTCCCGATCAACGTGAACGGTCGCAGCCTCCGCTTCTTCAGCGGCACCGCCCCGTCCGAACTGGGTCGCTGGCCGTCTCTGGTCCTGGACACCAGCCATCTGGCCGTTGCCGGCGGCGACCTGATGGCCGCCTGGGAGGAGCTGGCCGACCGGGTGGTGCACCTGCACGTCTCCAACAACGACGGGCGCGGGCGCGACACCCACGGGCTGCTGGACCGGGGCGTCCTGCCCATCCCCGAGTTCCTCCAGACGGTCGGGAGCGCCGGCTTCGGCGGCGCCGTCACCCTCGAGCTCGACGTGCGCACCTGGGCCGACGACCGCCCGGCCCTGCTCGACGTGCTCCGGGAGAACCTCGAGATCGCCAGGGGCCATCTGGCCAGGGGCGCACAACGGGCGCGTTCACGCGCGGCCCTGCGAAACGGGTAGAAGCCGCCGCCGATGCGAACCGGGACCGCCATCGTCGTGGGCGCCCTGCTCGTGATGATCGTGCTCGCGGCCGCGCTGCAGCTCCTGCTCAGCCGCTGACTCCCCGTGACGACCAGACTCGACCGTCCTCCGGGACGCCCACTTGGTCGCCTGCCCCTGCCGGCACGGCGACCCGCCCGCCGAGACCGCGGGCCGGCTGCCGCCGCTCGAACGGGCCGCGGCCGGTGACCGCGAGGCGTTCGCGTGGCTCGACGGGGCGGCGGCCTTCAGCTGAAGACGCCGCGGCGGGCGACCAGGTTCGCGTGGACCGTCTGCTGGATGGTGTCGCGGACCTGGTCGGTCAGGTCGAACAGCACCATGGGATCCAGGACCGCCTCCGGCCCGAGATGGGCCGTCTCGATCCGGGGGCAGAACTCGATCAGCCATTTCGATGGCAGGGGGATCGCCCCCAGCGGGCCGAGCAGCGGGAAGGTGGGCGTCACCGGGAAGTAGGGGAGGCCGAGCAGGCGGGCCAGCCGACGCAGGTTGGCCACCATCGGGTAGATCTCCTCGCTGCCCAGCACCGCCACCGGCACGATCGGTGCCCCGGTGCGCAGCGCGATCTCCACGAAGCCGCCGCGGCCGAAGCGCTGGAGCCGGTAGCGCTCGCGGTACGGCTTGCCGAGGCCCTTGTAGCCCTCCGGCCAGACCCCGACCAGCTCGCCGGCCTCCAGCAGCCGCCTGGCGTCCTCGGCGCAGGCCAGGGTGTTGCCCGACTTGCGGGCAAGGGGGGCGACCACCGGGAGGTCGAAGGCGAGGTCGGCGGCGAGCATGCGCAGCGACCGGTGGGCCGGGTGGTGGTCGAGCAGGGCGAGGGCGACCATCAGGGCGTCGAACGGCAAGGTGCCGGCGTGGTTGCCCACCACCAGGGCAGGGCCCTTGGCCGGGACGTGCTCGAGGCCGCGGGTCTCCACCCGCCACCAGTGCCGGTACAGGGGGCGCAGCAGCGGGGCCAGCACGTGCTGGACCAGGTCGGGGTCGTGGCCGAACTCGTCGACCTCGTAGTCGCCAAGCAGCCGGCGACCGAGGAACTCCAGCGCCTCCTCGGCCCAGCGGAGCAGCGCCGCCGCCCCCAGATCACCCTCGGCGCCGGGGTCGGGCCCGGCTCCCCGGGTGGTCCCGGGCTGGCGGTGGCGGGCGCAGCGGCCGCCCGGCCCGGCCGGGTTGCGGCAGCGCTCGCCCTTCTTGGTGAGCGCCTGGCAACGCTCCCCCGCCCGGCTCACCGGGAACCCTCACCTCGCACCGTGGCATCCCCTCGGAACAGCCAGCCGGCGGCACGGCGCAGGCCGGCCAGCACCTCCTGCTCGAGCCTCGCCACCCGCTCCTCGGTGACCAGCCTGCGCAGCCTGGTGGCGGCGAAGTCCTCGAAGGCGTGCAACGAGGTCCATTCCGGGGAGAAGCCGAGCTGCTTGCGGGCTGCCGTGGTGTCGGCCACCCGCCCGTACTGGAGGAAGCGGACCTGCTCCGGGGAGAAGTCGACGGTCCGCCCGACCAGCTCGGCAACACGGTTGACCAGCGGCTCGGGAATGGGCAGGGGCGGCTTGCCGGCGATCCGGATGGCCTGGCTGAGCAGGACCACCCCGTCCCCGGCGACGTTGAAGGTGCCGCGGGCGGCCGGGCCGAGGGTGGCCTGGAGCAGGACCTCGGCCGTGTCGTCCTCGTGCAGGAACTGCAGCCGGGGATCGAAGCCGAACACCGTCGGGCAGACGGGGAGCTCGAAGTAGCGGGTCAAGGGGTTGTCGACGGTCGGCCCGACCTGGTTGGCGAGCCGCAGGACGGTGACGGCGACGTCGGGCCGGCGCCGGTCGAAGGAGCGGACGTAGTCCTCGACCTCGATGGCGTCCTTGCCGAAGCCGTGGCGGGGCGTCTCGTGGCCCATCGCCTCGGTCCACACGGCCGGGTCGCCGGCCGCGGCCCCGTACACCGCCGTGGTCGACTTGAGCACGAGGCGGCGAAGGTCGGGAGCATGGTAGGCGGCGGCGAGGAGTTGCATGGTGCCGAGCACGTTGCGCTCCTTCATGGTCGCCCGGCCCCCGGCGGCCCTCGGCTCGGCGGTCACCCCGAGGTGCACGCAGGTGTCGATCCCGGTCGACTGGACGGTCCTGACCAGCGCCGGGCTGCGCAGGTCGACCCGGAGCTGCTCGACCCCGGGCGGGAACGGCTGGTCCGGCCCGAGGTCGTCGACCGCCACCACCGCATCCACCTCGGGGTCGGTGGCCAGCGCGGCGACCAGCCGGCGCCCGGTCGAGCGGGCCGCCCCGGTCACCAGGATGCGACGGCCCATCAGTCCCGGCCCGGCGCGACGCGGGCGACCACCACCGGGTCGCCGGAGCGGGCATCGAGTCGCTCGGCGGCCCGGCCGCGGTTGACGGCCACGGCCAGCGAACCGAAGGAGTCCTCGTGCAGGACCAGGCTGTCGGTCGGCACCGACCCGAACGTGTCCGCGAACCGCAGCCGGTGGGTCTGGCCGCCGAGGTGGAGGTCCACCGGGTCGCCGGTCGCCACCCCGACCCGCTCCAGGTCCGCCCGGCGCAGGTCGAGCGCCAGGTTGCCGAAGTGGTCGACCAGCACGACGCTGCCGTGGACCTGGTCGCCGTCGACCCGAGATGCCGCCCGCTCCAGCCGGACCAGCCGGTCCGGGTCGACCTCCGGCCCCAGCTCGGCCGGGTCGACCCCGGTGGCGAGATGGGCCGCCGCCGGCGCGAACACGTCGCGCCCGTGGAAGGTCCTCGACACCGGGCCCAGCCGGTAGCGCGGGTTCTGGAGCGCATGCGTCCGGCCGGCCCCGCCGAGCGCCTCGGCCGCCCAGATCAGCAGCCCGTTGTCGGGCCCGACCAGCACCTGCCCGCCGGCCTCGATCGCCACCATCCCCCGCCCGGTCCCGACCTCCGGGTCGACGACGGCCAGATGCACCGCCACCGGGAGAAACGGCACGGCCTGGGCCAGCAGCACCGCCCCGTGCCGCACGTCCTGCGCCCGCACCGCATGGCTCACATCGATCACCCGGACCCGCGGGGCGACCCTGGCCATCACCCCGTGGCACACCCCCACGAAATGGTCGTCCAACCCGTAATCCGAGGTGAAGGTGATCCAGTCGTACCCAGCCATGGCAGGCATTGTGGCACGACCCCCTGCGGTGCCACGCCCGTGGCGGTTGCCGGGAGGTGGCCAAGGACGGCGAAGGCGGGGCCGCTGAGGGCCGACCCCGAAGGTTGCGCCCGGCTGCGCGCCATGGTCGCCCGAGCGCCCGGCCGCCGCCAGACCGGCTCGCCCCCGGCCGCAGGGGCGACCCGTCCGGCTATTCGGTGCCGAACAGGTGGCGCAGGTCGACCCGGGTGGTGGAGGTCCAGTCGGGGGTGATGCGGGTGGAGCCGAGGCGGAGGGCCCTGGCCCCTTCGGAGACGGCGGAGATCATGCGCAGACCGCCGTCCTCGGCCAGCTCGAGGTAGCCGATGCCGACGCAGGAGCCCTTGCCGTCCTCCATGCCGACCAGCAGGCCGGCCAGGCCGGCCAGGTCGGCGTCGGGGGGCAGGGAGGGCAGGAACACCGTCGGCTTGACCCGCCAGCGGTGCAGGTTGCCGGAGAAGTAGGCGGCGAACCGGGCTCGGCGGGTCTCGGAGCGCTCGTCGGCGGTGGTCGGGCGCGCGTCCGGGTGGACGGGGTAGGCCTCGACGCGGGCCGGGGTGAAGCGGCGGGCGATGCCGAGCAGCGGCTCCAGCTCCTCGCCGCGCTCGAAGCCGATGACGTACTCGGGGCGGGTGACCTCCATCTTGTGGTACTTGAGGATCTGGCCGTAGACGCCGCTGATCAGGCTCGAGGTGTCGACGACCACCAGCTCGGCCCCGGCCCGGCGGACGACGTCCATCAGCTTGGCCGTCCCGGCGACCAGGGGGAGCAGGTGGAACTGGGCAGTGACCCAGCCGACGAAATAGAGCCCGTCCGCCAGGGCGAGCTCGTCGTCCTCGAGATGCTTGGCCTTGAGCACGTGCTTGAGGCCGATGGTGGTCGGCGGCCCCACCGTCGTCCGGCCGAGGTCGGTGTCCAGGTAGGCGGCCGGGATCCCGCGGTCGACGGCGCCGGCCAGCAGGGCTCTGGCGAAGGTGGTCTTGCCGGAGTCCATCGACCCGAGCAGCAGGACCGTGCCGGGGTCGTCGAGCACCTGCTCGATCAGGCGGTCGTAACGGTCCGTCACCGGCGCTCCCTCCGACCAAGCCCGGCCTGGTGTGCGTCCGCCGTGGTCACGGCAACCTGGCGACGAGGTAGTCGCCGAGCGGGTCGTAGACCGCCGGGGTCGGGCGCACGTTGTCGTCCATGCCGATGACCACCCCGGCCCGTCCCTCGGCCTTGGCCATCGGCAGGGCGGGGTCGTTGATGTCGGCCACCGCGACCACCTCGATGCCGCGCTCGGCGGCCACCCCCGCCCAGCCGTGGTCGCCGACCACCAGGTCGACCTTGGTGGCCTGCTCCAGCACCAGCTCCATCGGGTGGGCGTCATGTGTGTGGTACAGGTTGGCGCCCGACGCCAGCACCGCCACCCAGCCGACGTAGATGATGCGGCGCCGGTGCTCGTGGAAGCGGAAGGCGAGGCCGTCGCCGGGCCGCGACAGCTTGGCCCCGGAGTGGCGCATGGCCGCGGCGAGCTGCTGGTAGAGCCCGAGCAGGCCGGTCGGGTGGCCGGTGGCGAACAGCACGTGCTCGCCGGCCGCGGCCGCCCCGGCCAGGCGCTCGGCCGCCCGGTCGAGCTCGTCCAGCAGCGGTCCCGGCTCGATCCAGGTGGGACCGTCGCCGGGCTCGCCGGGCGTGTGGGCCCAGCCGAACTGGCGCGCGACCTCGGCCAGCACCTGGTCCTGGGTGTACCGGCGCATGCCCGACAGGCCGAAGCAGTGGTCCGGGTCGCCGGCGGCGACCAGCCCGGCCTTGCGGAGCACGTCCCAGACGGGCGTCCGCACCGGCCCGGCGATCCGGGCCGTGACCAGGTGACGGCCGAGCTCGTCGCGGGAGAGAAGGTCGGGCATGCTCGCGCTCCGGTCGTCGTGGGTCGGCCTCTTATGGTAGCGAACGCGAGCCTGGCCGGACTCAGACGGTCAGGCCATGGAGGGGGAACAGGTTGGTCCTGGCCACCTCGATGGTGCGGCCGAGCTCGGCCTCGACCCGGGACCGGTGCTCGCTGCGCAGCGCGACCACCTCGTCGGCCATCTCCGGGTCCAGCAGGACGCCGAACCGCTCGGTCACCTCGTCCAGGTAGGGCTTGGGGAGCCGCTCCGGCAGCTCGGACCCGACCATCTCGGCAAGGTAGGTGCACCACGCCCGCGGCACCACCGCCGCCCACTGGTAGCCACCACCGCCGGTGGCCAGCCAGCGACCACCGGCCACCGTATGGGCGAGATCGTGGAGCCTTCCGGCGAGCTGCCGGTAGGCGTTCACGGTCAGTCCCAGGTGGGCCAGCGGGTCGGTGTAGTGGGTGTCGCAGCCGAGCTGGGTGACCAGCAGCTCGGGCTGGAAGGCCCTGACCAGAGCCGGCACCACCGCGTCGAAGGCGGCCAGGTACAGGTCGTCGGTGGTCGAGGGCGGCAGCGGCAGGTTGGCCACGGTGCCGCGGGCCGGGCCCACCCCGACCTCGTGGGCGAAGCCGGTGCCGGGGAACAGGTACCGCCCGGACTCGTGCAGCGACACGGTCAGCACCCTCGGCTCGTCCGCGAACACCGCCTCGACCCCGTCGCCGTGGTGGACGTCGACGTCCAGGTAGGCGATCCGCTCGACCCCCTGGTCGAGCAGCCAGGCGATCCCCACCGCCGGGTCGTTGTAGACGCAGAAGCCGCTGGCCCGGCTCGGCATGGCGTGGTGGAGCCCGCCGGCGGGCGAGAAGGCGTGCAGGGCCTGCCCGGAGCGGATCGCCTCGGCGGCCGCCACGGTCGCCCCGCAGACCCGCTTGGCCGCCTCGTGCATGCCGGCGAACGGCGGGTTGTCGCCGGGCCCGAAGCCATAGCTTGGCGCCGGAGCTCCCCCCTCCGCCGCCTTGACCGCCGCCAGGTAGTCGAGCTCGTGGACCCGGGCCAGGTCGGTCCCTGAGATGGCCGCCGGCTCGACCAGCCGTGCCTGCTCCAGCAGCCCGCAGGCGCCGGCCAGGGCCACGGTCAGCTGCACCCTCGCCGGCCGCAGCGGATGCTCGGGCCCGAAGTCGTACGCGGCCAGCTGCTCGTCCCAGACGACCGCCACCGGTCCCGCCATCCAGTCGACCTTTCCGCATCCCTTGCTGACCCGGCCAGGATAGAGGCGCCTGGCGATCGCTGGACAGCCGGATCAGCGGCTCCATAGACTCCTGGATCCGGAGGTGGCCTCATGTACCTGCCGGTTGGCCCCAGGCGAGCCGGGGCGCCAGACCGTGCCCGCCTCGACCATTTCCGCCTGCGACGATCCCTCGAGGACGAGGACCGGGCGGCCTACGCCGCCGCCCGCCTGGCCGCCCTCGACGAGCTCGCGGGCGCGCTGGCGGCGGCGCCGCCCGGGCCGGGGTGGCGGCCGCTCGGCCCGTTCGCGATCCCGCACGGCCGCACGGCCGGGTCCGGGCCGGGCAGCCGCCCCAGGGTTGCCGGGCGGGTGGCGGCGGTGGCGATCGACCCGGATGATCCCGGGCACCTGCTGGCGGGCGCCGGCGCCGGCGGGATCTGGGAGAGCCGCGACGGCGGTCGGCGCTGGCGGCCGCGCGCCGACGACCTGCCGTCGCTGGCCATCGGCGCCGTCGCGTTCGCCCCGGGGAACCCGGCGGTGGCCTATGCCGGCACCGGTCAGGGTGAGGCGCTGGCCGCGCTCGGGGTCGGGCTGCTGCGCTCGGACGACGGCGGGGCCACCTGGCGGCCGCTGGTCGCAGCCGAGCTGCTCGGCGCCGGCTTCCACGACCTGCTGGTCGACCCGGGTGACGCCGGCCGGCTGCTCGCCGCCACCACCGCCGGGCTGTGGGCGTCACGCGACGGCGGCACCGGCTGGGAGCGGCGGCTGGCCGGCCGGGCATGGGCGGTCTCCGCGGGAGCCGGCGGCGAGCTGCTGGCCGGTGGGGAGCACGGGGTGCACCGGTCGGAGGACGGCGGGGCGACCTGGCGGCCGCTGGTCCTGGCGTCGGCACCCGTCGGCTTCGACCGGGTGGCGGTCGCGCACGCGGCCGGCGGCCAGGTGGCCTACGTGTTCGCCGCCGGCGACGGCGTCGGGCACCTGTGGCGGCGCGACCACGCCAACGGCCCGTTCGACCCGGTCAAGCCGCCGGCCGACCTCCAGAGCCAGCAGGCCTGGCACCACTGGGCCTGCGCGGCCGACCCGGCCGATCCCGAGGTGGTCTGGCTGGGCGCGTTCGGCCTGCACCGGGGGGCCCGCGGGGCGGGCGGCCGCTGGTCGTGGGTCGACCTGGCGGCGCGGCCGGCCGGCGACAGCCTCCCGCCGGGCCAGCACGCCGTGGTGTTCGCCCCCGGCGACCCCGGGACGCTCTATGTGGCCAATGAGGGCGGCCTGTTCCGCTCGCCCGACGGCGGGCGCTCCTGGCGGTCCCTGAGCACCGGCCTGGCCGTCGCCGAGGTCGACCGGCTGGCCGACCACCCCGACGACCACCGCTGGCTGCTCGCCGGAGCCGGCGCGCTCGGCACCCTCAGCTACGAGGGCACCGAGGTCTGGTCCCAGGCCGCCACCGCCGACCAGCCGCCGCAGGTCGGGACGGAGACCGCCCCGCCGCGGGCGCGGGAGAACGTCACCGCGGTCGCCGCCGACCCCGAGCACCCGGAGATCGTGTGGGCGGCCTGGTCGGGCCCGCGGGGTTGGCGGGTGTGGCGGTCGGGCGACGGCGGGGTGAGCTGGGAGGACCGCAGCGGTGAGCTGCCCGCGGTCCCGGTGAGCGCGCTCGCCCTCGACCCGGACCGGCCAGGCACGGTGTTCGCGGCCACCGACGCCGGCGTGTGGCGTCGCGTCGACGACGGGGCCGGCTGGCACCCGTTCGGGAACGGGCTGCCCAACGCCCCGGCCCTCGCCCTCGCGCTGCACCGGCCCGGACGCCTGCTGCGGGTCGGCCTGCTCGGCCGCGGCGTCTGGGAGGTCGCCCTCGACGACGCCCCCGGCCCGGCGGCGGCCGCCCCCGTCCTCCGCGCCAGCCGCCCCCGTCCCGAGGATGGGCCCGGAGGCTGGTGGTGGGAGTGCCCGGACATCAAGGTGGAGGCCTCGCCGGCGCCGGCGGCCGGGCCGGTGGAGCCGGTGGAGTTCGAGGACGATCGCGGGCCGGGGGCGGCCGGCCTGCTCGAGCTGGGCGGTCGGGTCCGGCCCGGTCAGCCGGCCCGGGTGCACGTGCAGGTCCACCAGCGGGGCGGGCTGCCGCTGCGGGGCGTCCGGGCCCGGGTCCTGGCCGTCCCGGCCTGCCTGCGGCCGCCCGACCTCCCCGGCGGCGCGTGGGTGATGGGCGGTGACCCGCCCCCGGGGTCGCCCTGGCGGCCGGTCGGACCTCCAGGCCTGGTCGGCGACCTGGAGCCGGGCCGGTCCGGCGTGGCCAGCTTCGACTGGGAGGTGCCCCCCGACATGACCCGGGGCGTCTGCCTGCTGGCCGTCGCCGCCGCCGACGGGGCCGCGACGGTGCCGGCGGGCGACCCGGCCGGGCTGGTGGCCGACGGGCGCTGGGGGCTCAAGAACCTGACCGTGCTCGGCCCGGGCCCGGAGGGTGGCCCGCCGGGGAGGGGGGCGGCCGCGCCAGCCCGAACCCCCACGGGAGCACCCCGGGTGGTCCGTCTCGAGCTGTGGGCGGCGGCTGGCGGAGGGCCGCTGGCACTGGCCGCCGAGAGGTGGGTCCACCAGCTGACCGCCGGGCTGGTGCTGGGGAGGCGGCTGGCCGGACTGGCCCTGGCGGCGGGGCTGGTGCCGGGGCGGGTGGCCGAGCCCTGGCGGCCGGAGCTGGTGGCGCTCGTCCAGGAGGACCTCAGCCTCGCCGAACGGCTCGACCTGGCGGCCGCCTTCCCGCTCCCGGGCGGCCGCCGGGACGCCGACGTGCAGCCGTGGCTCCAGGGGATCGAGCTGCCGCCCGACCAGGCCGAGCCGCTGGTGCTGCTGCTGCGCCAACCGCCGCCCACCGGTGGCGGCGCGCTGCTGCTGGTGGACGCCGGCGGGGGCGTGATCGGCGGGCACACCCTGCGGGCGCCCTGACCGTTCCGTCAGCCGGGCCGGCCGCGGTCCTGCATCTCCCAGGCATGGTCCAGGACGTGCCAGGCGATGCGGCGGGCGGCGTACCGGGGCGGCCAGCCCTTGGGGGCGAGCGGCGAGCCGTCGGACGAGCCGCGGAGGGTCTTGACGATGTCGTCGCGCAGGGCGTTGATGGCCCTGGTGTCGCCGAGCTCCGGTTGGGGGTGCTTGACGCCGAGCATGCGGGCATAGGCGGCCTCGGCACCGAGGACGTGGCCGAGCATCTTGTCCCGGTCGCGGCCGCCACCGCGTGGGCCCTTGCGAAGCTCGGCCGGCGAGCTCTTGGCGACCCGGTCAAGGACCGCCCACGCCGCCCGGACCAGCTCGACCTGGCGGGCCGCCTGGCGGGCGGTGAGGGGCTCGGCGTCGGCCTTGGCGAGCTCGTGGGGTACCCCGAAGTCGGTCGCCCCCGACCCCTTGACCCGCTCGACGACCTCCAGGTCCTCCGCGCCCGCCCTGGCCGGGAAGGCGACCTTGGCCTTCCTGGCGACCTCGGCGTACCGGGTTGCGTAGCCGGCCAGCGTCTCCAGCGCCAGCTCATCGGACTTGCCGGAACGACACCAGCCCGGGAAGTCGATCGAGCAGGCGAACACCTTCTTGGTACCCAGCTCGAGGTAGACGGCGATGGGCTTGACCATGAGCACAATGATGGCATACGCCAGCCGACCCCGAGCACGGTGGCTGCGGGTATGAGATGGTGGCCGGGTCGTGCCGTCCGACCCCAGTGGAGGTCCTCGCGCTCGTGTTGGTCGCGCAGGTCGAAGGCCTGAGCAAGCGGTACGGGACCGTCCAGGCCCTCGACCGGGTCGACGTGGTGGTCGAGCCCGGCTGCACCGGGCTGGTCGGATCCAACGGGGCGGGCAAGTCGACGCTGATCAAGCTGCTGCTCGGGCTGCTCACGCCAGATCAGGGCCGGGCCAGCGTGCTCGGCCACGACGTCGCCGCCGACCCGCTCGCCGTCCGGGCCCGGGTCGGCTACCTGCCCGAGGGCGCCTGCCTGCCAGGGGACGTGACCGCCGCCGACTTCGTCGCCTTCATGGCCCAGCTCGGCGGCCTGCCCCCGCGCCCGGCCCGTGAACGGGCGGCCGAGGTCTGCTACCAGGTCGGCCTGGAGGAGGAGCGCTACCGGGCCGTCGGCGGGTTCTCCACCGGCATGCAGCAGCGGGTCAAGCTGGCGGTCGCGCTGGTCCACGACCCCAGCCTGCTGCTGCTGGACGAACCGACCGACGGCATGGACCCGCAGGGCCGCGAGGACATGCTCGACCTCATCGCCCGTGTCCGCGGCGAGCTGGGGATCGACGTGCTGGTCTCCACCCACCTGCTCGGCGACGTCGAGCGGGTCTGCGACCGGGTGGTGATGGTCCACGGCGGCCATGTCCTCGCCCAGGGCCCGATCGCCGAGGTCGCCGGCACCACCGAGCCGGGCTTCGGCATCCGTCTGGGCGACAACGGCCCCGAGGTGCTGGCCTCCCTGCAGCTGGCCGGGCTGGAGGTCCGGCCGGCGGGTGACGAGCTGCTCGTTCAGGGATCCTCCGACCTGGTCCGCGACGTGGCCGCCCAGCGAGGCTGGGCGCTGCGGCGGCTGGTCCCAAGGGCGCCCAGCCTGGAGGAGACGTTCCTCCGGCTGCAGGCGGCCCAGGGCGGCCCGCCGGTCCGGGCGGTCCAGCCACCGCCCACCCCGGAGGCTGCCTGGGGGGTGCGACGGTGACCGTCAACAGCCCGGCTGGGACCATCTACGACCGCGGCTACCGGCATTACGAGGGGCCGAGGGAGGGGCGAGGACGGCGGGTCCGGGCGATCGCGGTCGCCGGCGTGCGCCGCGTGCTCGGGCTCAAGCGCAACTGGAAGACCAAGGTGGTGCCGTTCGGGCTGCTGGTGCTGGCCTTCGGCCCGGTGTTCGCCTTCATCGGCGCCCGCGTGCTGATCGGCGAGGCGGTCGGGGACTTCCTCGGCTACGGCCGCTACCTGCGCATCGTCGCCGGCCTGCTGCTGCTGTTCGCGGCCACCGCCGGCCCGGAGCTGCTCTGCCCCGACCGCCGGCAGAACGTCCTCGCCCTGATCTTCACCCGGCCGGTGACCCGGTCCGACTACCTGCTGGCCAAGCTGGCCGCGCTGCTGGCGGTGGTCGGGCTGATCGCGGTCGTCCCCCTGGTGGTGCTCTTCCTCGGCAACACCCTGACCTCCGACAGCGCCGCCACCTACCTGCACGACAACGTCGACGACCTGGGCCGCATCCTGTTCGCCGGGTCGGTGCTGACCGTCTTCTACTCGGTCATCGCCCTGGCCGCGGCCAGCCTGACCGATCGGCGGGCGGTGGCCACGGCCGGGCTGCTCGGGGTGTTCCTCGGCACCTCGGCGCTGGCCAACATCCTGTTCTTCACCGCCCGCTTCGAGGGCCGGCGCTGGCTCACCTTCGTCTCCCTCGGGGGCCTGCCCGGGCGGTTCGTCGACTGGCTGTTCGGAGACGGCTTCGACCCGGGCACCCTGGCCGACCAGGCCGGCTTCACCGGCCCCGGCTACCTGGTCGCGATGGCGGTGGTGACCGTGGTCGCCGGCGCGATCCTCACCTGGCGCGTCCTGCGCCTGCGCCCATGACCGGGCACCTGGCCCCGACAGCGGCCTCGACCCCGGCCCCGGCCCCGGTGGTCGAGCTGCGCCGGTTCTCCAAGTGGTACGGGGACGTGGTCGCGGTGGCCGACCTGTCCTTCGAGCTGCGGCCGGGGGTGACCGGGTTGCTCGGGCCCAACGGGGCCGGCAAGACGACCACCCTGAAGGCGATCTGCGGCCTGCTCCATCCGTCGCAGGGCGAGGTGCTGCTGTTCGGGCGGCCGATCCGGCGCGACCCGATGCTGTACCGGGCGATCGGCGTCGTCCCCGACGGCGACCGCCTGTACCCGAGGCTGACCGTCCGCTCCTACGTCCGGCTCCACGCCGAGCTGCAGGGGCTGGCCGACGCGGGCGCGGCCGCCGAGCGGGCCATCGCCGAGGTCGACATGGCGCCGCTGGCCGAGCGGCGCCTCAAGGGGCTCTCCAAGGGCGAGCGCCAGCGGACCAAGGTGGCGGGGGCGATCGTCCACCAGCCGGCCCTGCTCGTCCTGGACGAGCCGATGACCGGCATGGACCCGGGGCAGCGGGCCCGCTTCATCGAGCTGGTCGGGATGATCGCCTCGGCCGGGGTCACCATCCTGGTCTCCAGCCACATCCTGGCCGAGGTGGAGCGGCTCGCCTCCCAGATCCTGGTCATGGTCTCGGGACGGCTGGCCGCCTCCGGGGACTACCGCGCCATCCGCGACCTCATGGCCGACCAGCCGCGCACGGTGATGGTCAAGGCCGACCACGCCCGCCGGCTGGCGGCCGGGCTGATCGCCCTGCCGACCACGGTCGCCGTCGAGGTCGACGGCGAGGGGCTGCGCGCCCGCACCCGCTCGGTCGACAGCTTCGCCACCGCCCTGCCCAGGTTGGCCCGCGACCAGGGAGCGACGCTCCGCGAGGTCCGCACCACCGACGAGTCGCTCGAGCAGGTCTTCCGCTACCTGGTGGGGCGGCGATGAACCGGAGGGGTTCGGGGAACCCCAGGGGGGTGCCCCGATGAGCAAGACGCTGAGGTTGCTGCGGTTCAGTCTCGGGCAGCTGCTGGCCGGGCGGCGGCTGCTGGTCATCCTGCCGCTGGTGGCGCTGGCGCTGGTCCTGCCGGCCGTGGTCGCGGCAGGGGCCGACGTCGACCCGGCCACCTTCACCCTCGAGCTGTTCCGCCAGCTCGTCCTGCCGGTGCTGCTCCCGGTGGTCGGCCTCACCTTCGCGACCTCCAGCCTCGGGGCGGAGCTGCGCGACGGCACGATCACCAATCTCCTGCTCAAGCCGATTCCCCGCCCGGCCGTGCTCGGGGCCAAGTACCTGGCCGCCGTGCTGGCAACGCTGCTGGTGCTGCTGCCCGCCCAGGCGATCGGGCATCTGGTCGCCGCCGGCGGGCTCGGCTCGACCGACCTGCTCGCCGGCATGCTGCTGGCCGTGGTGGTCGGCACGCTCGCCTACTGCGCCCTCGGGGTGCTGCTGTCGCTGCTGATGGCCAGGGCGCTACTGGTCGGCCTGGCCTATGCCCTGCTCTGGGAGGGTGCGGTCGTCTCGGTCGCGCCTTCGGCGTCGTCGCTGTCCATCCGCGGCTACACCGAGGGCGTGCTGGCGGCCGTCCTGCGCGGCGGAGGGCTCGATCTCACCACCCGGCTGGGGCCGGTCAGCGCGACCGTGCTCGCCGCCGTCGTCACCCTGGCCGCCCTGGTGCTGTCCGTCCGCCGCCTGGAGGGCATGGACATCCCCTGAAGGTTCCATCGCCTCCAGCAGCCCGGGACGGAGCAGGCGCATCGCGACCACGATCCCGAGCAGCAGCAGCCCGGTGGCCATGGTCACGACCGGCAGCCCGACCCGGTCCCCCAGCCACCCCTGGATGACCAGCCCGAGCGCGTGCCCGCCGCCGACCCCGAGCATGAACAGGCTGGCGATGCGGGCGCGCAGCTCGCGCGGGGCCCGAAGCTGGCAGACGGTGCTGGTGCCCGACAGCACGGCCAGGTATACGAAGCCGAGCACGGCGATCGCGACCACGGCGAGGGGAAACGTCGGGGCCAGCCCGTACAGGACCGCCGCCGGGCCGACAAGCAGCAGCGCCGAGACCAGCAAGCGGCGCCGGCCCAGCAGGCCGGCCAAGGGCCCGGCGGCCAGGGCCGAGCAGACCGCCCCGACGCCCTGGGCGGTGACCAGCGCCGAGGTGCCGGTGGCGCCCCGCCCGAACACCTTGATGGCAACGGCCGGCACCAGCCCGATGAACGGCGACACCAGGAAGGTGGTGGCCAGCAGGAGCAGCAGGGCGGTGCGGATGCCAGGGTCACGGCGGGCCGCGGACACTCCCTCGGCGATGGTCCGCAGCACCCTGGGCCGCTGCCCGTCGCTCCTGGCCAGCGGCGGGATGCGGACCAGGGCGAGGGCGAGCAGGACCGCGCCGAAGCTGACAGCGTTCAACCCGAACGCCCAGGCCAGCCCCCCGGCGGTGATGACCAGCCCGGCAAGGGCCGGCCCGGCCACCCGCCCCAGGTTGAACTGGGCCGCTCCCAGGCTCATGGCTCCGAGCAGGTCGTCGGCGCCGACCAGGTCGGGGGTCATGGCCTGGACGGCCGGCATGGCCACGGCGAACGCGCAGCCGGCCAGCAGCACGATGGCGGCCACGGCGGCCACCGACAGCCGATCGGTCGCCGCCAGCAGGGTGAGGGTGGCCGCCAGCAGCGTCTGGAACAGGGTCACGGCGACCAGGAACCGCCGGCGGTCGAAGCGGTCGGCGAGCGCGCCGCCGAAGGGCCCGAGGAGCACCGTCGGCACATAGGTGAGGGCGGCCACCGTGCCCGTCCAGGCCGCCTGGCCGGTGGCCTGGGTGACGTAGACCCCGATGGCCACCGTCTCCATCCAGGTGCCGATGTTGGAGACGAAGCTCCCCGCCCACACGGTGGCGAACGCGCGGTGCCGGAACGGGCGGAACGGCGATCCCGGCGACGGGCGGGTGGGGCTGGTCACCCAGCAAGGCTACCGGGACCCGGGCCCCGCCCGCCCGCGGGCTCACTCCAGCGCGAGCCCGAAGAAGTCGAACGCCTCGTACGATCCCCCGTACCGGGCCGGAACCGGCTACCCTGCCTGCCATGGGCAAGCTGCTCGACCTCCCAGACGGCCCGGCGCTCCGGGACCCGTTCCTGGTCATCCACCTGCACGGTTGGACCGACGCCGGGCTGGCCGGCCAGACCGCGGCGGTGTTCCTGCGCGCGCGCTGGAACGCGACCCCGCTGGCCGAGTTCGACGCCGACGAGCTGATCGACTTCCGGGCCAGGCGACCGATCGTGCGCCTGGCCGGCGGCACCATCGAAGAGGTGACCTGGTCGCCGACCGAGCTGTCGCTGGCCGCGACCGGCGGCGAGCGGGACGCGCTGCTGCTGACCGGGCCGGAGCCCGACTTCCGCTGGAAGGCGTTCTGCGACGAGGTGGTCGAGGCGTGCCGGGAGCTGGCCGTCGTCGAGGTGTTCGGCCTCGGCGCCTTCCCGGCGCCGGCGCTGCACACCGACCCGGTGGCGGTCGTCGGGACCTCGGCCGACTCCGACCTGGCGGCAAGGCTGGAGACGGTGCCGGCGATCGTGGAGCTGTCGGCCGGGATCCAGACCGTGCTCGAGGAACGGCTCCACCGGGCCGGCATCCCGGCCACTGGGCTGTGGGCCCGGGTGCCACCCTACCTGGCCGGCGGCACCCATCCGCCGGCTGCGCTCGCCCTGGTGCGGACGCTTGCCCGGCTGACCGGGCTCGCGATCGAGGCCACCGAGCTGGAGGCGGCCACCAAGGACCACCTGGAGCAGGTCGAGCAGGCGATCCGCGAGCGGCCGCAGATCGCTGAGTTCGTCGAGCAGATCCGGAGCCTCGTCGAGGAGGGCGCCGACGAGCGCATCCCCTCGGGCGACGAGATCGCCGCCGAGCTGGAGAAGTTCCTCGGCCAGACCCCGCCGGACCCGGACGAGACCCGCTAGCCGGCCGGGGCTCGCCGCTGTCAACAGGGGTTGACAACCCCATGGCTGTCAACCTAGGATGACAGCCATGGATGAGGCAACCGAGCTGGCGAACGCGGTGGACAGCAAGGACCCGCGGGTCGGGCTGCGGGCGGTGGCCGCCCTGCGTCGGCTGCTGGAGCAGCTGGAGACCCTGCAGGTGGCCAGCGCCCGCGCCGCCGGCTGGTCATGGCAGGAGATCGCCTCCGAGCTCGGGGTGAGCCGGCAGGCGGTCCACAAGAAGCATGCGGCCCGCCGGGGCCTTCTGCGGAGGGACTGAATGTTCGAGCGCTTCACCGACCGGGCCAGGAAGGTGACCGTCGACGCCCAGGCGTCGGCCCGCCGGCTCGGGCACGGCTCCACCGGCACCGAGCACCTCCTGCTCGGGCTGCTGCAGGGCGACGGCATCGCCGCCCAGGTGCTGGCCGGCCTCGGGATCACGCCGGCCGCGGTGGAGCGCGAGATGCTCGCCGAGGTCGGACGTGGCCCGCTGGGCCCTGGGGACGCCGCGGCGCTGGGCGCGATCGGCATCGACCTTGACGAGGTGCGTCGCCGGGTCGAGGCGTCGTTCGGTCCTGGCGCCCTGTACTGGAATCCCGACCCACGCTGCCGCCGCGCCAGGAACCCGTTCCCCGTCGGCGGGCACATCCCGTTCTCGCCGAGGGCCAAGAAGGTGTTGGAGCTGAGCCTGCGCGAGGCGCTGGCCCTCAAGCACCGCCACATCGGCACCGAGCACCTCCTGCTCGGCCTGGTCCGTGAGGGCGAGGGCCTGGCCATGCTGATCCTCGTCCGGCTCGGGGCCGGCCCCCAGGCGATCCGCGGCCACATCCTGGACGCCCTGCGCAACACCGGCTGAACCCTCCGCCCCCGGGGTCGTCAACCCTCGGGGGTCGTCGCCGAGCAGGTCGCCCTCGAAGCGGTCGCCGACCTCGGCGATCGTGGATGGGCTGGTCCCGATCCGGCTACTCGTAGCGCAACGCCACGATCGGCTGCATGCGGGCTGCCTTGCGGGCCGGCCAGACTCCGAAGAACACGCCGACGGCGACGCTCACCCCGAAGGCCAGGGCCACCGACCAGCCGGTGATGGCCGCCGGCACCGGCGAGAAGCGACCAACCACCAGGGCCCCGCCGATCCCGACCAGGATCCCGACGACCCCGCCGCTCATGGACAGGGCGACCGCCTCGAGCAGGAACTGGCGGAGCACGTCGCGGGTGCGGGCTCCGACCGCCTTGCGCAGCCCGATCTCCCGGGTCCGCTCCGACACGCTGACCAGCATGATGTTCATCACCCCGACCCCGCCCACGACCAGCGAGATGCCGGCGATCGAGGCCAGCACCAGGGTCAGGATGCCGAGGATGCGACCGACCACGCCGAGGATGTCCTCCTGGGTGAGGACCTGGTACTCCTGGTCGGGATGGGCCCGGGCGACCACCTCGCGGATGATCGCCTGCTCCTGGTCGATCTCCCCGGTGCTCGGCGCCTTCACCGCGATCCCGTCGACCCGGGTGATCCCGAACAGGCGCTGGGCGGCGGTGACGGGCACGAACAGCTCGGCGTCGCGGGCCACCCCGAAAGCTGTGCCGACCCGGCTCATCACGCCGATGACCCGGAAGCGCACCCCGCCGACGGTGATCGACTTGCCGACCGGGTCGCGGTCGGGGAACAGGCTGTCGGCCGGGTCGGCGCCGAGCACCGCCACCCTCCGGCGGGTCTCCACGTCGGCGGCGCTGAAGAAGGCGCCTCGGGACAGGGTCCGGTCGAACACCAGCGGGATGGTCTCGTTGGTGCCGTTGACGTTGACGCTTGCCCGCCGGATGCCGACCCTGGCGATCTCCCCCGAGGCGACGGTGGCCGCGACCCGGCGCGGGTCGCCGATGGCGTCGCCGATGCGGCGGACGTCCTCCAGCCCCAGCCGGGAGACGCTCGGGGCCGAGCCGAACGAGAGGTTGCCGGGGGCCACGAACAGGATGTTGGAGCCGAGCGACTCGACCCCTGAGGTGACCTCGTCACGGGCGCCGCTGCCGATCGCCACCAGCAGGACGACGCTGGCCACACCGATGACCACCCCGAGCATGGTCAGCCCCGAGCGGAGCTTGTTGGCCCGCAGCGCCTCCCAGGCGACCCGGACCGCCTCCGAGGCTCTCACCGGGGCGCCCCCTCGGAAGCGCCGCCCGATTCACCGGTGCACCCGTGCGGAAGCGCTTCCCGATCCACCGGGGCACCCCTTCGGAAGAGCTCCCCGATCCACCGGGGCACCCCTTCGGGGTTCCCCGGACCCCTCCGGCCGGACCCCGGGGGTACGACCCGTCCGGCCGGGCCCCTCTGGCCGGACCCCGGGGGTACGACCCGTCCGGCCGGACCCCAAGGGTCAGGCCCGTCCGGTTCAACGCGTCAGCTCCCGCTCCGACACCATGCGGCCGTCGCGCAGGGTGACGCGGCGCCGGAGGCGGGCCGCCACCCCTGGGTCGTGGGTGACCACCACCACCGCCACCCCGCGCTCGTCGTGGAGGCGGCCGAGCAGGTCGAGCACCTCCTCGCCGGAACGGGTGTCGAGGTTCCCGGTGGGCTCGTCGGCCAGCAGCATGGCCGGCTCGGTGACCAGAGCGCGGGCGATGGCCACCCGCTGCTGCTCCCCGCCGGAGAGCTGCGACGGCCGGTGCTGCAGCCGGTGTGCCAGCCCGACCGACCGCAGCGCATCGACCGCCAGCCGGCGGCGTTCGCCCCGGCCGAGCCCGCGGTAGACCAGCGGCAGGCCGACGTTGGCCACGGCGGGGGTGCGCGCCAGCAGCTGGAAGCTCTGGAAGACGAAGCCGACGACCCGGTTGCGCACCGCGGCCAGCTCGTCCTCGGACAGGCCGGTGACGTCCCGGCCGTCGAACCGGAGCGTCCCTCCGGTCGGCCGGTCCAGGCCGCCGAGCAGGCCGAGCAGGGTCGACTTGCCGGACCCGCTCGGCCCCATGATCGCCACCGAGTCCCCCCGCTCCACCACCATCTCCACCCCGTCGAGCGCCCGCACCTCGACCCCATCCAGCCGGTACACCTTGCTGACCCCAAGGGCCTCCACCACCGGTCGCCCGGGCTCGAGACGCCCGGGCCCCCCGCCAACCCGCGGGCTCCCGGCGCCACCTCCCGGCTGGGCCACCGTCAGTCGCCCGGCCAGTCCTGGCCGTCGCGCAGGCGCTCGGCCCCGCGGGACACCACCCGCTCGCCCTCGCGCAGACCCGAGGCGAGCGCCACCCGGTCCTCGCCGTCGGCGGCGACCTGGACCGGCCGCAGACGGACCTTGCCGTTCTCCACCACGAACACGGCCTGACCGCCGGACCGGCCGACCAGGGCCGAGCCGGGCACCGAGAGCTTGCCGGCGGCCCTGCGGACCTCGATGGCCGCGGTGGCGGTCATCCCGACCCGCGGCACCGGCCGGACCGCGCCGGCGGCGGCCGACTCGGCGTCCCCAAGGGCCAGGTCGACCTGGTAGGTGACCCCGCCGGCGGCCGACTGGCCGGCCGTCGGGGCGACCGCGACCCGGCGCACGGTGGCCGCGAAGGTGGCCTGCGGGAAGGCGTCCAGCTCGACCTGGGCCGCCTGCCCCGGCCGGACCAGCGCGATGTCGGTCTCGTCGACCTCGGCGGCCACCAGCAGGTCGCTGACGTCGAACACGGTGGCCACGGTCTGCCCGGCGGCGACCTCGGCGCCGACCCGCAGCGGCGGGCCGGTCTGGGCGGGCTGGGTCCCACCGCCGAGCCCCTGGAGAGCCTGCTCGGCTCCCTGAGGCAGGCCCTGCAGGTCGGGAAGGGCCGTGCCGCCGCCACCGCCCGAGCGGCCCAGCTGGACGGTGCCGGCCAGCGGCGCCCGCAGGGTCAGGCGCTCCTGCTGGTCGCTGGCCAGCTCGAGGGCCAGCTCCGCCTGGCCGCGCTGGGCGGCGGTGGCCGCCTGGATCGAGCGCCGCAGGGAGTCGGCCTGGGCGTCGGCCGCGGCCGACGCGTCCTCGGCCGCCCGGTCGGCCTGCCGCTCCAGCTCGGCCACCCGGACCTGCGCCCGGTCGATCCTGGCCTGGAGCCGGGCCCGCTGGGCTCGCGGCAGCAACGGCAGCGCCGAGCGCAGGGCGGCGATGACGGCGGCGCTGGTCGCGGTGACCTGCGACTGGACCTGCTGGAAGGCGGAGAGGGCTGACCCGGTGGGCAGCGTCGGCGCCACCCCGCCGAGCGCGGACGCGGCGTCGACGGCCGCCTGCGCCTGCCGGACCTGATCGTCGACCTGTTCGGAGGACAGCTCCGCCACCAGCTGCCCGCTCCGCACCTTCTGCCCGTCCTTGACGACCAGCCGCTCGACCCTGGCCGCGGCCGGCGCCTTCAGGTCGGCCTGCCCCGCCGGCTGCACCGCCCCGGGTGCGCTGACCCGCTCGACCACCTCGGCCGGCCGCACGACCTCGGCCGCATAGCGCCCGCCGTCTCCCGAGTCGCACGCCCCGAGGACGAGCACGGCAACCAGCCCGAGGGCGGCGGCAGCCCCGGACGACCCGTGCCGCATCCGCCACCCTTCCTCGCCGACGACCACCCAGGCCAGCATAGATGCCAGCGGGTGGTTCTGCGTCCACAGCCTCCACGACCGGGAACGATCAGGAAGCCGCCCGGCTGGTGAGCGGTCGGGACTGCGGCTGGAAAGGCTCCGAGGCTCGCTCCAGCGAGCCTCGGACCCCGCCGCCGAGGCGGCGAGGGGGATGCTCGCGGCTCAGCGCTTCACCAGGTTGGAGAGGAAGAAGTAGAGGTTGGCGGGTCGTTCGGCGAGGCGGCGCATGAAGTAGGGGTACCACTGGGTGCCGTAGGGGAGGTAGACGCGGAGCCGGTAGCCCTCGGCGACGACCTGTTCCTGGAGATCGCGGCGGACGCCGTAGAGCATCTGGAACTCGAAGGTGTCGCGGTCGCGGCCGTACCTGGCGACCAGGGCCTTGGTGAGACGGACCATGGCCGGGTCGTGGGTGGCCACCATCGGGTAGGGGTTGAGGTCGATCAGCGAGTCGAGCATGCGGGCGTAGGCGTGGTCGACGCTGGCCTTCTGCGGGTAGGCGACCTCGGGCGGCTCCTGGTAGGCCCCCTTGACCAGACGGACCGGGACGCCGAGCTGGTTCAGGTGGTCGAGGTCGTCGCGGCTGCGGTACAGGTAGGACTGGATGCAGACGCCGACGTTGTCGTAGTCGCGCTTCAGCGCCTCGACGATGTCGAGGGTCCGCCCGACGTAGGCCCCGGCCTCCATGTCGACGCCGACCATGACGCCGACCTCCTTGGCCCTCGCGGCCACCTTGGAGGCCTCCTCCAATGCCAGCTCCGGCCGGATGTCGAGGCCCATCGCGGTCAGCTTGACCGAGGTGTTGGCGTCCATGCCGCGCTCCTGGATGCGGTCGAGGGCGGCCAGGTAGGCGCCGGTCGAGTCGCGGGCCTGGGTCTCGGACTCGGTGTTCTCGCCCAGGTGGTCGAGCGCGACCGACACCCCGCGGGCGTTCAGCCGGCGGATCGCATGCTCGGCCTCGTCGAGGGTGTGGCCGGCGATGAACCGGTCGGCGACCCGGCGGGCGATCGGGTTGGCGGTCACCTGACGCTGCAGGAACGCCGAACCCGCCGCCTTCAGCAACGTTGCCTTCAGCATGCACAAGAAGATACCTCGTGCGGAGCCTGGGGGGATGGTGTTCGAGCCGACGTCGAGGACGGCGAGCGGACCCGAGCGGACCCTTCTCAGCGCTCCACGGCCTCGACCGGCTCTGCCGGCTCGGCCGTCCGGCTGGCTGCCCGGCGTCCGCGGGCCATCATCGCGGCCACCACCGCCGCGCCGGCCAGGACGAGCGCGGCCAGCGCGAACGGGGAGACGGTGATCGCGTAGATGACCGCCGCCACCGCCCCGGCGGTCGGGATGGTCAGGACCCAGGCCCAGACGATCCGCCCGGCAACCCCCCAGCGGACCGCCGACAGCCGCCGGGTCGCCCCGACGCCGACGACCGCCCCGGTGATGGTGTGGGTGGTGGACACGGGGATGCCCAGGGCGGTGGCCAGGTACAGCGAGCAGGCGGCGGCGGTCTCGGCCGAGAAGCCGCCGACCGGCTTGAGCGCGGTGATCCGCTGGCCGAGGGTCCTCACGATCCGCCAGCCGCCGGTCAGGGTGCCGAGCGCGATGGCCGCATGGGCGGCCAGCACCACCCAAAGGGGCACCGGGAGGTCGCCGTTGTCCTCGAGCTTGAGGTAGCCGGAGCCGACCAGCAGCGCGGCGATGATGCCCATGGTCTTCTGGGCGTCGTTGCCGCCGTGGCCGAGGCTGAACGCCGCCGCCGAGAGCAGCTGGAGGCGGCGGAACAGCCCGTCGACCCTGGCCGGGCTGGACCGCCGGAAGATCCAGAGGCTGGCCAGCATCAGCAGGAAGCCGAGGGCCAGCCCGAACAGCGGCGACAGCGGGATGAACAGGATGATCTTCTGCAGGCTGCTGGCGTCCAGCGCGCCGAAGCCGGCCTTGGCGACCCCGGCCCCGGCGAAGCCGCCGATCAGCGCGTGCGACGAGGAGGTCGGCAGGCCCAGCCACCAGGTGAGGAGGTTCCAGGCGATGGCCCCGGCCAGCCCGGCGAAGATCACCGCCTCGCTGACCACCGACGGGTCGACGGTCTTGCCGACGGTGTTGGCCACGTGGGTCTGGAAGACGAGGAAGGCGACGAAGTTGAACAGCGCCGCCCAGACGACCGCGATCCGCGGGGTCAGCACCCGGGTCGAGACCACGGTGGCGATCGAGTTGGCGGCGTCGTGGAAGCCGTTGGTGAAGTCGAACACCAGGGCCAGGAGGACGATGGCGACGACCGCGACGAGGGCCAGGTCAGGCATGCTTGATGATGACGGTCTCCACGGTGTTGGCGACGTGCTCGAAGCCGTCGAGCGCCTCCTCGAGCTGCTCGACGATGTCCTTCCAGATGAGCACGTAGCGGGCCGGGTGCTCGGCGTTGAAGTTGTAGAGGTCGGCCCTTGCCCGGCGGTACAGCCGGTCGCCGTCGTTCTCCAGCTCGTTGATGTTGATCAGGTAGGACCGCAGCGGCTCCTGCTTGAGCCCGCGCAGGCTGCGCAGGCCGTCGGCGGTCGCCCTGGCCGCCCGGTCGATCAGCCGGGCCTGCTCGACCACCGCGTCCAGCGGCTCGGTCACCTTGTGGAGCACCAGCATGTCGGCCGCCGCCTCGATGGAGTCGAGCACGTCGTCCAGGTGCCCGGCGAGGGAGTGGATGTCCTCGCGGTCGAAGGGGGTGATGAAGGTCGAGTTGAGCCGGGAGTAGATGGCGTGGGTGAGCCGGTCGCCCTCGTGCTCGGCCTCGACCAGGCGCTTGGCCTTCATCTCCGGGTCGACGAAATCCTCGACCAAGTCCAGCAGGTTCCTGGCCGCCTCGGCGAGGTTGGCCGCGACCTCGTCGAACAGGTCGAAATAGGACTCCTCGCGAGGAAAGATCCGCAGCTTCAAGCGTCCTCCCGTCGACGTGGGAAGCACGCGAACCGTACCAGCGCGGCAGGGCCGAGAGCCAGCCGACCTACCCGAAGCGGCCGGTGATGTAGTCCTCGGTGCGCTTGTCGGCCGGGTGGGTGAAGATCGCGTCGGTGCGGTCGTACTCGACCAGCACGCCGGTGCGGTCCCCGGTTCCCTCGGCCGGCTCGGCGTTGAAGAACGCCGTGCGGTCGGAGATGCGGGCCGCCTGCTGCATGTTGTGGGTGACGATCACGATCGTGTAGTCCTGCTTGAGCTGCTCCATCAGGTCCTCGATCCGCCCGGTGGAGACCGGGTCGAGGGCCGAGGCCGGCTCGTCCATCAGGATCACGTCGGGCGAGACGGCAATCGCCCTGGCGATGCAGAGCCGCTGCTGCTGGCCGCCCGACAGGGAGAGCGCGTTCTGCTTGAGCTTGTCCTTGACCTCGTCCCACAGGGCCGCTCTACGCAAGGATTCCTCCACCAGCTGATCCATGCTGGCCGGCTTCATGCCGATGACCTTGGGCCCGAAGGCGATGTTCTCGTAGATCGACTTGGGGAACGGGTTGGGCTTCTGGAACACCATGCCGATGCGCCGGCGTACCTCGACCGGGTCGACCTCGTCGCCGTACAGATCCTGGTCGTGGTACTCGATCTTGCCCTCGACCCTGGCCTCGGGGATCAGGTCGTTCATGCGGTTCAGGCAGCGGATGAGCGTGCTCTTGCCGCACCCGGACGGGCCGATGAACGCCGTGATCTCCTTCTCGTTGATATCCAGGTTCACCCCGCGCAGGGCCAGGAAGCCGCCGTAGTAGACGTGGACGTCGTCGAGCCGGAACACCGTCTCGGTGGGTGTATCCGTCCGCTCGCGCGGCTTGACCTCGGTCCCGATGCGTGGGCCGTCGGTGGTGGCCGATGGATCCTCTCGGTCTTCCTGGGTCATTTCGGTCCGTCCTTGCGCCATCCGGTCATCGCCCAGATCTGTCGTCGTGTGCCAACATTGCGCGCGCCGAGCGGGCGCTGGCCACCAGCGGTCACCATCGGCGCTGGTAGAACCGGTTGCGTAGCCAGATCGCGGTCGCGTTCATGGCCAGCAGGACCACCAGCAGGACCACGATCGCCGCCGCGGCCAGCACCTTGAACTCCTCTTGAGGCCGCGAGATCCAGTTGAAGATCTGGACTGGGAGGGCGGTGAACTGGCTGGTCAGCCCGTCGGGGTTGAAGGTGACGAAGGTCAGCGCGCCGAGGAGGATCAGCGGGGCGGTCTCCCCGATGGCGCGGGAAAGCCCAAGGATCGTGCCGGTGGCCATCCCCGGGATGGCGGCCGGGAGGACCTGGCGGCGGACGGTCTGCCACCTGGTCGCGCCCAACGCCAGCGATGCCTGGCGGATGGAGTTGGGCACCGCGCGGATGGCTTCGCGGCCGGAGATGATGACGATGGGCAGCACCAGCAGGGTAAGGGTCAACCCGCCCGCCAGCAGCGTCCGGCCAAGCCCAAAGGGCCCGCGGGCCAGGAAGGCCAGGCCGAGGATGCCGTAGACGATCGATGGGACCGCGGCCAGGTTCTGGATGTTCAGCTCGATCAGGCGGTTGTACCAGCGTTTGGGATCGGCGTACTCCTCCAGGTAGATGGCGGCGCCAAAGCCGAGGGGGACGGCGGTCGCCATCACGATCCCCATGAGCCAGATGGTTCCGAAGATGGCCGACTGGGCGCCGGATCTCGCCGGCCGCCGCGACGGGAAATTGGTGAGCAGATCCATGTTCAGCCGCGGCCAGCCCTCCACGACCACCTGGATGAGCAGCACCACCAAGGTGACGATGCCGACCGCCAGGCTGAACAACATCAGCCCCTGGAACACTCGAGCCTTGCGGCGGTCGCCGGCCCGCTCCGCTCCGCGGTGCTCCTTGGTGATGGCGTAGCGCGACGAGGCGCTGCTCACTCGTACACCTCCCGGAACCGGCGCACCAGGCGGATCGCGATCAGATTGATCACCAGCGTGATCACGAACAGGGTGGCCCCGACCGCGAAGATGGTCAGGTAGCCGGTCGTCCCCTGGGGCACGTCACCGATGCCGGTCGCGCCGATGAAGGCGGTCATGGTCTGGACGCCCTCTCTGGGGTCCAGGGTGAAGTTGGGGTTGTTGCCGGCCGCAATCAGCATGATCATCGTCTCGCCCACGGCCCGGGAGATGGCCAGCACGAACGAGGCGACGATGCCCGAGATCGCCGCGGGAACGACCACCCGCGTGCTCACCTGCAGCTTGGTGCTGCCAAGGGCGTAGGCGCCGGCGCGCAGCCCCTGGGGGACCGCCGACATCGCATCCTCCGACAGCGACGCCACCGTCGGCAGGATCATGATCCCCATGACCAGGCCGGGACCCAGGGCGTTGAACAGGTCGGGTTTCTTGTCGCTGAAGAACCAGACGTCCTGCAACAGCGGCGACACCAACGTCAAGGCAAAGAAGCCATAGACGACGGTTGGGATGCCGGCCAGGATCTCGAGGATCGGTTTCAGCACCTTGCGCACCCGGGGGCTGGCGTACTCGCTGAGGTAGATGGCCGACCCCAGCCCGAACGGGATGCAGATCAGCAGCGCCCAGATCGTCGTGGTGAAGGTGGCCAGCAGCAGCGGCTGCACCCCAAACGACGGCGGGTTGAACAGCGGCGCCCAGTCCCGCCCACCGAAGAACTCACCGAGGCTGACCTCGGAAAAGAAGTCGAGCACCGGCTGGAGCAACGACAGAACGATCGCCAGCGTCGTCGCGACCGACAGCAGCCCGCACAGGAACAGCAAGCCGACGATCACCCGCTCGCCCCAGCGCGGGCGAGCGACCCCCAGGGGCGGGACCGGCTCCCTGGGGATCGCGCGGGACGGTGCGGCTTGCAACGTCGAGTCCTCTTCGCCCGGGTCGACCTAGCTGGCTGCGAGCTGGGCGATCTTCCCCTTGGCCTCGACCGCCTGCTCATCGGTCAGGGGGACGAACAGGGCATCCTCGGCGATCTTCTGGTAGTTGTTCACGTAGTACTCGAGGAAGGCCTTGACCTCGGGGCGCTCCAACGCCTTGTCGCTGGGGTAGATGAACAGCGGCCGCGACAGCGGCGTGTAGCTGCCATCCTGGACCGTGTCGACCGTCGGGGCGACACAGCCGCCGCCGCCGTCGACCTGGACGCCCTGGATCTTGCCCTCGTTCTCCTGCAGGTAGGACAGGCCGAAGTAGCCAAGGCCGCCCTTGGTGCCGCTGACACCGGTCACGGTGACGTTGTCGTCCTCGGTCGCCGAATAGTCGGACCGGCTGCGGCCCTCCTCACCGTTGATCGCCTTGGTGAAGTAGTCGAAGGTCCCCGAGTCGGTGCCGGCACCGAACAGCTTCAGCGGCTCGTTGGGGAAGCTCGGGTCGACCTGGTTCCAGTTGTTGACCTTGCTGCCCTTGTCCCAGATCTTCTTGAGCTGCGCCACGGTCAGGCACTTGGCCCAGTTGTTCTGTGGGTTCACCACCACCGAGAGCCCGTCGTTGGCGACCTGGACCTCCTCGTACTTGATCCCCTTGCTCTGGCAGGCCTGCTTCTCGTCGTCCTCGATCGCGCGGGACGCATCGGAGATGTCGGTTTCGCCGGCGCAGAACTTCTCGAAGCCACCGCCCGTACCGGAGGTGCCCACCGTCACCCTGACGCCCGAGTTCTGCTCCTGGAACAGCTCGGCAGCGGCCTCGCTCAGCGGCGCGACCGTGCTCGAGCCGTCGATGTTGATCGTGCCCGAGAGCTGGGTCCCACCGCCGCCGGTGGTCCCACTGTCGTCGTCGCCGCCGCATGCGGCGGCGACCAGGGCGAGCGCCAGGGTCAGGCCGAGCAGCCCACCGCAGCGTCGCATCCGTCGCGTCATACCTGCATGCCTCCTAGAGAACGTGTCGATCCGGGGCGACGGTACGGGCGGTCGCTGACGCAGCAGGCGACGGAACATGAACGGAAGATGAACGGGATGGGAAGCTTGCATGCAGCCGAAAGTGAACAACCAGCGCTAGCCGTCGAACCGGTAGCCCACGCCGCGGACGGTCACGATCAGCTTGGGCTCGTGGCGGTCCTGCTCGACCCGGGCCCGCAACCGCTTCACGTGCACGTCGAGGGTCTTGGTGTCGCCGACGTAGTCGTAGCCCCAGACCCGGTCGATCAGCGTCTGGCGGGTCAGGACCCGGTTGCGGTTCTCCATCAGGATCTCGAGCAGCTCGAACTCCTTCAGGGGCAGGCTCACCTGCGTCCCGCGGACGCTGACCTCGTGCCGCTCCTGGTCCAGGCGGATGCCGGCCGCCTCCAGCACCGGCGCCTCCGGGCGCAGCCCGCCCTGGGCGGTGCCGGCCCGCCGGAGCAGGGCGCGGACCCTGGCCACCAGCTCACGCAGGGAGAACGGCTTGGTGACGTAGTCGTCGGCCCCCATCTCCAGCCCGACCACCCGGTCGACCTCGGCGTCGCGGGCGGTGAGCATCAGGATCGGCACCTGGCTGCTGGCGCGGATGCGGCGGCACACGTCCCAGCCGTTGAGGGTCGGGAGCATCAGGTCGAGCACCACCAGGTCGGGCCGCTCGGCCTCGAAGTCGCGGATGGCGTCGCCGCCGTCCCGCGCGGTCACCACCTCGATGCCCTCGCGCGACAGCGCGTAGCGGATCGCCTCGAGCAGCGACTCCTCGTCGTCGACGACCATCACCTTCGGCATGGCACCAAAATTCCACGCACAGCGCGTCCGGGCAACGAGCGATGGGAAACCTTCACCGTCCGTTTCCCTTCCGGCCACCTGCCGGACCTCGCGGTGTTCGACCTGCGCGTACGATGACCTGACGAATAACCCGAGCCCGGCACGGTGCCCAGGGGGGTTCCGAGTGCGCACCACGTTCGAACAACGCCTCGAGGGACTCGAGGCGAAGCTGCTGCAGATGGGCCAGCTGGTCCAGAGCCAGCTCGAGCGGACCCTCGAGGCGCTGGCCTCGTTCGACACCACCCTGGCCGACGAGGTCATCGTGCGCGACGACCAGATCGACCGAGTCTACGTCGAGGTCGAGCAGGAGATCCTGCGGACCCTGGCCCTGCAGGCCCCGGTGGCCAAGGACCTCCGGCTGGTGGCCGGCGTGCTCCACATCAACTCGCACATCGAGCGGATGGGCGACCTGTGCGTGAACATGGCCAAGTTCGTCCGCATCACCAAGGACTACCCGCCGGTCCCCGAGATCCAGTCCACCCTGACCGAGATGGGCTCCCACGCCCAGCGGATGGTGGCCGCGGCCATGACCTGCTTCGCCAGGCGCGACCTGGAGCTGGCCGAGCGCCTGCCCATCCTCGACCAGCCGCTGGACCGCCTGAACAGCGAGATCTTCCGGCAGATCGACCGGGCCACCGACGACCGGGCGCTGGAGTGGGCCAGCCGCATGATCCTGGTCGCCCGCTACCTCGAACGGCTCGGCGACCACTCGGTGGACATCGGCGAGCAGGTGGTGTTCATCGTCACCGGCGAGGTCAAGGAGCTCGTGCCCTCCAAGGCGATCCGGGCCGGCGTCGAGGACGTCTAGGAGCGATCGACGACCGTGCCAACGCCCACCCTGATCGCGATCGGGGTCGGTCTGGTGGCGGCGGCGGTGCTGGCCTTCCTCACCGCCAGAGCGGTGGGACGGCCGGTCGCCGCCCTGCGCCGGACCGTCCACCGCCTGGCCGACAGCACCCTTCCCAGCTGGCGCTGGACCGAGCCGGACGACGTGCAGGGGCTGACCAACGAGCTGAGCGCCATCACCACCCGCCTGCGCGAGCGGCTCGACGGGCTGACCGAGGAACGCGATCGGGCCGGTCAGATCCTCGATGCCCTCGACGACGGCGTGCTGCTGCTGGACGGCGCCGGCCGGCTGCTGGTCGCCAACCCGGCCGCCCGGTCCTGGTTCGGGCTTCCCGACGACCTGCGTCCGGGGCTGCCGGTCCAGCGGGTGCTCGGCGTCCCCCAGGTCAGCGAGCTGGCCGAGAGAGCGGCCGAGGCGGGGGCACCGGTGGTCGGCAACCTGACCATGGTGTTCCCGGAGCCCCGCACCCTGGCCCTTCGCGCCTTCCCCTTGGCCGACCGGGGCCCGACCGGGCGGATCGTGGTCACCATGGCCGACATCACCCAGCGCCGCCGGCTCGAGGTGCTGCGCCGCGACTTCGTGGCCAACGCCTCCCACGAGCTGAAGACGCCGGTGGCGGCCGTGCGGGCCCTTGCCGAGACCCTGCTGACCGCCCTGCCCGAGGACCCGGAGGCCGGCCGCCGCTTCGCGGTCCGGATCGGCTGGGAGGCCGAGCGCCTCGACGTCCTGGCCAGGGACCTGCTCGACCTCTCGCGGGTCGAGCGGGGAACCCTCGACGTCGAGCCGGTCGACCTGGTCGGGCTGGTCAAGGAGGTGGTCGGCGGCTACGCCGACCGGGCCGAGGAGCGGCGCGTCAGGCTCAGCACCGAGCTGCGGCCCAGCGTCGCCGTGCGTGGCGACCGGGCCCAGCTCGGGCTGCTGCTGTCCAACCTGATCGACAACGCGCTGCGCTACACCCCCGCCAAGGGGACCGTCTGCGTCCGCCTGGACGCCACCGAGAGCCGGGCCGCGCTCCAGGTGGCCGACACCGGCGAGGGCATCCCGGCCGCCGAGCTGCCACGCATCTTCGAGCGCTTCTACCGGGTCGACAAGGCAAGGGCCCGCCAGACCGGAGGGACCGGCCTCGGCCTCGCCATCGTCCGCCACGTCGCCGAGGCCCACGGCGGCACGGTCCGGGTCGACAGCGAGCTCAGCCGCGGCAGCACCTTCACGGTCACCCTGCCGGTCGCGGGCCCCCCGGGGCCGGTGGCCTGACCGTCAGTCGAGCCGGTCGACCAGCAGCATCGCGAGGATGCCCAGCGACAGCACGGCCATGGCGGCGGCGAGGATCCGGGGGGCGGCGTGGGCCGACAGGGGGGTGCCGGCGCGGATGGCCCGGTCGGCGGAGAGGAACCGCTGGTAACCGCTCCAGGCGGTGATGGCGCCGAGCAGGATCAGGATGGCGCCGACCGCCTCGCGGCCGCCAGGGCCACCCAGCGTCGGCGCGAACCGGATCACCCCGAGACCGGCCGCGTCCAGGGCGAGGGCGGTCCGCACCCAGGCCAGCAGGGTCCGCTCGTTGGCCAGGGAGAAGCGGTAGTCGGGCTCGCGCCGGTCGCCGTCCACCGCTTCAGCATGCCGCGGACGCTGGACGGCTGGTCCGGGGCGGTCGGCTCACAGCCATGCACGCAGCTTCTTGCGGTCGAGCGCGTTCCAGACCGACCGCCAGGCGTCGCGGGAGGCGGCGGCACTGGCCCGCTCGGCGGCGATCAGCAGCCCGGCCAGAAGCGCGGCGTCGCGCCTGGCCGAGGCGGCGGCCTGTCGCAGCCACTGCTCGCCGACGACCGCGTCGTGGTGGTCGCCGAGCACACCCTGGAGGTCGGCGGCGGCGTCGGCGAACCGCTCGGCCGGGTTGCCGATCACCGGCTCGACCGCCTCGGCGGCGTAGCGGGCGCGCTTGGCCCGGATGCGGATCTGGTGGAGCTGGTCGTCGGGCGGGTCGCCGCCGGCCTGCTTCACCGCCTTGCGCAGCCTCTTCCACGGCTTGGCGACCAGCGCCGGCATCACCTCGGCGGCCGGACGGTCGGTCCCTGGCAGCAGCACCGGCGCGGCCGCGGCCGCGACCAGGCCGTCGAGCAGGGCGGCGTAGCGGGGCTCGGCCATGCCGGGCAGCAGCCGCCGGCGGGCGGTCTCGCGCTGCTCGACCAGGCCGGCCAGCAGCCGGGAACCGGCCTTGGCGTCGGCGGCCGGCAGGGCCGCCAGGTGCTGCTGGAACCGGGCCAGCAGCACGTCTGCGTCCCTGACGGCGCCGAGCAGGTCGGCCAGCCACTTGAGCTCGTCGCGGAGCGGGTCGGTCCACTCCGGTTCGAGCAGGCTCGAGAAGGTCCGCAGGGTGGACCGCACCCGGCGGGTGGCCACCCTGGCCTGATGCACCGCCTCCGGGTCCTCGCCGATCCGGACCCCGGCCTCGTGCCGGAACAGCCGCAGGGTGCTGGCGGCGAGGTCGTGGCGGAGCAGTGCCTCCACGGTGGCCTCGGCGTCCACCTCCAGCTCGACGACCTCGGGGCCGAGCGCGCGCTCGCGGCCGCCGAGCGCGCGCAGGTACTTGGGGGTCGGCTCGGCCGCCTGGGCTCCGGCCTGGAACAGCCGGTCCAGCACCTGGTCGAGCACGCCGGGGTCGGCCTCCTCGGCCAGCTCGACCTCGATCTCGCGGAAACGGCCAACGATCCGGCGGCCGTCCAGCACCTGCACCTGGTCGTCGACCAGCTCGGCCAGCCGTCCGCCGGCGGGGTCGCGCAACTCGACGGGGTGGCGCAGGGTGCGCATGCGCACCGCCGGCGACAGCTGGGCGGTGCGCACGAACGCCCGCACCAGCGCCACGGCCTCGGCCGGCGGCTTGCGGGCGTCGCCCTGGAAGACGTGCTCACCGCGGACGAGCAGGACCCCGTCCTGGCCCTCGGGCAGCTTCACCGTCCAGCCCTCGCCTGGCCGGTGTCGCAGGCTGACACCCCAGCGGGCCAGCCGGAGATCGGGGGTGTCGTAGTAGGTGGTCCGCAGCCGCCTCGGTGCCTGAGGTTCGGCCAGGAAGTCGTCGTCGGGGCCGCCAAGCTCTGGCAGGTCGAAGGCGACCGGCACGGCCAGCTTCGCCTCTCGCTCCTTCATCCCGCGTCCTCCTTGCTCCCCGGCGTCACCGTGGCCCACGGGGACCCGGCGGCCGGCACCGACAGCGGCCTCAGGTAGCTGCCCTTCCAGGCCTGGCCGCCGTCGTGGCCGATGACCCAGATCGAGCCCTTGGGCCACCGGGGCTGGTCCGACAGCTCGATACCGACGTCCCGTAGCCGGTCGAACACCTCGCCGATGATCTCGCCATGGGTGCACAGTACCGTCTGGTGCAGGCCCGGGCTGGCCAGCAGCTCCAGCACGCCGGCCGCCGACCCGTCGACCCCGAGGGCGTCGCTCGGCTCCACCGCCAGTCCGAGCCGGCCGGCCAGCGGCTCGACCGTCTGCAGGCAGCGCTCGGCCGGGCTGGAGAGCACGCGGCGCACCCGGTGGTCGCGTAGCCGGTCGATCAGCCCGAGGGCCTGCATGCGTCCTTCCGCCGACAGCGGCCTGGCCCGGTCTGGGCCCTGCCACTCCGATTTCCTGCCGGCGTGGGCGTGACGCACGAGATAGACCACGGGCACAGCCTCCCCATGACCCTCCCCCGCCAACGTCCTGCCCAGCTTGACCGATAGCGACCGGTCTCGGCAATCCAAGCTTGCCCTGATCGGTCTCGAGGTTCTCCGTCCCGGCTGAACCGCCGGGCCGGCCGGGCCTAGCGGGGGCGGGGGGCTGGGCGGCCGCCGCCGTTGTCGACGCGGGTCGAGCGTGGCTCGCGGCTGGGCCGTCGGGTGGACAGCCGGGGCGAGAGGGGTGGCCGCAGCTCGCGCAGGAGCGCCTGGGCGGTGGACAGGCCGACGTTGACGCCGCGGGCGGCCATCGCCTCCACCAGCTCGGCGGGGCCCAGCGAGTCGGCGTCGGCCTGCTCGTCCAGGATGGCGGCGGCGACCATGTAGGGGGCCTGCCGGCGTCGCGGCCGTCCCTCGTCGCCCTTTGCCGCCGCGACCGCCTGCTTGAAGGTGTCCGCCGGCAGCCGCCCCTGCTCCCGTTCGGGGGCCACCGCCGGTCGTTGCACCATCGGCCGGGGCAGCGCTCCGGCCCGTGCCTCGGTCCCCGCGGGCCTCGCGGTCGGGGCGGCGGGGCCGGCGGTCAGCGTGGTGTCTGGGCGGCGGGGCCGGCGCATGGCCTCGATCTGGATCCTGGCCAGGGGAGCCGACATGGCCGCCTCCTGCGCCGCCTCGGCCTCGGCCTGGAGGCGCGCGGCGCGGATGGTGGTGGCCCGCCGCAGCACCATCATCAGCAGCTCGACCCCGAGCACGAGGGCGGCCGGCGGGATGGCGGCGACCCCGCGGGCGGCCCAGGACGGCTCGGCATGGGCGACGTTGAGCACGAAGCTGACCCCGGCGGCGCCGGCCAGCAGCAGCTTCGGCCACCACGCCTCCCACCAGGCACGGCGCTGCTTGGTGGTGGTGAACCACAGGTCGGCGCCGGTGGCGACCACGATGAAGGAGTCGACCAGCAGGGGCACGGCCCAGCCGTGCTCGGGGGCGATGCCCTGGGAGCGGACCGCGTAGCTGCGGATCGCCTCGAAGCTGGTGTAGAAGGCCAGGCAGGCGATGCCGAGGACGGCCCCGCCGAGCATGGCGACCAGGATCATCCGGAACCGTGTCAACCATTTGTCGTTGGCGACGATCCCGGAGATCAGGGTTGGTCCGGCGACTGCCACGAGCGGCACACTCCTCGGGTGCGGAAGCATCGGCGCAAGGTTCTACCGCACCAGGACCCGGTGACGCACAATACAGACGTTTCAGCCCTTGTTGGCGCCGTGGACGCGGACGAAGTCGTTGACCTCGTAGTAGGCGTCGATCGACTCGCCGGCGTCGCCCCAGAAGCCGTCGAGGACGTCGTACTGCATCGACCGGCGCTCGACGTACGAGTTGTTCACGTCGGTGATCTCGAGCTCGCCCCGGCCCGACGGTTGCAGGGTCGGGATCACGTCGAAGACGTGCTCGTCGTAGAAGTAGATGCCGGTGACCACGTAGCTGCTCGGTGGGTCGTCGGGCTTCTCGTGGATGCGGACGACCCGGCCGTCGGTGTCCAGCTCCGGCACGCCCAGGTGGCGCAGGTGGGCCGGGTCGTCGATGCGGGCCAGGACGATGCGGGCGCCCGACTCCTGGGCCAGGAAGTTGGCCACGGCCGGCCGCAGGCTGCGCTCGACCACGTTGTCGGCCAGCATCACCACGACCCTGTCGCCGTCGACGAAGCGCTCGGTCAGTCCGAGGGCCTCGGCGATGCCGCCCGGCCGTTCCTGGTAGGCGTAGAGCAGCCGGTCGATGCCGTATTCGTGGCCGTTGCCGAGCAGGCGCAGGAACTCGCCGGCGTGGGTGCCGCCGGTGACCAGCATGAGCTCGGTGATGCCGGCCGAGACCAGCGTCTCGATGGCATAGGTGACCATCGGCCGGTCGTAGATCGGCAGCAGGTGCTTGTTGGTGATGCGGGTCAGCGGATGCAGCCGAGATCCTGTGCCCCCTGCAAGGATGACGCCCTTCACCGGTTGAGGTCCTCTCTCTCGCTTCATGGCCCGGCTGCATCACCCGCCGGCCCGGTTCATTCGGGGGGGGAGTCCTCCCCCCCGAACCCCCCCAACTGCGCGGCCCGCCACTGGTCTCACCCTCTTGAGCCGATGAGGTCAGGCGCCGTACTTGGCCAGGCGTCCGGCGGCGGCGAGCAGCTGGGGCAGGAGATGCTTGGCCTCGAAGCGGCCGAGCGACCCCTGGCGGCAGTTGACCTCGTCGAAGCCGGGCAGGCCGTCGGCGGCGGCGGTGCCGCCCCACAGCAGCACAGGGACCGGGTGCCAGGAGTGGGCGGCCATCTGGGCCGGGGTGGAGTGGTCGCCGGTGACGGCCAGGACGTCGACCCCGGCGTCCAGCATCCGCGGGACGAGCGAGTCGACCTCCTCGATGGCGGCGACCTTGCGCTCGAAGTCGCCGTCCTCACCGGCCGAGTCGGTCTTCTTGATGTGCATGAACACGAAATCGTGGGCTGGCAGCAGCTCGGCCAGGGCGTCGACCTCCTCGGGGGCGGCCCCGTCGACCTGGTGGGTCTGGAAGCCGAGCAGCCGCGAGATGCCGACGTACATCGGGTAGGCGGCGATGGCCAGCGCCCTGACCTGGTAGCGGTCCGGGAAGCTCGGCAGCTCCTTGACGCTGTCGAAGCCGCGCAGGAGCAGGAAGTTGCCGCGCTCGCGGTCGGCGAGCAGGGAGCGGGCCTGGTCGAGCAGGCGCTTGACCAGCTCGGCGGTCCGGGTGGCCTCGGGCGAGCGGGCCTGCGGTTCCAGCGGCGGCACGCCCTCGCGCTGCGGGTCGGTGTCGGTCAGGTCCCGGTCCAGGCCCTGCCCGCGCAGCACCAGCAGGCCGCGGTGCTCCCGCTCGGGCTGGAGGAAGAACTCGACCCCTTCCAGGCGGACCTCGCGCATCAGCAGCGCGCAGATGCCGGCCGCCTCCTCGGTGGGGAGCCGTCCGGCCCGGCGGTCGGCGACGTTCCCGTCTGGGGCGAGGGTGCAGAAGTTGATCCGGGCGGCCACGTCGCCGGGCTGGAGCTCGAAGCCGATGCCGGCCGCCGAGAGGGCGCCCCGGCCGATCTCGTAGGCCAGCGGGTCGTAGCCGAACAGGCCCAGGTGGCCGGCGCCGGACCCGGGGGTGATGCCCCGGGTGACCGGGTCATGCAGGCCGAGGGAACCCTCGCCGGCCAGCCGGTCGAGGTTGGGGGTGGCGGCCTCGGTCAGCTCCGAGCCCCGCTCGGCGGTCCGGTAGCCGCCGAGACCGTCCATCACCAACAGGAGCGCCTTCTTGCCCTCCGGCCTGGCCATCTCGGTCACAACGGAATCGGTGGTGAGCGACATGGGCGCCTCCGTGGGCTGCAGCGGACACTTGGTGCGAGTCTACGGGCCGCAGGCGGCTGGGGCGAAAAGAGTGACGACCCCCAGGAACCCCGTCCGGTTGACCGGCGGGCAAGCCCGCCTGCTCCCGGCCGATTGGGCCCCTGGGGGTCATCGGCGCCCCGAGGAACTCCCGTGGCCTTCCCGAGCACGACTCGAGAGAGTCCCGTCCTACGACCCTGAGGCCGCTTGGACCTCGCCGCGATGCAGCAGGATGCGCGTACCCGCCGTCCGCGACGCGCCGTCCGGGCCCGTCAGCCCTTCTAGCAGGAACTCCTATCCGGATTTCCCAGTCCAACCGCGTCGGCCCCTCGGGGCGAAGCGCAATCTAGAAGGCGGCACCAGGCCCGTCAAGGGGGCGTTTCCCCTGGTCAGACGCGTATGTCCAGGTAGAGACGGGTAAAATTACTTCGATGGAATTTCTGGTGAACGCGCCGAACCCTCGGCCAGGCGCGCCCGCCACGCTTTTTCGGCTGCAATGCTCGATGCGAACCCAATCTCCACCGCGGGCAAATAGGCGGCATCGGCGAGATCGAGGACCGAGCCGACCACCCGATCGACCTCCTCCGGGGTGACCGCCCGCAGCGGGACCTGGCCGACCAGGAACAGGTCGCCGGCCTCGTCGAGGGTGAACCGGAGCACGTAGCTGGTCGCCTGGCGCAGCAGCAGGTCCCGGTAGAGCCGCTCCTGCTGTTCCTCGGGGGCTCGCATGAAGAACGACTCCACCCGCAGGGTACGGTCGCCGATGGCCAGGTGGACGCCGATCCCGAGCTTGCGCTCGCCGGCCAGGCGCAGGAACCAGCGCCCGTCGCCCAGCTCCTCGGCGGCCACGCCGGCATCGGCGACGAACGCTTCCACCGCCGCCACCGCGGCCGCCCGCGACTCTTCCGGCTCGGGTCGTCTGTTCACACCCCCGAGACTACAGTTGAGACGGACCAAGGCACAGGCGCGCTTGCGTGGCGGTTGCGGGGAGCCGGAGCTTCCCACCTGGATCGAGGCTGGCCTTGGGAGCCCGTTTTGGGGGGAGTGGGGTTCTTGCATTGACCAAGGGAGGCTCGTGGCGGCGATCCAGGTCAAGGACCTTCGCAAGGCGTACGGGGCGGTCGAGGCGGTGGCCGGCGTCAGCTTCGAGGTGGCCGAGGGCGAGTGCTTCGCCCTGCTGGGACCGAACGGTGCCGGCAAGACGACCACGCTGGAGGTCCTCGAGGGCTACCGCAGTCGCTCCGGCGGCTCGGTCGAGGTGCTCGGCTTCGACCCGGAGCAGGGCGGGCGCGACCTCCGGGAGCGCATCGGCATCGTGCTGCAGTCGGCCGGCATCGACCGCGAGCTGACCGTCGCCGAGCTGGTCGGCCTGTTCGGCAGCTACTACCCGCATCCCCGGAGCCCGGCCGAGGTGATCGATCTGGTCGGGCTGGCCTCCAAGCGCGACGCCCGCTCCCGGACCCTCTCCGGTGGCCAGCAGCGCCGGCTCGACCTCGCCCTCGGCATCGTCGGCGACCCCGACCTGATCTTCCTCGACGAGCCCACCACCGGCTTCGACCCGTCGGCCAGGCGGCACGCCTGGGAGCTGGTCGACAGCCTGCGTGCGCTGGGCAAGACCATCCTGCTCACCACCCACTACATGGACGAGGCCCAGAACCTGGCCGACCGGGTCGCCATCATGGCCGCCGGGCGGATCGTGGCCGAGGGCAGCCCGGCCTCGCTGGGCGGCCGCGACGTCGCCGAGGCCGAGATCAGCTTCCGGCTCCCTGACGGCGCCGGCCTCGACGACCTGCCGGCGCTCGGGCCGGCCAGGCCGCGGCTCGAGGATGGCCGGGTGGTCCTGCGCACCGGGTCCCCGACCGGCGCCCTCCACGCCCTGACCGGCTGGGCTCTCTCCAGGGGCGACGAGCTGGAGGCCCTGGCCGTCACCCGCCCGTCCCTGGAGGACGTCTACCTGCGCCTGACCGGCGGCGACCGGTGAGCGTGCAGGCGCGCACCGGCCGCCCGGCGACCGGGTCGCTGCTCCTGCGACAGATTCGCCATCAGAACAAGCTGTTCCTGCGCAACCCGTTCTCGGCCTTCTTCTCGCTCGCCTTCCCGGTCATGTTCCTGCTCCTGCTCGGCTCGCTGAACTCCGGTCAGCGCCTCGCCGGGCGGGGCGGCATCCCCTACGCCCAGTTCCTCACCCCGGGGCTGCTGGCGTTCGCGGTCGTCTCCACCTGCTACACCGGCCTGGCCACCGGGGTGGCGATGAATCGCGACATGGGCATCCTCAAGCGGGTCAGGGGCACGCCATTGCCGGCGTCGGTGTACGTGGCCGCCCGGATCCTGTCCTCGGTCTGGTTCTCGGTGGTCAGCGCCGTGATCATGGTCGGGGTCGGGGTCGTCCTGTTCGACGTCGAGCTCATCTGGCGGATGCTGCCGGCGGCGGTCGTGACCCTGCTGCTGGGCGCGGGCTGCTTCTGCGCCCTCGGCATGGCCGTTGCCGCCCTGATCCCCAACGGCGAGGCCGCCCCGGCGGTCGCCAACTTCACCGTGCTGCCCGTTGCCTTCGTCTCCGACCTGTTCTTCCCCCTCGACAACGCACCCACCTGGCTCCGGGTGATCGGCTCCGTGTTCCCCGTGAAACATTTCGCCCTCGCCTTGGAGGCGACCTTCAACCCCTTCGTCTCCGGCGCCGGGTTCCGCTGGGGCCATCTCGCCGTCGTCGCCCTCTGGGGCGCCGCCGGCCTCCTGGTCGCCGTCCGCAAGTTCCGCTGGGAACCCCGCACCCCGGAGTCGCGCCGTCGCAACCGCCGCACCCGCCCGGGCTAGGTGGGCGCGGCCCAGAGCGCGGTGACGGCGCAGGCCGGGCACCTTCGGGCTGCCGCGGGTCCTCGACGGGATCGAAGCGTTCATCGCATCGCGTTCCGCGGCTCGGAACGACCAGCGGTCGCCGGCCTCAGCGACCGCGCGTGTCCAGGGTGTGGAAGGCGATCACCCTGGCCGTGGCACCGGCGCGCCAGCGTGGCGGTGGGGTGGAGCCGGAGCTTCCCCACATGGTTCGGGGACCACGGGAGGTCAAGCTGCGGCCGCGTCTTAGCTGGTCTGCTCCAGAACAACCTCGCGGACCCGAACCAGGTCCCCGTAGATCTCGAGAAGACGGGCGGCGCTCTGGTCCCAGCCGTGGGCGCCGGCGAAGCGGGCGGCGGCGGTGCTCATGGCGGCCAGGCGGCGGGGGCTGGACAGCAGCCGGGCGACCGAATCGGCCCATGCCGCCGGCTGGTGGTTGGCCAGCAGGATCCCGGTGGTGCCGTCGCCGACCGCGTGCAGCAGGCCCCCGACCCCGGCCGCCACCACCGGGGTCCCGCAGGCCTGGGCCTCGAGGGCGACCAGCCCGAACGACTCCGACCAGGATGGCATCAGCACCAGGTCGGCCGCCCGGTCGATGGTGGCGAGGCGGTCGTGGGGCCGCGGGGCGAGGAAGCGGATCCGGTCGGCGACCCCGGCCTCGGCGGCCAGCCGGACCAGCCGGGCCGGTTCGCCGTCGCCGTTGCCGGAGGCCCCCCCGACGACCAGCAGCTCGACGTCGAGGTCGGGCCGCTGCGCGCGCAGGGCGGCAAGGGTGAGGACGGCGACGTCCGGCGCCTTGAGCGGCTGCAGCCGCCCGACGAAGGCGAGCACGTGGCGGCGGGCGATCCCGAGGGCGGCCCGGGCCGCCTCACGGTCGCCCTGGTGGAAGCGGGTCTGGTCGACGCCGTGGGGGACGATGCGGACCTTGGCCGGGGAGGCGCCGTACAGCTCGACCAGCTGCCGGGCCTCGGCCGGGGACGGGGCGAGCAGGCAGTCGGCGGCGGCCACCACCCGCTCCTCGCCGGCCAGCCGGGTCGGCGGCTCGGGCTCGTCGCCGTCGGCCAGGCTGAGGTTCTTGACCCGGCCGAGGGTGTGGAACGAGTGCGCCACCGGGATGTCCCAGCGCTCCCGGACCAGCCTGGCCACCCAGCCCGACACCCAGTAGTGGCTGTGCAGGATGTCGTAGGGGCCGTACCGCTGACCGGCCCGCAGCAGCGAGCACAGGAACGCGCACAGGTAGCGGGGAAGGTGCTGCTTGGGGATCGGCTCCAGCGGCCCCGCGGGCAGGTGCAGCACCCTGACACCCGGCCCGACCGCGACCACCGGCGGGTCATCGGGGGAGGTGGCCCTGGTGTACAGGTCGGACTCGATCCCGACCTTGGCCAGCTCACCGGCAAGGGCGCGGACGGTGACGTTCATGCCCCCGGAGTCCCCGACCCCTGGAGGGGCGAGCGGCGACGAGTGCACCGAAAGGACCGCGACCCGGCGAACCGGCCGCTCGAAGGTCTCCAACCGGGGGCTCCCTGGGCCGCTCCCGCTCCGCCACCGTGAGACGCGAAGCACCCGCGGGAAAACCCCGCGGGTGCTTCCATGCTACCGACGTTTGCCGGTTACTTCTCGCCGACCTTGGCGGCCGCCGCCTTGACTGCCTTGGTGTCGGACGCGGCGGCGCGGCGTGCGGTGGTGCCGGCCGACTTCACCGACGAACGGGTGGTCTTGGTGCTGCGGCGGACCCGGGTGTTGGCCGCCTTGGTCCGGGAGACGGCGTCGCGGGTGGCCTCGGTGGCCTGACGGGTGGTCGGCGACCGGCGGACGCCGGTGACCAGGGTCTCGCCCCGGCGGACCAGCTGCTCGTAGGTCCTGGCGGCCTCGCCGGGAATGCGGGCCCGGATCCGGCCCGCCTCCCGCGGCAGGTGCCGGATGGTCGAGACGGCCAGATCCGCGACGCCGGCGACGGCGTACAGCGCCTGCTTGGCGTCCTTGGTGCTGGGCGTTGGCATCTAGGGTTGCTCCTTCCTCGTGGTTGCTTCCTCGGCCCGGGGTTGCGCCGCGGCCTCGGCCCGGAACGAGCGGTAGACGTCGATCAGGACCTGCTTGCGCCGCTCGGTCAGGTGGGGATCCCGGAGGATGGCGACCTCCAAGTCGGCGGCCTCGGCGTCGTCGTCGAGGATCCCGGCCCGCAGGTACAGCGTCTCGGCGCTGATCCGCAGGGCCTTGGCGATGTCCTTGAGGATCCTTGCCGACGGCTGGCGCAGCCCCCGCTCGATCTGCGACAGGTAGGGGTTCGACACCCCGGCCTGACTGGCCAGCTTGCGCAGCGACAGCTCGGCCTGGCGCCGCTGCTCGCGGATGTAGCGACCGACGTCGCCAAGCTGGTCAATCCCCGCTGGCACCGCTTCCTCCTCCTGACGCTATCTAGAGTAGTCCGGACGATTAACTTTTGCAAGCAACGCCGCCCACGACCGTCTGGCCGGCGGCAGCGCGACCGTCGGCGGGTCAGTCCGGCGCCGGGAGGTCGAGCTTGGCCGGGCGGACCTTGCCGACCGTCTGGCCGCCGCCGTGGATCTCGACCGTCGCCGCCGGGAGCAGGGCCTCCCATTGCTGGCCGTCGAGCCAGCCGAGGGCGCGCAGGGCGGCCAGCAGCGCCGCCGCTCTCGCCCGCGGAGCGCCGTCGAGGACCTTGAGGGCGAGGCCGGTGCCGGTGGACAGGTCGACCGCGGCGTAGGCGGCCTCGGCGCCGACCTTGGCGAGCACCCGGCCGCCGGTCGCCTCCAGCAGGAGGGTGTCGAGCTGGCCGGTGCCGGCGAGCATGAACGGGTGGCGGCGGGCCGCCTCGACCACCGCCGCGGGTCGCTCCTCGCCCGCGGCGGCGCGCGTGCCGAGGCGGGCGTAGGCGGTGGCCAGGCCGCGGAGGGGGACGGCGTGGACGGGGACCCCGCAGCCGTCGACGCCGACGTGCTCGACCGGGATCCCGACGAACTCGCTGAGGGTGTCGGTCACCACCGCCTGCAGCGGGTGGTCGGGCTCGGTGTAGCGCTCGGGGGCCCAGTCCCTGACCACCGAGCCGGCGAGCATGTAGGCGTGCTTGCCGGAGCAGTTGTGGTACACCGCGGCCGGGCCGTCGGCCAACGAGCGGGCCTTGCGGTCGGTGGGCATCGCCGGCGGGCAGCGCAGCGCCGTCTCGTCGAGGCCGGCCGCCTCCAGCACCTTGCGGACCGAGGCCACGTGGTCGGGCTCGCCGTTGTGGGAGCCGCAGGCACCGGCAAGGGCGAGCTGGCCGAGGCCCAGCTCGGCCTCGACCCCGAGGTCGCGCACGGCCATCGCCTGGAAGGGCTTGGAGCAGGAACGAGCGTAGATGACCAGGTCCGGGTCGCCGGCGGAGGCCAGCAGCTCGCCGTCGGCGTCGGCGACCGCGACCACGCCCAGGTGCCGGCTCTCGACGAACCCGGACCGCTCGACCTCGGCGAGGATCTCGGCCCTGACCTCCATCGGCCGCCTCCCTGGGCTCGAGGATGGAGCCCCCGAGGCTATCAGGACCGCTCGGCCGGGACCCGTGCCGGCACCACCGAGAGCCCCGGAGCGCGCTCCGCCGGCAGGCTGGGCCTGCCCTCCCTGGCCCCCGCCTCGTGCAGGGACGCGTGCAGGTCGGGGAGGCCCGGGACGATGGCGGTGAAGGCGTCGACCACGGATGGGTCGAACTGGGAGCCGGCCCCCTCGGCGATCTCCTGGCAGGCCCGGTCGAAGGGCATGGCCTGGCGGTAGGGGCGGTCGGAGGTCATCGCGTCGAAGGCGTCGGCGACGGCGAACACCCGTGCCCCCGCCGGGATCGCCTCGCCGGCCAGCCCGGCAGGGTAGCCCTTGCCGTCCCAGCGCTCGTGGTGGCAGCGGATCACCTCGACGGCGCTGCCGAGCGACTTGATGCCGGCAACCATCTGGACTCCGAGCATCGGGTGGGCGCGCATGACCTCCCACTCGCCGTCGTCCAGCGGGCCCGGCTTGTTGAGCACCGCCTCGGGGATGCCGACCTTGCCCACGTCGTGGAGCAGGAACCCGTAGCGCAGCTGCTCGTCGGCGGCCAGCTCGGGGTCGACGGCCTCGGCCAGGGCGACCGCGTAGTCGTGGGTCCGCTGGAGGTGGGCCCTGGTGCTCGGGTCCTTGGCCTCGACCACGAATGCGAGGGTCTTGATCATGTCGAGGTAGGACTCGCGCAGGCGGCCCAGCGCCCGCTCCAGCTCGAGCGCCCGCGCCCGCTCGGCCTGGTAGAGGTGGTTGATCTCGTGCGCGAACACCAGCAGCTGCCGCTCGGCGGCCTCCAGCTGCTGCAGATGGCTGCTGCCCGGGTCCACGGCTCAGCCGTCCATCAGCTGTTTGACGGCGTCCAGCAGGGCCAGGGAGGAGAACGGCTTGACCAGGTAGGCGTCGGCCCCGGCGTCGCGGGCGGCCGCCCGGTCGTCCGGCTGGTCGCGGCCGGTCAGCACCAGCACCCGGGTCCCGGACAGCTCCGGGTCGGAGCGCAGCGCCTGGCAGGCGCGAAGCCCGTCCAGCCTCGGCATGGTGAGGTCGAGGATCACCAGATCCGGCCGTTCGACCCTGACCACCTCCAGGGCGGCCTGGCCGTCGGCCGCCTCGAGCAGGCCATACTCGTCAAGGTCGAGCAGGGCGCAGACCACCCGCCTGATGGCTGGGTCGTCGTCGACCACCAGCACGCGGTTCAGCTCCATCGGGGCCACCTTCCGTCGCCCACGCTGGGCAGGGAGGCGCAGTCGGACCGGTTCTGTACCCATCGGACCGGAGCCGGCAAGACTTGAGTCCTTCGAGGGGATCGAGGAGATCACTCGAGGAGTTGCGACACTTGCGCGGTGCCGTCCCGGTAGCGCCGGGCCAGCTCGCCACGAAGCAGGTCGACCACCCGCTGGACCGTCCGCCGGTGGCCGGAGACGTGTTCCTCCTCGCGCGCCAGCACCTCGACCGCCCTGGTCAGCTCCTCGACGTCCAGCTCGGGCAGGCGGGCGATGGTCTCGTCCGAGACCAGCCGCTCGACCCGGCGCCGGTGCTCGCCGGCCCGGGAGGGCACCTGGACGCGCGGGACGGCGCTGAAGGTGCCCGGCGCGTCGTCGGTCAGGATGGCGGGCAGGCCGGCCAGCAGGCCGCCGACGTCGCCGCCGGTCGAACGACGGACCAGCTCGGCCCTGAGGATGTCCAGCCGGCCCTGGAGCAGCCGCCGCAGGTAGGAGACGTCGGCCTCCTCGGCCTCGGCCTCCTCGCGGCGGGCGCGCAGCTCTGGCAGGCCGAGCTGGTCGACGCCATCGGTGAAGCGCGGGTCGAGGACCCGGTCGATGCGGCGCTGGCCGCCGGGAACTACCTCCACGCTCATCCATCCCCCCTGATCGCCACCGGCCCACGGAGCGGGACAGATTGTAGGCCATTCAGCCGAACGGCAACTCGACGACCGTCGCGAGCCGGCCATCGGCGATCACCAGGCGCCCCGGCTCGACCACCCGGCGGACGTAGGCCAGGCCGATCGGGCCGAGCTCGGGATGGCGGACGACGCTGCGGAGCTGGCCGGCGCGGCGGCCGTCGTCGGTGACCAGGTCGGTCCGGGGGGCTGGCAGGTCGTCCCCACCCTGGACGCCAACCGGCAGGTCATCGGGGTCCCGGCCGCCGGCCGGCTTGAAGCGGAGGCCGGCCAGGCGGCGCTGGACCTGCCCGAGGTTGTGCACCCTGGCCACCGTCTCCTGGCCCGGGTAGCAGCCCTTGTCCAGGTGGACGTGGGAGCCCAGCAGCCCTGCCTCCTCGGCCAGCACGTCGTCGGTCAGCTCGCGGCCGGCCCGCGGCAGACCGTGCTCGACCCTGACCAGCTCCCACAGCCCGGCCGTGGCACGCCCGACCCCGGCCCGCTCCAGGCGCGCGGCCGCCGCGGTGGCGCCCGGGCCGACCAGGTCGACCCCGACCGGCGTGCGGTGGACCACCAGCTCCGGCCCGACGATCGCCACCCGGCCCGCCGCCGGGGCCGGGAGCCCGGCGGCCGTCAGGGCGGCGTCGGCGGCCGGGCCGAGCAGGGTCGCCGCTCCCGCGACCGGCTGGGCGACCGCCACGTCGTAGCGGAACACGAAGCGGGCCAGCCGCGCGGCCAGCGCCTGGGCGGTCTCGGCATCGGCGTCCAGCAGCACGCCGCCATCGAGCACGGCCAGCCGGAAGGCGAGCTCGATCCTGCCCTTGGGCGACAGCAGCAGCGCCTGGGCGGCGTCGCCGGGACGCAGGTCGGCGGTGTGCTGGGTGCAGACGGCGTGCAGGTAGCGGAGCACGTCGGCTCCGGTCAAGGCGACCGTCGCCAGGTCGGGCCGGTCGACCGCGACCACGCGCTCCCTTGCCGCCGCGAGCGCGTCGAGTGGGCTGGTCAATGCGTGCATGGCCCCATGGTAGCCAAACATGTTTGCGGTCCGGACGGCGGTGTGGCTAACTGGAATCACGCGAGAAGGGAGGTGGTCCAGCTGTCAGAACCGGTACGGACCCGTGAGGTGACTGCCCGGTAGGGCGATCAGACCTCGATCGCGGGGAGTGGATCACCCCCGGAATCCAAACAGATCACCGAACCCAGGGGGCCTCGGCCTGGTCCGACCGAGATGGCGCCGCTTGCAAGAGCGGAGAGCACAACCCCCTGGGCCTTTTCTTGCCCGGATCCAGCCAGGGCCCGCCGTCAGTCCTTGAGCAGGCGGTAGACGACGTAGATGGCGAACACGCCCGCGGCGCCCAGCATGGCGACCAGCAAGGCCGTGTACCAGAACTCCAGGGTCATGGGTGCAGCGTATCAGGCGGATACGCCCACGGCCGCCGCCCGGCCGCTGAGCACCACGGTCCCCGGCCGGGTGTCGACCCGCTCCAGTTGCAGGCCGGCCGGCAGCTCCGGCAACGGCACCTCGAAGGTGAACCGCGAGGCAATCTGGGGCCCGAGGGCCGGGTCGATGCCCCCGCCAAGGCGCACGTCGTTGGGCGTGAACGTGACCGCGCCGTCACGGGCCCCCAGCTTGCCGGTGACCACCGCGTCCAGCGACCGGCCGAGCAACTCGACCTGGACGCGCACCCGCACCCCGTCCTCACCGATGGCCAGCGCCCCGCCCTGCAGGCGGTCGGCCAGCAGCCGGTTGACCTCGGCCTCGGTCAGCTCGACCTGGCCGTCCGCCCGGTCGACGGTGATCCGGCCCGGCTCGCCGAACAGGACGTCCCGCGGCACCCGGACGCCGCGGAGGTGGAGCTGGACCCTGGCGGCGTTGATCCCTTCGGTCTTCGCGTCGGTGGCGGCGACGTCGATGGTCGAGAACCGCCCGGTGGCCAGGTGGGGCAGGAACGGGAAGTCGCGGACCTGCACCACCGGCCGCCGGCCGAGCTCGTACTCGCGCTGCAGCACGTCGGTGACCCGGTCCTCGAAGACGCGGGCGGCGGCGAAGTCGGCGGCGGCGCCAAGGATCAGCAGGACGACGGCGGCGATCAGCAGCTTGCGCATGGCACCGCCTAGATTGTCACGAGCCAGCCGCATCGATCCATCGGAGGCGCGGTCAACCCCCGGAGAACGGCGGCAGCAGGGCCAGCTCGGCGCCGTCGGGGACCGGGGCGGCCGGGTCGCGCCAGCGCTCGCCGTCCACCAGCACGCTCGAGTAGCCGAGGACGGCGACGAAGCGGTGGCCGAAGCGCTCGCCGAGCTCGTCGAGGATCGCCTGGAGGGGGCCCGGCTGGGCCTCCGCCTCCGGCACGCCGGCCGCCTCGCGCAGGGCGGCGAACAGTCGGATCCTGACCATACCGCTATGGTAGGTTGCGCGGCTGTTCGCCGCGGCGGCAATTCCACGGAGGAGATCGGGTGGCCGAGCTCGCCTGCCTGACAGGTCGGGCCGGGGGGGCGAAAGAGGTCCTGCCCGCCCTGGAGTACCTGGCCCATCCGGTTGCCACGATGCCCCTCGACGCAGCCAGCCTGCTGGCTGCCGCGGCCAAGGAGCTGGTGGTGATCGACGCCACCCGCGACCTGTCCCGCGCCCAGGCGCTCTGCCGGACCCTGCGGGGCGGCTCCGAGCACCTGGCCATCCTGGTGGTGATGCCGGAGGCCGGCCTGGCCGGGCTGCAGCGCGACTGGGGCGCCTCCGACTTCGTGCTCCCCGGCGCCGGGCCGGGCGAGGTCGAGGCCCGGCTCCGGCTGCTGGTCCAGCGCCCGGAGGTCGCCGACCCCGACGCCGCCATCCGGGTTGGCGACCTGGTCGTGGACCCCGTCTCCTACCAGGTCCGGCTCAGGAGCCGGCCGCTCGACCTCACCTACAAGGAGTTCGAGCTGCTGCGGTTTCTCGCCGCCAGACCGGGTCGGGTGTCGACCCGGGCCCAGCTGCTCCAGGAGGTCTGGGGCTACGACTTCTTCGGCGGCACCCGCACCGTGGACGTGCACGTCCGCCGCCTGCGGGCCAAGCTCGGCCCCGAGCACGAGTCGATGATCGCCACCGTCCGTGGCGTCGGCTACAAGCTGCTGCCGGCGGACCAGGCCAGGGCGGAGCGCGAAGCCGGGCCCTAGCCAATTGCTCAAGGCCCCCCCCGGAGCGGCCGAAGACCCGTACATCCGGTCCCAGGTCCGCTCCCCAGGAGGGCGCCCATGTCGGTCCGCCGCCTGCTCACGTTGCTGCTGTTGGTCGTAGGCATGCTCGCGCTGCCGGTCCCGGCCGGCGCGGGACCCCGCACCGACGCCGAGTTCGTCCGCGTCACCAACGCCGATCGGCGCGCCAACGGCCTGCGCTCGCTGACCACCTCGGCCACCCTGGCCAAGCTGTCCCGGTCGCACTCGGTGGCGATGGCCCGCAAGGCCGCTCAGCGCTACGGCGGCCGCTGCGACAGCCGAGCGCTCTGGCACAACGACATCTCCAGTGCCAGCGACCACTGGGTCTGGCTCGGCCAGAACGTCGGCTGCGGCACCATGGGGTCCGACGGCATCGGGCCGTCGGTGCGCCGGCTCCAGGACGCGTTCATGGACTCCCCGCAGCACCGGGCCAACATCCTCTACCGCCGGGCCAACCTGTTCGGGGTCGGAACCTGGATCAGCGGACGGACCATCTGGGTGACGGTGAACTTCGAGCAGACCACTCCCGGCTGGGGCTAGCCGACTAGGTATCCTTTGACAGGGCGCCGACGACGATGGCACCATCGGCGCGCTCTGTCGTGGGCCGCTAGCTCAGTTGGTAGAGCACCCGGCTTTTAACCGGGGTGTCGTCGGTTCGAGGCCGACGCGGCCCACCCCGCAACCGAGCCGGGCCCCCATCGTCTAGTGGCCTAGGACACCACCCTTTCAAGGTGGCGACGCGGATTCGAACTCCGCTGGGGGCACAGGATGGCCACCATGCGTGGTCCCGTGGAGCAGCTTGGCTGTGCTCGCCGCCCTGTCAAGGCGGAGGTCGCGGGTTCAAATCCCGTCGGGACCGCTCCGGACCGGAGGCAACCCGCCCCCGGCTCCCCCGGGCAGGTAGCTCAGTCGGTAGAGCGTGCGGCTGAAAACCGCAAGGTCGGCGGTTCGATCCCGTCCCTGCCCACCACATCGGCCCAGGTCAACGGGATAACGCAGTACGGAACCGGACCTCCGCGCACCCCCTGGGTTCGCCAGCTTGTCCCCTTAGGCGGACTCTCGTAGAGTCCGCGCGCAAATGACGCTCGTCGAGAATGGCGTGAGGGATCCGGTGGCCGACTCCAGAGTCTGGTGGAACCGCGCCGCACATGAAGACGCCAGCTGGTACATCGCCACGGCCTCCGACCCCTTCTTCGAGCGCGGCCGCCGGGACACCGACGAGCTCATCGCCTTCTGCGGACTCCAGCCGTCCAAGGACAAGACCTTGCTGGAGATCGGCGCCGGGGCCGGTCGCATGACTCACCGCTTCGCCGAGTTGTACGGACGGGTGATCGCCCTCGACGTGTCTGACGAGATGCTAACGCTCGGCCGCGGCAACCTGGCCGGCGTCGGCAACGTGGAGTGGGCGCTCGGCTCCGGTGCCGACCTTGCCGGGATTCCCGACCGTTCAGTCGACGACGTCTTCTCCTACATCACCCTGCAGCACGTCCCAACTGGTGCGGCGGTCCTTGGCTACTTAGACGAGGCCGGCCGCGTGCTGAGACCAGGTGGGCTTGGTGCGCTGCAGGTGCGCCATCCGGGTCCGCTGCCGTGGGCGGTCGACCTCGCCGGTCACCTTGTTCACGCCGCCCAGGGTCGCCGGGTGTGGTCGGCTGCCTGGCGCGGCACCCGTGTCCCGAGGCACCGGCTACTCCAGGCCGCGTCCAGACCGGGGATCCGCGTCGAGCTACGACCGCGTGGGCATCGGCACCTATGGGTGATACTGCGCCGCTGATGGCGCCATGGAGCGTAGCTGCATGACCTCAACGGTGGTCGGGCATGCCGCGATGGTGATCCGTGCGATCAACCACCGGACGTGATGGCCCGGACCTGCCCAGCAGCATCCACCTGACGATCGGGCCCGCCTTCGCTTCCGCCCGCCGCCTGAGCCGCCCGTCACTCGACGCCAGCAGCGGGCCGGCTGCCGTGGCGATGCCTGCCCGGGCGGCCGCCCACCTGGATCCAGCGCGTTGCCGGCACGCTGCCAAGTCGATGTCAGGGAGCTGGAGCGTGCCCGGCGTTGCGCCCATGAACCAGCTGCTCGGCGGCCTGGCGTTAGGAGGGGGATGCGACCTTCCAGAGGTAGCCGTCCGGGTCGCTGAAGTACCCGAAGTACCCGCCCCACTGGGAGGCCGCCGCTTCCTTCACGACGCCGCCACCGGCAGCCACGGCGTTGCCCATGACCTCGTCCACAGCCTCGCTCGACGGGACGATGAAATGGAACGACACGCCCCGGAAGCCGGAACCCTCAGAGGAGACGCCGGCGTCTTGGGCCGCTGCCTCCCACTCGTAGAGGGCCAGCGACGACGATCCCTCACCCAGGTCGAACGACACGAAGTTGCGATAGTCCTTGTCGATCGTGCAGCCCAAGCCTTCCCCATAGAACTGCTTCGAGCGGGCCAGGTCCTCCACACCGATCATGATCGCGGTCACTTCCAGAGGCATGGTTGTCTCCCTTCTTGGACGTTGCGTTGAACACCTCAACCTCGATGACGAAACGAAACGGCAAGGTGGACCTGGGGGCCCCCTTTTAGCGCGCCTTCTGTTCGGCCTCGGAGAGCTTCGCCCCCGCCTTCGGCGACCGCGGCGTCGGCGTGTCGCCTTGATGGATCAGCAGCATGTACTTCGTCGCTCCCTCCTCCTCGGGATGGTCACCCATGAGACAAACGGGAACCGACGAGATCGACACCTCCGCCCGAATAGACGATAGCGTTCGACCTCGAGCGCGACGTCGTACCGAGCAAGGATGGAGGGGACCGCTCCCGGCTGGGGCCGGGTTCGGCCGGGCGGCTGATGAGCGGGACCGGGCCCGGCAGGCGGCGGCGCGGGCGCTGGAAGGGATCCGGCCGCGACCGCCGCGACCGAGCGGCGTGCGGTCGCCAAGGAGGCCACCGGCGCCGCCGACCAGGCCCACGCCGCCGCCACGGCCGCCCTCGAGAACCTGGAGGAGCCGACGGCGGCTATGCCTGCGACTCGATCACGGACCTGCTCGGCGGCCCGATGGAGGTCATGCTTGGGTCGCTTCGTGGCTCACCAGTGACCCCGGTGGACCACCTGATCCAGCGGTCGCCGTCCCCGCCAGGCCGACCCGGTCGACCCGCCCGGCGCCGGCTGGCCGATGGCGATCACGCCGATCGGCTCATGGTCATCGGGAACGCCGAAGACCGTCCGAAGGACGGGAGTCGCCTCCGGCGGAAGGCCGAAAAACAGCCCTCCCAAACCCTCATCGACCGCAGTCAACAGCATCAGCAGGGCAGCAAAGGCGGTGTCGATGTACCAGTAGGGAATTGGCCAGTAGGCCTCGTCTCGATCGGTCCAACCCTTGTCCGGCTCGGCATAGCGGTCCAAGTAAGCAATCTTGCAGGCCAGCGGGATCACGAGCAGCGGAGCGGCCACCTCCTCGACCGCCGGCTGGTGGTCGGCAGTGGTGACCGTCTCCCAGAAACGGGCCCGGTCGACAGCTTCCTCCAGAACCAGGAACCCATAGCCCTGGGTAAAGCCGGCCGAGGGTGCCCGGTTGCCGTTGGCCAGGATGCGCTCGACCACCTCGCGGGCCAGCGGCTCCTCCCGAAACGCCCGGACCATCCGTCGCTTCTGCACCACCTGCTGGAAGTCCATGCGCCGCGTCCCCGTCTCGTTGGCGTTTCGTGAATTCCGGCACGCTACGGCGCGGGCGAGCAGGGAGCCAGCCCGGTCACTGCGAGCAGGCGCATGCCTCAAGGTCGCACACGTGGGTCAGGCCGTCACGAGGCGATCCGAGGTCGACGATCGACGACGGACAACGCCGTCACGGTGACCCGTTCCACGCTTCATGAATGAAAGGGCGGTTACTTCTACGTACTTGTCCGGCGCGGCGTTTTGCCCGCTCCAGGTCCAGGGCACGAGCCATGGACCGGCCCTCCCAACTTGGGGGTGGGCGAGGCCGGGGATGACGGGCTTGCTGGGGACAGGCCCCGAGCGATGCCGCTCCGCGCGGCCCCGGGTGGACACTCGGGGCCGCGGCGTGTGCAGCCGAACCAAGCGCAACGCGCAACCGGTGCTACAGACGCCCGTTGCGCGCCCTGCGGGGCGCCTGCCAGCTCTGCAACGCACCGACCCACACGAGCCTTGCAGCCGAACATCGGGAGGCCCTTCGGGCATCTGTGAGTCTGATTCCACTGCTGCTGCGGGCATACGGGAGCGGAGGTGCCTGAACGGCCAAGTTGACCGCCACCGTGACGACTTCAGGCGACTACTGTGGACCGCCCTGCACAGCGAAAGCCACCCTGAGGTGCGCGGATCGAGGACAGGGTGGCGGGAGGGCGTCCTACCAGAGCGGCGGTCACGCTGTTCTGTAGGCAGGCTGAGGCTGCGCAACCAGCTTGGGCTCAGGTAGGCGAGCGCGCCGGCATGGCGAGGCGATGTACCTTGCGCTCAGGCGTCGGAACTGCTCCAGGGAGGCCGCTGTGTCCAACCAGCCCGTCACCCGTGGATACGTCGTCGGACCAGGTGAGGGCGTGCCCGGCCGGGGACCCGACGTGAAGGCGTCCGGCCGGTCGACCGGCGGCAGCCTCACCGTGATCGAGTCCACCATCGACGGTGGGCCGCCCAGGCACACCCACAGCCGCGAGGACGAGAGCCTCTACGTCCTCACGGGGACCCTGGACGTGGAGTGCGGCGAGGACCGGTTCCGGGCCGGGCCCGGGTCGTTTGTGTTCCTGCCGCGCAACCTGCCGCACGTGTTCCGGTCCGTGGGTGGTCCGGCGACGGCGCTGCTGATCGTGACGCCGGGCGGGCTGGACGAGTACTTCGCGGAGCTGTCGGCGGCGCTGGCCGCGAACGCCGATGCGGCCCAGCTGCGGACGATCCAGCAGGCGCACGGCATCGCGCGGTCCTGACCGGCGCTCGGTCCACGCTGGATCCGTGCCGCAACGGTCGAGCACGGGCAGCAGCGGTCACCACCGGTTGCCGACGGTTCGGAGGAACCGCAGGTCGCCGGAAGGAGGATGCCGCCTGATCAGCCCGGGCCGCCACAGATAGACTTCCGCTCCAGGTCGCCCTCGTTCATTGTCGCCCTTCGTACCTGACCCTGATGACGGCCTGTCAGTCTCGTGACTCGCCAAGCTGACACCCAGGACCCTGTAGTAGTGAGTCCGGTTCGTGAGCGGTGCTGATCGAGCGCCGAGAGCACCGACCCGTTCAAGCGGGAGGAGACAGCGAGATGAGCAAGGTCACCTCTGATATGTCGATGTCCGTCGACGGTTTCGTCGCGGGCCCGAACCAGAGCCTGGCCAATCCCTTCGGCGAGGGGGTCGGGGACCGTCTGCATCGGTGGATGTTCGAGGAGCCCGAGGCGAACGCCGCGGAGATCCAGGGCATCACGGCGGCGGGAGCCTTCATCATGGGCCGCAACATGTTCGGGCCTGGTCGCGACGACTGGGACCTGGAGTGGAAGGGCTGGTGGGGCGACGAGCCGCCGTACCACGGGCCGGTCTTCGTCCTGACGCACCATCCGCGCCCGATGCTGCCCATGAGCGGTGGCACGACGTTCACCTTCGTCACCGACGGGATCGAGTCGGCGCTTGCCCAGGCGCGCAAGGCGGCGGGCGAGGACAACATCGCGATCGCCGGCGGCGCGCACACGGTGAACCAGTACTTGGCGGCAGGGCTGCTCGACGAGCTACGCCTGCATGTCGCGCCGGTGCTCCTCGGCGCGGGCGAGCGGCTGTTCGACGGGGTCGGGAACCTCGCCCTCGAGCCGCTCGGTGTGAGGAGCACCAACCTTGTGACGCACATGAGCTACCGCGTGGCCCGGTAGGTGTCGATGGCGCGTGTACGCGTGTATCGATCACACAGGCCTTGAACGGCAGCAGGGCTGCTTTGATGGGGGAAGTGGCGGCTGACGATGCCGGTGCCCACCCCGGCGCGCCGGGCGATCTCGTGCACCGGCACCGTCAACCCTGCCCGACCCAGTAGCGCTCGACCTCGCTGTCACGGCCTGACCATATGATCCACCCTGGAGACCGCACCGAGGTTCCACGGCGAGCGGGACATCCTCGGTCGCCGGCCGTCCCGCTCACGCGGCTGGGATGATGCGAGCGGGCGCATCAGATTGTGGTCCCGATGGTCGAGAAGGGGAGGTCAGCATCTCCGGTTGCACGAGGGAGCACCGATGAGTCCCCGACCGACCGGTCCAGATTGACGACCGCGGCGGAACCAAGGCTCCGCCGAACCATCGATGCGAGAGGAGGCGCTATGCCCGGCCAGCCGGTGCACTTCGAGATCCCGGCGGACGACACCGCCAAGGGGCGTGAGTTCTGGGGCTCACTCTTCGGGTGGCAGTTCGAGGCCGCCCCCGGCCCGTTCGAGTACCACATGACCCGAATCAGCGACCAGGCGGGCGCGGCGATCACCAACATGGAGCCCGGCAAGCGCGGCATTCGCCCCTACTTCGACGTGGATGACATCAACGGCGGCGCCGCGCGCGTGAAGGAACTCGGCGGCGAGGCGAACGACCCTGGCTCGGTGCCAGGCATGGGCTGGTTTGCGACCTGCAGGGACCCTCAGGGGAACGAGTTCGGCCTGTGGCAGAACGACCCGTCCGCCCCGACCCCGACCGGGTAGACCTCCTCAGCGGCGGGCGGCGTCTCCCACCAGGCCCGCCGACCCTGGCAGGGCGAGCCAGCAGATCTCACCTTCTCAGCGCGCCCGACGTCGGGCAGCAGCGGAGGAGAGTTTCGCGCTCCGGCTCACCGATGAGCCGCACTGACAGGGATGCCCCGCCACGCCCGGCGCGAGGTGGCAGGGCATCCCAGATTCAGTCGTGGCAGTGGGTGAAGAAGAACTCCGCCCCGGTCGGCGTGGTGTTGAAGTGGTCGGTGTCGTGGTACTTGAAGGTGGAGCCGTCCGACCCGGTGCCGTGCACCGTGATCGTGAAGGTGCCGTTCACCACCTGGTTGTTGGCGTTGAAACCACCCCAGATGGTGAACTTGCCCGTGAAGCTCGGCAGGCCCGCCTGGAGCGGCACGGCCACAAAGGTGCCCGTCTGGGTGAACGTCTCGTGGACGCGGCCGTCGCCGAAGTCGGTGATGTGCTCGACCTCGTTGTAGGTGAGCGTGATCTCATACAGGGGCGCGTTGGGGTTCTGGGTGCAGGTCGGGACGACGTCGACGAAGGTCTCGGTGACGTTGTGCTCGATGGTGGTCGTGGTGACCGGCGGCGGCTGTGCGAACGCGGGCGCTCCGACCAGCATGAGCCCTAGGACCAGCAAACACAGCAGCAAGCGACGTAGCATGCAATCCCCCCTCAACCGTCAATGACT
>DASYSE010000125.1:0-32153 GCA_036003705.1 Actinomycetes bacterium | reverse complement strand
CCCGGCGCCGACCGGGTCGCGCTCCAGGCCGCCGCCCGCCGCACCGCCGGCACCCCTGACGCCGGCCGGGCCGTCGGCCTGCTCGGCCGCGTCGCCCTGCTCCGCGCGCTGCTCTAACGGTCCGCCCGCGCGGGCTAGACTGCCGGTCACAGTCCTTCACCGGAGGCGGTCGAGACCCGGGTGACCATGGGCCTGACCGCGGCCGCCAACCTGCTGGCCGCCCTTGCCGGCCGCCGTCCCCCCAACCTGCTCAATCCGGAGGCGCTGGGCTAGGGCCAAGGTGCCGCTGCTCGCCGACCCGGTAGGCCTCGGCCAGCCAGGCCGCCACCTCCTCGTCGGCCTCCTCAGGGTGCGCCAGCCGGAAGTGGTGGACATGGTTGCGGGGCGAGAGGGAGTCGATCCGACGGAACCGGGGATGCTCCAGCCGGCGGGCCAGCACCACGTGGCCGTCGACCCATCGCCGGCGCAGGGTCACCGCGGCGAAGCTCATGCGGACCTGGAAGGCGATGCGGGTCTTCTGGGGCAGCACGATGACCGGGCCGCTGCGCTCGGCCAGCTCGACCAGCCGCCGGTAGATCGCGACCACCTCGGGCGACCTGCCGGCCAGCTGGTGGGCGGGGTCGAGGGGCTCGCAGGTGTGGACCTGGTTTTGGTTGGCGAACGACCGCCCGCAACGCGGGCAGGTCCACATCGGCGTCGGCTCCATCAGTCAGTGGGTAGCATCCACCATGGCGACGAGGAGGACGATCATGGCGCAGCTGTGGAAGGGCGAGACCGACAAGGCGATCGAGAACTTTCCCATCTCGGGGGAGCGGGTGCCGACCCAGGTGGTCCGGATGCTGGCCCGGGTGAAGGCGGAGGCGGCCAGGGTCAACGCCGACCTCGGCCTGCTCGATCCCAACCGGGCCGAGCGAATCGCGGCCGCCGCCGAGGCGGTCGCGGCCGGCGAGCACGACGACCAGTTCCCGGTCGACGTCTTCCAGACGGGATCGGGCACCTCGACCAACACCAACGTCAACGAGGTCGTGTCCAGCCTGGCCGGCGAGGGGGTCCACCCCAACGACCACGTCAACCTGGGACAGTCCTCCAACGACACCTTCCCGACCGCCGTCCACCTGGCCGCCCTCCACGCCACCACCCACCAGCTGCTGCCGGCCCTCGACACCCTGGCCAGGTCGCTGCAGGCCAAGGCGGCCGAGCTTGGCGACGTGGTCAAGCCGGGGCGCACCCACCTGATGGACGCGGTCCCGGTCACCCTCGGCCAGGAGTTCGCCGGCTACGCCGCCCAGGTCCGGGAGGGCGCCGAGCGGGTGCGGGCCGCCCTGCCCCGGGTCGGCAAGCTGCCGCTCGGCGGCACCGCGGTCGGCACCGGCCTCAACGCCCATCCCGAGTTCGCCGCGCGGGTGCGCGAGCGGGTCGCCGCCGCCACCGGCCTGCAGCTGTCGCCCCCGGCCCACCCGTTCGAGGCTCAAGGCGCCCGCGACGCCCTGGTCGAGCTGTCCGGGGCCCTCAAGACGGTGGCGGTGAGCTGCACCAAGCTCGCCAACGACATCCGCTGGATGGGATCGGGCCCGCGGGCCGGGCTGGCCGAGCTGTTCCTGCCCGAGCTGCAGAAGGGCTCCTCGATCATGCCGGGCAAGGTCAACCCGGTCATGGCCGAGGTCCTCACCCAGGTGTCGGCCCAGGTCATCGGCAACGACACCGCCATTACGGTCGGTGGCCTTTCGGGCGCCTTCGAGCTGAACGTCTACATCCCCCTGATGGCCCGCAACCTGCTGCAGTCGATCACCTACCTGGCCGCCGCCTGCCGGGCGTTCGCCGCCAGGTGCGTCGACGGGATCACCGCCAACACCGAGCGGGCCCAGGCCCTCGCCGAGTCCACCCTGGTCCTGGTGACCGCCCTCAACCCGGTGGTCGGCTACGACGAGGCGGCCGCCATCTCCAAGGAGGCCGCCGCCACCGGCCGCTCGCTCCGCGAGGTCGCCCTCGATCACGGGGTCGCCCCCGACACGCTCGACAAGGTCCTCGACCTGCGGGCCGTCGCCCGCGGCAACGGGTTCGCCGACTACGGCCCGGCCGGCGGGTGATCCAGTCGTGAACCGTCCGATGACGAAGGGCGGTCCTCGCAGGTCAACGGCCCCGGCCCGCCGGGGTCAGGCGTCCCGCAGGCGGACGCCGAATCCCTTGACGGCCAGCTTCAGGACGACCTGGCCGGGGGCCATCAGGTCCGCGACCCGGGTGGCGGCGAGGCGTTCCAGCTCGGCCAGGCGGGTGGCGTAGACGTCGGGGCCGGCGCGGCGGGCGGCGTCGAGCAGGTGGGTGTTGGACCAGACCTTGGCCCGTGACTCCTTCAGGAACCGCTTGGTGGCCAGCCGGTTGAGCGGCTGCGGCAGCCGGTCGGTGCGGCTGTGGGGCCGCTCAGGGCCTCCAGCTCGGTGTCCTCGGCCCCGACCCGGGCCACCAGGACCTGGTCGATGTGCTCGTGGTCCAGCACCCCCGGCGCTGCGGAGCACCGGGCCCCGGGACAGCCCCTGGGCTAGACCGCGCAGCCGCCGACCGAGACCGGGCGGCGGTTGCCGTCGGTCCTGGAGAGGGCCCGGCGGACCTCGGCGTTGGTCATGGCATAGCCCTCGTTGTGCTCGACGGTGGAGGCGGCGAACACCACCCCGAGCGGGCGGCCGCGCAGGTCCACCACCGGGCCGCCGCTGACGCCCTTGCGCACCCGCGCCTGGAGCACGTAGATGTCGCGGCGGTCGTCCTGCGGCCTGGCGTAGATGTCCGGCGCTTCCGGCTGGGTCCGCAGCACGATCCTGGCCCCGATGACCTGCTGGGGGCCGCCTCTCGGGTAGCCGATCACGACCGCCTCCTGCCCACGGCTGGCCGCCGCCCCCGCCAGCCGCAGCGGCTTGACGGGGAGTTCTGGCGCCCAGAGCAGGGCCAGGTCGTGGCCGGGGTCGAAGTAGACGACGATGGCCGGCACCTTCTGGCCCTTGTTGGTGATCACCTCGTGCCGGCGGGAGCCGGCGACCACGTGGGCGTTGGTGATGACCAGATCGGGGGCGACCGGGAAGCCGCTGCCGAACAGCACCCCCCCGCAGCCCCGGCTCTGGATCTGCAGGGTGGCGTTGGCGGCCCGCAGGACCGCTGGGTTCCTGGCCGCCTCGGGCGGGGGCCCGGAGACGACCGGCGGGCGCAGGGTGGCGAACGCCTCCGGGAACCCCGACCGGTCCAGCAGCCCCCGCAGCTGGGCGAGCGCGGCCGGAGGGCGGGGGGCGTAGTTGTCGATGGTCCGCAGCACGCCCGACCCGTGCACCGCCCTGGCGAAGGGCGAGAGGGGCACGTTGCTCAAGGTCAGGGCGACGAACCACATGGCGATGGCCGCGACGACGGTGGCCACCACCGCACCGCCGACGGCGTCGGCCCGGCTCGTCCAACGCCCGGCCAGCACCGAGCGGACCCGGATGCCGAGCAGGTTGCCGACCGCGTGGCAGGCGGCGGCGACCAGGAAGAACACCACCACCGCGGTCAGCAGCCGCCGAACCGAGCTGTCGGCCGAGACCAGCAGACCGACCTTGGTCGCCGCCCATGCCCCAAGGGCCAGCCCGACCAGCAAGCCCGCGTAGCCGAGCAGCACCATCGCGAACCCGCGCCGCCAGCCGCTCAGCGCGGCCAGGGCCAGGATGACGAGAAGCAGGACGTCGATCGGTTGCAGGTCGAATGGCATCGGTGTTCCGGCCGCAGAAGGGTGACCGGCTCATCCTAATCGGTCGCGGGGACGAGCACGGGGGCTAAGCCGGGGGCCGGGGCGTGCCGATGCTCTGAGACGTATGGACATCGAGGTCGAGACCCAGTTGGCACCGCTCTCGCTGGCAGCGGCCAGGGCGCTGTTCCGGGCCCCGCAGGCCGAGGACGCGTGCTGGGCGGACGTGCACATGCCCGACGGCACGGTGCGGGCCTGCGGGCGGCCGGAGGCGACCAACCTGGGGCTCTGCGCCGACCACCGGATGGAGCTGTTCGGGCTCGAGGCCTGCTGACCGCCGGACCGGCGTCCCAGGTCTACAGGCTGTCGCGCAGGGCCTTCTCGACCTGCTCGGAGAGCCCGCGCACGGCGATCAGCACGGGGTCCCAGACCGGCGAGAACGGCGGCGCGTAGGACAGGTCGAGGTTGACCATCTCGTCGACCGCCATCCCGTTCCAGATGGCGGTGGCGAACACGTCGATGCGCTTGGCCGCGCCTTCCTTGCCGACGATCTGGGCGCCCAGCAGCCGGCCGGAGCGGCGCTCGGCCAGCACCTTGGTCCGGATCGGGGCGGTGCCGGGGAAGTAGCTGGCCCGGGTGGTCGAGTCGACCGTGGCCGTCTCCCATTGGAGCCCGAGCGGGCCCAGCTCGGCCTCGGACAGCCCGGTGCGGGCCACCTCGACGTCGCAGACCCTGGACGCGGCGGTGCCGAGCACGCCGGGGAAGGTGGCGTAGCCGCCCCCGATGTTGATGCCGCAGATCCGGCCCTGCTTGTTGGCGATGGTTCCCAGGTGGTAGCTGACCGGCCCGCCCGAGACGAGGTGCCGGGCCTCGACGCAGTCGCCGGCCGCCCAGACGCCGTCGTGGGGGGTCCGCATGCGCGGGTTGACCGCGATGGCGCCGCTCTCGCCGAGCTGGATGCCGGACGACTCGGCGAGGCCGACCGCCGGCCGGGTGCCGAGGCCGAGGACCACCAGGTCGGCCTCGAGGGTCCGGGCGGCGGTCCGCACCGCCCGGACCCGGTCGTCGCCCTCGATCGCCTCCACCCTCTCCTCCAGGTGCAGCTCCACCCCGATGTCCCGGACGGCCTGGCTGACCAGCTCGCCCATGTCCGGGTCGATCCGGCTCATCACCTGGGGCGCGGCCTCCACCAGGGCGGCCGGGATGCCCCGGTTGACCAGGGCCTCGGCCGCCTCCAGGCCGATGTAGCCGCCCCCGACGATCACCGCCCGCTCCGAGCCGGCGTCGATCGCCTTGCGCAGGTCGATGCCGTCCTGCAGCATCGAGAGGCCGTACACCCCTGGCAGGTCGATGCCGGGGATGGTGGGCCGCAGCGGCTCGGAGCCGGTGGCCACCACCAGCACGTCCCATGGCTCCTCGACGGTCCGCCCGCGGTCCAGGTCGCGGACCCGCGCCCGCCGCGCCTCCAGGTCGATCGCCTCGACCTCGTGCCCGGTGCGGGCGTCGATGTCCTGCTCGGCGAACTCCTCGGGGGTCCGGGCGACCAGGTCGCGCCAGTCCTTGACCACGCCGCCGGCGAAGTAGGGAGTCCCGCAGGCCGAGTACGAGGTGTGCCGGCCCCGCTCGAAGGCCACGATCTCCAGGTCGTCAGGGCCGCGTCGCCTGCGCGCCTGCGAGGCGGCGCTCATCCCGGCCGCGTCGCCTCCGACCACCACCATGCGCGTCCGTGCCACGGCCCCTCCTCGTCGTCGGCTGCCGGAGGCTAGTCTGCCGTAGAACCGGTGGCGACCGAGGAGGGCGACCTTGGCGAAGATGCTGTTCCACTGCACCAACGGGCTGGACGACCCGGAGCGGGCGATCGTGCCGTTCATCGCCGCCAACGTGGCCGCCGCCTCAGGGCAGGAGGCGGTGGTGCTGCTCACCATCGAGGGCGCCTGGCTGTGCAAGCGGGGCTACGCCGACCAGGTCGAGCTGGACGGCTACCCCAGGCTGGCCGAGCTGCTGGCCGACTTCGTCGAGGCCGGCGGCGAGGTCTGGGGCTGCAGCGCCTGCACGACGCCCCGCGGCATATCCGAAGACGATCTGGTGGCGGGGGCGCAGATCGTGGGCGCGGCCGCCATCGTTGCCGCGATCGCCGGGGGCGCTGTCCCGGTCGCGCTGGGCTGAGCTCGGTTGCCGGAGCACTCCTCGAACCCCTCGGTGCCGGCCACGATCCGGGGCTCCCGTTCGGCGTCTTGATGCTGGTAACACGGCGCAGCGGCCCCGCTGGTGGCGCCGGTCAGCGAAGGCCGCGAACGTCGAGCGACTCGGGCGGGACGGCGGCCCCGCAGCGGGCGCAGCTGGACTTCATCAGCACCCGGCCGCCGCAGCCGGCGTGGGTGGCCAGCGCCGACGACGGCTCCCCGCAGTGCCGCATCCCCCAGGCGGCCAGGCTGGCCAGGACCGGGGCGAGGTCGCGCCCCTTGTCGGTCAGGCGGTAGGCGCGGCCGGCGGCGGCCCGCTGCACGACGCCCTCCTCCTCGAGCAGGCGCAGGCGCTCGGCGAGCAGGTTGGAGGGGATGCCGGGCAGGGCCCGCTCCAGCTCGGCCCAGCGCCGCCCGCCGAGCAGCAGCTCGCGGACCACCAGCAGGGTCCAGCGGTCGCCGACGACCTCGAGCGAACGGGCCACCGGCCCGGGCAGTGCGTAGAGCTTGGGCACGGGTTGACCGTACCACCTTGCCGAAGCTCACTTGACTTTCTGAAGTAGGCGGCCGACGCTGCCGTCTATGGATCTCTCCCCGGCCACGCCCCTCGACGAGCTGCTGGTCGAGGCCCGCCGCATCCGCGACCGCCACCACGGGACCCGCGTCACCTACTCGCCCAAGGTCTTCATCCCGCTCACCATGCTCTGCCGCGACCACTGCGGCTACTGCACCTTCGCCAAGCCCCCGGCCCGGCTGGGGTCCTCGCCCTACCTCGGCCCCGAGCAGGTGCTGGAGCTTGCTCGGGCCGGTGCGGCGGCCGGCTGCCACGAGGCCCTGTTCACCCTCGGGGAGCGGCCAGAGGAGCGCTACCCGTTGGCCCGCGAGGCCCTGGCCGCCCTCGGCCACGCCTCGACGGTCGACTACCTGGCCGAGGCGGGCCGGCTGGTGCTGACCGAGACCGGCCTGCTGCCCCACGCCAACGCCGGCGCCCTGCTCCCCGACGAGTTGGCCGCCCTGCGCCCGGTCAGCGCCAGCCAGGGCATGATGCTGGAGTCCCTGTCGGAGCGGCTGCACGAGCCGGGCGGCCCCCACGCCCGCTGCCAGACCAAGCTGCCGGCCCGCCGGCTGGCAACCCTGGAAGCGGCCGGGGAGCTGGCCATCCCGTTCACCACAGGAATCCTGGTCGGGATCGGCGAGACCCGGGGTGAGCGCCTGGAGGCGCTGGCCGCCATCCAGGCCGCCAACGGCCGCCACGGGCACGTCCAGGAGGTGATCGTCCAGAACTTCCTCCCCAAGCCGGGAACGGCCATGGCCGGCGCGCCGCCGCCGTCCCTCGAGGACTATCTGTGGACGGTCGCGGCCGCCCGGGTCCTGCTCGACCCTGGCATCCACCTCCAGGCCCCGCCCAACCTCACCGCGGACTTCGGGGTGCTGCTGGAGGCCGGGATCGACGACTGGGGCGGGGTCAGCCCGGTCACCGCCGACCACGTCAACCCCGAGGCGCCGTGGCCGGCGCTGGAGCGCCTGCGCGCGGTGACCGAGGCCGCCGGCATGACCCTGGCCCCGAGGCTCACCATCTACCCGGAGTTCGCGGCCGAGCCGGAGCGCTGGCTCGACCCGGACCTGCGCTTCCCGGTGCTGGACCGCTCCGACGCCGAGGGCCTCGGCCGTGACGACCGCTGGGCCGCCGGCGACCCCACGCCACCCCCGACCCTGATCCACCGGGGGGCCTCCATGGACCCTGCTGGACCGGTGCACCCCTCCGGGATCCCCCGGACCCCGGCCGGACCCGCGGTCGACCCCGCCAGGTTCCCGACCCCGCGGACCGGGGGCCGGGTGGGGGAGGTGCTGGCCGGGGTGGTGGCCGGGCAGCAGGCCGGGGAGGAGGAGCTGATCGCCCTGTTCGCGGCCAGGGGGCCGGAGGTCCGGGCGGTGGCCGAGGTCGCCGACCAGCTGCGCCGCCAGGCGGTCGGGGACGTGGTCACCTTCGTCCGCAACCGCAACATCAACTACACCAACGTCTGCACCTTCCGGTGCCGCTTCTGCGCCTTCTCCAAGGGCCCGGCCAGCCTCAACCTGCGCGGCGCGCCCTACCTGCTGGGCCTCGACGAGGTGGCCCATCGCGTGGTCGAGGCCGACGCCCGCGGCGCCACCGAGGTCACCCTCCAGGGCGGCATCCACCCGAGCTTCGACGGCGACTACTACATCCACGTCGCCAAGGCCGTGCACCAGGCGGTCCCCGGCATGCACATCCACGGCTTCACCGCCCTGGAGGTCCATGAGGGCGCCCGCCGGCTCGGCGAGCCGCTCCGCGACTACCTGCTGCGCCTCAAGGCAGCCGGTCTGGCCAGCCTGCCCGGCACCGCCGCCGAGATCCTCGACGACGAGGTCCGGGCGATCATCTGCCCCGACAAGGTGACCACCGACGAGTGGCTCGAGGTCCACCGGGTGGCCCACTCGGTGGGGCTGCGCTCCAACATCACCATCATGTTCGGCCATGTCGACTCGCCCAGGCACTGGGCCCGCCACCTGCTGCGGACCCGCGAGCTGCAGGCCTCCACGGGCGGCTTCACCGAGTTCGTGCCGCTGCCCTTCGTGCACATGGCAGCCCCCATGTACCGCAAGCGCCAGTCCCGTCCCGGCCCGACCTTCCGCGAGGCCGTGCTGATCCACGCCGTCGGCCGGATCGCCTACCGCGGCCTGATCGACAACATCCAGGTCTCCTGGGTGAAGATGGGCGCCGACGGTGTCCGCCAGGCGTTGCTGGCGGGGGTCAACGATCTCGGGGGAACGCTGATGGACGAGAACATCAGCCGCGCCGCCGGGGCCAGCCACGGCCAGCTCATGGAGGCGGCGGAGTTCCGGTCGATCGTCGAACCCCTCGGCCGCCGCCTGGAGCAGCGCACCACCCTGTACGGCCGCACCTCGACCGACCCGGCGCCCGTGCCCGCCGCCTGAGCCCTACGGCGGGTGCGCTCCAGCACCACCATGCCGTCGGAGCGGTCGCCGGCAGTTCCCTTGGGTTCCACTGCAGATGGTACATATGGCAGCACAACCGCCGAGGAGCCGAGGAGAGGACTGGCCCATGCTGCTGGCCGGGGACGTCGGCGGCACCAAGACGGTCCTGGGGATCTTCTCCCAGGACCAGGGGCCGGGGCGGCCGCTGGCGGTCAAGACCTATCCCAGCGCCGCCTACCCGGGGCTGGACGCGATCGTGGAGGAGTTCCTGGCCAGCGTCCATCTGCCGGTCCAGCGGGCCTGCTTCGACGTCGCCGGCCCGGTGGCCGGCGGCCGGGCGGAGCTCACCAACCTGCCGTGGAAGCCGCTGCGGGAGTCGGCGCTGGCCGACGCGCTCGGGCTGGGCTCGGTCCGGCTGCTCAACGACCTTGAAGCGATCGCGCTGGGCATCACCCAGCTGCCCTCGCGCGACCTGCGGGTGCTGCACCGGCGCAAGCCGGCCCCGGGCGGCACGATCGCGGTGGTGGCCCCCGGCACCGGGCTGGGCGAAGCGTTCTGCACCTGGGACGGGCACCGCTATGTTCCCCACCCATCGGAGGGAGGCCACGGCGACTTCGCGCCGGGCAACCAGCGCGAGGCCGACCTGCTCGCCTGGCTCCGTCGGCGCCACGGCCATGTCAGCTGGGAGCTGGTCTGCTCGGGGATGGGCATCCCCAACCTCTACGACTTCCTGGTCGAGAACGGGTCCGCCGAGCCTGAGAAGGTGGCCGAACGGATCGCCACCGCGCCGGACCGCACCAGGGCCATCGTCGAGGCTGGCCTGGACCAGGGGTCGGGCTCGGCGCTGTGCGCCGAGGTTCTGGAGCTGTTCGCCGGCATCCTCGGGGCCGAGGCCGGCAACATGGCCCTGACGGTGCTGGCCACCGGCGGGATCTACCTGGCCGGCGGCATCCCACCGGCGATCCTGCCGGTGCTGCGCGGCGGGCGCTTCCTCGAACGCCTGCACGACAAGGGCCGGCTGTCGGCGATCGTGGCGGCGATGCCGGTCTCGGTCGTCACCGGCCAAGCCGCCCTCATCGGCGCGGCGACCGCCGGGTTCGGGTAGAGGATCGGCTCTGAACTCGTAGGCCGTGGCGATCCCATCACCTCTCACCGGCCGGAGGCTCCCCGCCACCAGGTCCGGCGGTCACCGCCCCGCGCCGACGTGCGTCCTGTTCGGCCTGGGCGATGGCCCAGGCGGCGTTGACCAGGCCGATGTGGCTGAACGCCTGCGGGTAGTTGCCGATCATCTCGGCCCCGCCCACGTCGACCTCCTCGGCCAGCAGGCCGACGTCGTTGACGTAGCCGATCGCCCGCTCGAAGGTCGCCTTGGCCTGATCCAGCTCGCCGGCCAGGGCCTGGGCCTGGGCCAGCCAGAAGGTGCAGAGCATGAAGGTGCCCTCCTCGCCCTCCAAGCCGTCATGGGCGACGTAGCGGTAGACCAGGCCGCGCTCGTCGGTGAGCCGGGTGGCGATGGCGTCGACGGTCGCTCGCATCCGCGGGTCGTCGCCGGGAAGGAACCCGGTGATGGCCAGCATCAGGTTGCTGGCGTCCAGGTCCTGGCCACCGAACGCCTGGGTGAATGCGCCCGCCGGCTCGCTCCAGCCGCGTTCCAGGATGGCGGCGCGGATCTCGTCCCGGGCGGCCGTCCAACCCTCGACCCGGTCCTCGGCGCCCAGCTGGCTGGCCAGGGCGATCGCCCGGTCCAGCGCGACCCAGCACATGAGCTTGGAGTACAGGAAGTCGCGCGGCTCGCCGCGGATCTCCCAGATCCCCTGGTCCTTCTCGGTCCAGCGCTGCCCGGCGGTGTCGGCTGCCGCGGCCAGGAATCGGCGGGTGACCGGGTCGAGCTCGCCGAGCTGGTCGACCAGGCGCTGGGCGGCGCCGAGCAGCTCGCCGTAGACGTCGAGCTGGCGCTGGTTCCAGGCGCCGTTGCCGACCCGCACCGGCCGGCTGCCCCGCCAGCCGCGCAGGTGGGGAAGCTCCCGCTCGGTCAGGTCGCGCTCGCCGCCGATCCCGAACATGATCTGGAGGTCGAGGCCGCGCTGCAGCTGGGATGCGGCCGCGTCGGCCAGGAAGGCGAAGAACCTGTTGGCCTCGTCGGGGCAGGCGGCCACCCACAGGGCCTCCATGGTCAGGCTGGCGTCGCGCACCCAGGTGTAGCGGTAGTCCCAGTTGCGCTCCCCACCGACGGTTTCCGGCAACGAGGTGGTCGGTGCCGCCACGATGGCCCCGGTCGGCTGGAAGGTCAGCGCCTGCAGCACCCGCCCGGAGTGGTGCACCAGCTCACGCCACGGGCCCTCGTAGGTCTGGTTCATGGCCGACCAGGAACGCCAGCCCTCCATCGTGTCGTCCAGGCGGGCGGCGATCTCCTCCTGCTCCCAGGCCGTCAGGGCAGGCTCCCAGATTCGCCCATGCTGGAGCGCGAACCCGACCGACTCCCCGGCCCGCAAGGGGAACCGGGCGGTGGCGGTGGCGCCATCGACCTGCAGCTCGACCGGGGCCGACAGCAGCAGCCGGTCGGCACCGCCGCGGGCCGCGAGCCCGCCCGGGACCACCTCCAGCAGCGGGTGGATCAGCCCGTACTCGGGCCGCGGCAGGTACTCGACCTCCACCTCGACCTGCCCGTCGGTGCAGGCCAGGCGGCGCAGCAGCGCACCCGGCGAGCCGGCGCCCAGGTCGTGGCCGCGATCGTTGCGGCCCACCGCCATCGCGTCGACCAGCACCGCCACCCCGGTCGCCGTCTGAAATGTGGTCTCAAGCGCCATCGTCTGGTCGAGGTAGGCGCGGGTCACCTGAGCCTCACCGGCCGGCCTGATGGAGAAGTGGCCGGCGTCGTCGTCCAGCAGCCGAGCGAACACGCTCGGCCCGTCGAAGCGGGGGAAGCACAGCCAGTCCACCGACCCACCCCGGCTGACCAGCGCGGCCGAGTGGCAGTCCGACAGCAGCGCGTAGTCGCCGATCGCGAGCGTACTCATCACAATTCCTTTCGTCGGCGCTGGAGGCCGTACGCCTCCAGCAGATGGAGCCAGACCTCGCGACCAACTCCGCCGCCGAAGACTGCCAGACGGTGACGTTCCCAGTTGCCGGGTGAACCAGGCCGACCCACGGGTATCCATTCATGGGAAGCCAGTTCCAGCGCTCCCGGCCATGCTGTCGGCGCCGGGAGGAAGATCGCGTCCTGCGCCACACCGGGAACCGGCGGCACGGCGGCCACGTCGAAGACCATGACGCAGCCGAAGACGCGGTGGCCCGAGCGGGATGGGACAGGCGGTGGTGCACGGTGGGTAGGCGGGTTGGCGCCTGGTTGGTGGCGGCGGTGGTGGTGACGGTCTCGCTGGTGGCTGGCGGGGTGCTGCTCGCCAGGGGTGGGGGCGACCGGTCGCCGGCCGTGCTCCCGGCCCTCGACCTGGGCGCGACCCAGGACGCGACCGCCGGCGCGGCCCGGGAGCCGGCACGGCTGGACGGCGCCGAGCCGGCCAGGCCGTACGACCCCGGCGACGCCCCTCAGCTGTGGCCGCCGGTGACCTACAAGCTCAACGGGTCGCTCCCGACCCTGCCCGACCGGGCGCGGGCCTGGAAGGTCGGGGACGGCGCCGACCCCGGGCGGGTGGCGGCCCTGGCCGCCGCGCTTGGCCTGCGCGGCCAGCCCAAGGAGGAGCCGAGCGGCTGGACGGTCATCGACGGCGGCCGCGCCCTGACGGTGAGCCGGCTGGCTGGAGTCCCCTGGAACTACGGCACGGGCGTGTTGGGCGCCTGCGTCGCCCGGTCCGGCGGTGGCCCCTACCGTCCCGGTGCCGCCATCCAGTGCCTCGACCCCGAAACTCCGGTCTCCGACAAGCCCGAGCCCGTGCCGGGCGGCACCGCCGCCGGCAGTTCCGGGTCGGGGTCGGCATCCAGCCCCGGCAGCCCTGGAACGGGCCGGCCGGTCCCGCCGGTCACGGTGAAGCCGGTGGCGCCGGCCAGGCCGTGGAGGCCGGTGGACCTGCCCAGCCGGGAGCAGGCGCAGCGGATCGCGCGCGACCTGGCCGCCAAGGCGGGCCTGGAGCTGGACGGGGCCCAGGTGCGGGTCACCGCCGCCTATGCCGCACGCCTGGTCAGCATCGCCCCGGCAGCTGGCGGCCTGCCCACCTCCGGGTTCGCCTGGACGGTCAGCGTCGGTTCCAAGGGTCGCATCCAGCAGGCCACCGGCTATCTCGCCAGCCCGGAGGCGGCCGACACCTACCCGCTGATCGGCGTGGCCGAAGGCTTCGAGCGGCTCAAGCGCATCCCCCCGATCGGCCCGCTGCTGCGCACCGAGGCGCCGGCCATCGAGGAGGTCCCGTGCCCGCCTGTCGGCAAGTTGCCGTGCGCCGCCAAGCCGCGCCCGGCCCGCGTCGCGACCGTCACCGGCGTGCGGCTGGGCCTCCAGCTCGCACCGGCCGTGGCCAAGGGGAACCGCCCGGCCGACCTCGCCTACCTGCTCCCCGCCTACATGTTCGACCTGGAGGGAGGCTGGACCGACGTCCGCCCGGTCGTCGCCGTGCAGGACCGCTACCTGACCCCGCAGGCCAACCCCTGACGCTGTCTGGACTAGGAGAGTCCGGCGATACGGCTAGCGAAACCCGCTGGGCGGTCCACCGCCTGACGAGCCATCAAGGTTTGCGACTCCCTGAATGGGGTTAATGGGATGGGACCTTGGGGCCATCGGAGCCGGCTTTCACCGAGACCTCGCCCCGACGGCCCCAAGGCATCCTAACGCCCCGGGGCTGGCAACTTGTTCGAAAGGAACGGCCGCCTACGCGGCTGGCGGCACCGCTCGGGCCTTGGCGAGCGCCGTCACCAGCCGGGCCAGGATGGTCAGGTCGGCGTGCAGCCGAACCCGCTCGATGCGCCGGACCCGCAGCGGCAGCAGTGCCCACTCGTTCTTGAGCCGGCCATTCTCCCGCTCCACCGATCCGCGCAGCCGATACAACTTCTTCCACCGCGCCGAGGTCCGGGGGATCAGGGTGTGCAGGCGGCTGGCCCCGATCCACTTGCTGGCCGGGGAGCACTCGCCCGAAGGGCATCGCCACTTGGCCGCCCGCCGCTTGGTTTCGGCTCCGGCGAACGTCCACTCGCCGTGCTCGCAGACCGGTGGCTTGTGCTTGCCGGCCTTGACCGCGGGCGTCTCCCGAAGCGGGATAACCGGATGGCAGCCGCGCCGCTCGCAGTCGGCGTAGATCGTCTCGTGGTCGTAGCCCATGTCCATGATGACGATCTCGGCCCGGAACCCTCGCTCGCGCACCGCGTCCAGCAGCGGCATGGCGAAGGTGGACTCGGAATCCTTGGCCGTCTCTATCCGCCATGCCAGCGGCAGGCCGGTGATCGCGCAGACCACCTGATGCAGCTTGTATCCGTAGAAGCTACCGGCCGCCCGGGGTCGAGACGGCGGAGCGGTGGCCCCAGGTAGCGTCAGGGTCAGAGTAGGGCTTGCGCTCCGGGCCGCCCTTGTACAGATACCGCTGACCGTTGGCGTAGGCCGGCATGTCAGAGGCGTCGATGGCGACCGTCGTGCCCAGGTCCGGCATCTGCTCGTGCAAGGCGACGGTCACGCGGTCAAGGCAGGCGTCCAGCAGCGGCTTGAACTTCCGCAGCTTGGCAGTGAATCGGTAACAGGCATGCACGCTCGGGACCTGCGAAGGGTCGGGGCAGCCGAGGGCGGTACGGAGGGCCGCATGCTCGCCGACCAGGGCGACGGTGCGGGTCCAGGTCGGCAGCGTGTAGACCGACTTGGCGAGCGCCATGCCGACCATCGTGCGGATGGAGTAGCCGGGCCGACCCGTCCAGCGGGTCGCTTCCAGTTCCGCCACAGGCTGGTTGATCTCCGGGCTGTCCAGCAAGCCCGCAAGCTGTACCGCGTCTGAGCACGGTGGTACCGTTTCCCTGACCACGGAGCCTCAATCTCCTGGTCCAGACCCCCGGAGGCTGCAACCTCGCGGGGGTCACTCATTACGACAAGGAAATTCTACGTCAGGGGTGTGACAACGACGGCCAGATTAGCCATCGAAAAATAACGAAGGAATTGTCTTCCTGCTACTCGGGAGTGCCCTCGGCTGCGGTGGCCGGAGGCTGAACAGGTGACGGATCGTCCGCGCTCGTAGCCTTTCGAACCACTCCGCGCTTGACGATGTTGATGGCGTCAAGCATCTGCTCCCACAGTTCCTCCGTCATGGGGATCGGCACCTGTAGGACCGGCCACGCTGACGGGTCGGAGTCCACGGGGAGCGGCAGCGTCCGAACCTGAGGCTGGTCCCCTGCCTCAGTGGATAGGCGGGGTGTGCCAAAGGCTTCCCCCGACGGGAGGCCTGACGGCCGTATCGCCTGTGACGCCATATGCTCCCCTGATGGGCGATGCTGAGACGGTTGAGCCTCAGGCATCTTATCAGGTTCGTCCAGCCCGGCGAAGGCGATGGTGCTCTTGAGTTGGCGGATAAACTGCTGCGCCCCGCTATCGGTGAAGCTCCGTTCCAGCACGAGTGTGCGCCGTAGGTTCTGGTCAGACGGGAGCCGCCCACCGGACTCGTTCCAAAGCTCGGCATGGATCGGCGGCGTCAGCGCAGCCTCCCGCACGCGCTGTTGACGCTCCGGTGAATCTGCTTCGTCCAAAACGATCGACAGCGCGAGCGATGTCAGACGCGCCCGCCGGGTTCCGTTGCCCACCTCGTCTTCGAGTAAGCCGAACTTCTTGAGGGCAGCGATGGCAACCAGGCTTGGGCCGGTCTTCGGCTTGTAGCCCCAGTGGCCGGTAATCACGTCGATGGGGGCAGCGTGTCGACCTTCCTTGTCGTACAGCACTTCGGCCTTCTCGATCGCCTCCCGTAGCCCGATCCCGGGATAGCTGGGGCTGCGGCCCTTCCGCCTACGGCCTTCGTCCGGCGTCTGCTCTGACACTTGCCACCTCCGACTTTGGATGCCGATAGGATGGCAGATGCCGGACTAACGTGCAACAGATGTCCACCGGATGCGACGGCCGCCGAACATCGGAGTGGTATCGGACGCTGGCTTGACCGCGCCGACATGCGCCGATAAGATCCTGGCGCGCGCTGGTGCTGGCGGGGCCAGTTGACAGGCTTGTACTTAGAGCCTAGCCTCTGATCATTGCTCCCCGTCGTCCAGGTCATTGGCCTGCACTGGCGGGGATTTAACTATGCAGAAGCAGAAGGGCTCGCGATGGATCGCGTCGTCGTCTTCCTGGACTGGCAGAACGTCTACATGAACGCAAGAAGCACGTTCCACTACAACAGAGGGCCGGTCCAACTAGGCAACGTACACCCGGTGCAGCTGGGACAGCGGTTGGCGCAAGCTCGGCCTGGACGTGAGCTGGCTGAGGTGCGCGTCTACCGAGGCCAACCCGACTCGACGCACGACCCCAAGAGCTACGGAGCGAACCGTCGCCAGCAAGCCGCTTGGGAGCGAGCAGGCGCAAAGGTGACCCAGCGGACTCTTCGCTATCCGACTCGCTGGCCTGACGAGCGGGCCGAAGAGAAGGGCATCGACGTAGCCATCGCGGTCGACTTCGTGATGATGGCCGTTGCCAAGGAGTACGACGTTGGCATCCTCATGTCGACGGACACTGACCTCAAGCCGGCACTGGAAGCCGTGGTGTCCCTTGGTGAAGGCCCGATCTGCGAGGTCGCTGCCTGGAAGGAACCCGATCGACCAGCGAGCCAACTCCGTATCCCCGGAGCCGACCTGTGGTGCCACTTCCTCTACCTTCAGGACTACAAGCCTATGGCGGACGCCCGCGACTACACGATCAGCTTGTAGTGAGCTTCTGGAACCCGGCCAGCGGCCGTGGCAGCATGCCAAGGCCGGCCCGGGGCCGAGACGGGGAGTTGGAACACAACGCTACAGGAGTGTTTGGTAGGCTCGGTCGCCATGTCTAGACCGCCGCTCTCAGGTGACCGCACGTTCCGGAACGATGCCATCCGCATCGCGGACCTGACGGTGAATACCTCGATGCTTGAAGGCTACGACTTCTCCAACTGTCGCATCATTGGCCCGGCGGTACTGGTCCCGCTGGCGAACGTCTCCATAGTTGGCTGTACCTGGAATGCACCTGGCTTCGATGCCATCTTTTGGGAGGTGCCTCCAACACGCCCAGTCGTCATAGGGGCAGTCGGCGTCACAAGGTGTACGTTCTCTAACTGCACGTTTGAACAGGTCGGCATCGCTGGACCGCCCGAAGCTCGGGCACAGCTAGAAAGTGGCTTCAGCGGCGCACAGTGACCGAGGGTTGCTCCCTAATCACAGGACGGGGATCTGCAAAGTCGCCCCTCTGGAAGGAACCCTCTAGGACGCGGATGGCGCTGGCGTCCCACACCATTGTGATCGGCTCGGAAAGCTGCGCTGGAGAGCGCCACGTAGCCCAGTCGATCCTCACGCGAACAAGCCGCTCGGCAAGGTCGACGGCTACGATTTCTCCCTGGCACTCATGGCCGCCACCATCGAACAGCTCGACTCTGGCGCCCTCGCGAAGCTCGTCCTCACGGAAGGACTCGGCATCGTCTAGGTCGGCTTCCACGTAGTCGTGATCTTCAATATCGTTGAAGTCCACCCAAAGGCGCATGGCTATCGACCTCTCCTGGTGGCATTGAAGAAGGGTTGGCCGAAGACCCGAATAACGGCTTCAATGTCGTCGGGGCTGGGTTCCTGTGGGAAGACGAGACTGGCGTGCCCGGGGCGGAGCTGGTCAGTCATTCGCACCTCGAAGCCCTCTTCTCGAACGTCTCGCGCTGAGCACGTGCAGATCTCGTCATGAGGGACCCCGGCACGAGTGGCAATCTGTTGCGGAGTGGACCCAGGGAAGGTAAACACAGACAGCCCATAGAAGCCGAATCTCTGCAGTGGCCTACGGGCGCTCTTGGCGAGGGCTTCCGCGATCATCGGGGCGCCCCGAACCAGGACGGCCTCATCCGGAGGCCGCTCCATCTCCCATTCGTTGACCTTGCGTCGCACGTGCCCATTAGTACCCCATCGTCACCTGGCTCAGGTCTGTGGATAAGAACCGACCCGTCCACAGGCTGTGGACAGTGTGCCCCAGGAGGTAACACGAAGGCGACCCCGCAGAACTTGTCAAGTGGTTCGGGGCAGCAGCGTTCGGCATCCCCTTGGAACCAAGCCGGCCAGCGTGGCAGCATGAAACGCCGGCCCGGGGTCGGGGCTCGTTTCGCAGCGGACCTCCCCCGGGCCGGCACCTTGCGCCGCCTCAGCGGCGGCGGCGGGCCTTGCGGTTGGCCTCGTAGGTTCGGTCGAACCTTCGGGCGTCGCGCTCGGCGCGGGAGATGGACACGTCGGAGGCGTACAGGACAACGGCCGCGATGCCCAACAGCAGGCATTCGGCAACGACAAGTAGCCCGTCCATTCGCAGCGGACCTCTCAAGAGGCTCTTCGGGCACGGGCGACCCTGCCACATAGGGCCAAACGGGTCAAGAAGTGTGGGGTAAAACCGGGCCGGGGTCGGGGTCCAGCCCCGGCCGGGTTGTCAGGTCAGCTAGGCTGACCAGCCATGATGAGTTTCGCTGGACTCTCCTAGCGGTGGATCAGGACGGGGGTGCCGGTGGGAACCTGCGGGTAGAGCGCCTCGACGTCCGACAGGAGCATGCGGATGCAGCCGTGGGAGGCGTAGCGGCCGATCGAGCCGCTGGCGTAGGTGCCGTGGATCAGGATCCCTGAGGCGTTCAGCGCCATCGCCCTGGTGCCGAGCGGGTTGCCTGGGCCGGGCGGGATCGACGCCGGCATGTCGGCGCCCCAGCCGTCCTTCGCCGGGTTGGTCCAGGTCGGGTTCATCCGCTTGTAGACGACCTCCCAGGTCCCCTGCGGGGTGGGGAAGCTCGGCTGGCCGGTCGCCACCGGGTAGACCTTGCGCACCTTCAGGCCGTCGTAGAACGTGAGCCGGTTGGTGGACAGGTTGATCTCGATGGTCTTGCCCAGCTTGTCGGCGGTCACCTCCGGGTCCACCGACCTGGTGACCAGCTTGACCTTGCGGGCGCTGCCGCGCAGCCCCCTGGTCAGGGCGCGGGTGCTGGCCTCGATGTCGAGGACGCGGCCGTCCTTGGCCTTCTGGCGCACGATCTTGCCGTCCACCAGCTTGATGGAGGCGTCGGTCGGCGCCACCGCCAGCCTGGGGGCCAGCGCACGCACGAACCGGGCGACCTTGGCCCGGTCCTCGGCGAGGCCGACCTTGACGGTGTGGGCGACCGGCTTGTTGGTCAGCCGGTGCCAGAAGGTGCCGATGGAGGAGAGCTCCGGACCGGCGATGGCCTGGTCGACCGCCTGCTCGACCGCGGCCCCGTGCCCGAGCCCGGCGGGGGTGACCGGCCAGCGCCTGTCCCCGCTCACCACGAACACGCCACGGCGCAGCTTCGGCTCGGTGGTCGCCTTGACCGCGGCGATCGCCTCGTCGCGGGTCATCCCTCCGACGTCGACGCTGCCGACCCGCACGCCGGCCAGGATGCGGCCGGAGGAGGCCCCGACCCTGGCCGTGGCCGCGACGCTCATGGTGGCCAGCAGCACGACGGTCAGGCCGACCACCACGGCGACCCGCTGCCAGCCGGACAGCCCGGCGGGGCGCTGCCAGCCCGGTAGCCGAATCCTCGGTACCTTCATCGATCTCGTTCCTCCCCCGAGCGCCGTCGCCGTCGCCACAAGGAGCTCGCGCCCGGGCGGCGGGACCGGCTGACCGACACACTCGGACAGAACCGTCGGCTCGCCATCTCCCAACCTGAAGCGAGCCGACCACCGAGCGCGTTCACTTCGTATCGGATGGGTAGGGTTTCGGCAACCCGGAACGAGGATCGTTGACGGTTCGAGGACGATTCGTTATGAGGCCTGATGGCACCATGACCGACCCGCCACCGCTCGCCCTGCGCCGCATCGCCTCGTTTGCCAACCGTTTCCGGGTCGTTTCCGCGGATCCGGTGGACATGCCTTCTCAGGCGAACCGGAACCGGGTGGCGTCGCCGGGGAAGCCGGTCCAGGCTCTGGCCCGCCTTGGGCGCAGCCCCCAGACGCCGCCGGCGTACATCTCCAGGGTCGGGGCGTAGCCGTACTTGGCCTTGGAGGCCGCGGCCAGGCGGCCGGCCAGCTCCAGGGTCGGCGTCAGCCGCCGCATCGACCCCTCGAGGATCACCGCGGCCACGGTGTCCTCCAGGTGCACCACCACCCGCGGGTCGCGCTCGAGGTTGCGCTGGTGGAGGGTCTGGGGACTGCCGCCGTAGTACCAGGTGTCGTCCAGCCACAGGCCGTCGACCGGGACGACGTGCGCCCGGCCGGCTGGCCCGGGGGGCGCCCGAACGGCTGGCCAGGGCCGGTCTGCAGGCAGCGGGTAGGCTGGTGCTCGAGTCGAGCGGTGAGGAGGTCGCCGTGGTGGGGATCGTCGAGTCGGTCAACGTCGGCACGCCGCGGGCGGTCGAATGGCGTGGCCAGACGGTGATGACCGCGATCTGGAAGGCGCCGGTGGCCGGCCGGGTGCCGGTCCGCGACGACCGTCTCGACGGCGACGAGCAGGCCGACCGCCAGGCCCACGGCGGTGCCGACAAGGCGCTGTACGCCTATGCCGCCCAGGACCTGGACTGGTGGGCCGAGCAGCTCGGCCGCGAGCTGGTCCCCGGAAGCTTCGGTGAGAATCTGACCATCCGCGGCGTCGAGGTCAGGGCGGCCGTGATCGGGGAGCGCTGGCGGGTCGGCGGCACGCTGCTGGAGGTCGCCCAGCCACGGATCCCGTGCTTCAAGCTCGGGATCCGCATGGGCAGCCAGCGGTTCCCGCGCCAGTTCGCGGCCGCCGGCCGCCCCGGCGCCTACCTCCGCGTGCTGACCGAGGGCGGGATCGCGGCCGGCGACCCCGTCGAGGTCGTGCACCGGCCCGCCCACGGTCTCACCGTCGCCGAGGTCTCCCGCATCTACCACTTCGACCACGCCGCGGCGGCGAGGCTGCTGGAGGTGCCGGAGCTGTCCGAATCGTGGAAGCAGTGGGCGGGCCGGCTGGTCGATCACGTCACGGACGGGCCTCGAACACGCGGGTGAACGGGGTCCTCGGTGGCGCCCTGGGGCCGGGCCGGCCGGGTCAGGATCGCCGACCCGGTTGCAGCCCGTTGCAGCCCTCAGTCGCCGTCCGGGTCGGGCTTCGCCATGTACCACTCGCGGTAGGAGGCGCAGCGCCCGTCGGCGTCGAAGCGGAGCAGGAACAGGTTGTCGAATTCCTCGGCCACGGTGCCGCTGGGGTCGAGGTAGCGGCTCTGGCCCCTGGCGACCGCCACGTCGCCGGCGACCAGCACCGGCCGGTAGCTGCCCTCGTAGGTCCCGGCCTCGTCACGATCCTCCAGCCACGAGGCCACGATCGCCTCGCGACCCCTGACCGGCTCGTCGAACGGGTTGTAGAAGTAGACGGCGTGCTCGCTGAACAACGCGCCGATCTCCTCAGGGTCGTAGGTCTCCCAGGCCTGGCTGTAGCCGTCCAGCCAGGCGGCGACCGCCCGCTCGTCCACAGTGCGTCCTCCTTGGTCAGCTGGCTCGCCGGCCGAGCCTACACTGACCGGATGGACAACCAGTCAGCCCCCAACCGGCTGATCGGCGAGACGAGCCCCTACCTGCTCCAGCACGCCTACAACCCGGTGGACTGGTACCCGTGGGGCGAGGAGGCCCTGGAGCGGGCGCGCGACCAGGACAAGCCGATCCTGCTCTCGATCGGCTACGCCGCCTGTCACTGGTGCCACGTGATGGCCCACGAGTCCTTCGAGGACGCCGAGACGGCCGCGCTCATGAACCAGCATTTCGTCTGCGTCAAGGTGGACCGCGAGGAACGGCCCGACCTCGACGGCATCTACATGGACGCGGTGCAGGCGATGACCGGCCACGGCGGCTGGCCGATGACGGTGTTCCTGACCCCCGAGGGCGGCCCGTTCTACGCCGGCACCTACTACCCCAAGGTCGACCGGCCCGGGATGCCGAGCTTCGGCAGGGTGCTGGCCGCGGTGGCCGACGCCTGGACCAGGCGGCGCGAGGACGCCCGCCGCCAGGGTGCCCAGATCGTGCAGGTGATCGCCGCCCAGTCCGGCAGCCTCGGCGACGGGGCCGGGGACGGCCAGCTGCGGGAAGAGACCCTGCGCCAGGCGTTCGACGGGCTGCGGGGCGCGTTCGACAGCACCTGGGGCGGGTTCGGGCAGGCGCCCAAGTTCCCCCAGCCGATGACCCTCGAGTTCCTGCTCCGCTGCCATCTGCGCGGCTTCGCCGGGGCGCTCGACATGGCCAGGCTGACCCTTGACCGGATGGCCGCCGGCGGCATCTTCGACCAGCTCGGCGGGGGCTTCCACCGGTACTCGACCGACCGGCGCTGGCAGGTCCCGCACTTCGAGAAGATGCTGTACGACAACGCCCTGCTGGTACGGCTCTACACCCACGCCTGGCAGCTCACCGGCACCGACCGCGACCGGCGCAGCGCGAGCCGGACCGCCGACTACCTGCTGCGCGAGCTGCGGCATCCCGACGGCGGGTTCTTCTCCTCCCAGGACGCCGACTCCGAGGGGGTCGAGGGGCGGTTCTTCGTCTGGTCCCATGACGAGCTGGCCGGGATCGCCGGGGAGCCGGTCGCGCGCTGGCTCGGCGCCGTCCCCGATGGCAACTGGGAGGGCACCAACGTCCTGTGGACGCCCCACCCGGCGCAGGCCGTGGCCCAGCAGGCCGGGATCTCGCTCGAGGAGCTCCAGCACCGGGTCGCGGCCGCCCTGCCGCGGCTGCTGGAGGCCCGCGAGGCCCGCGTCCACCCGGCCACCGACGACAAGGTGCTGGCCGCCTGGAACGGCCTTGCCATCTCGGCCCTTGCCGAGGCCGGACGTGCCTTCGGCGAGCGGCGCTACCTCGACGCGGCGGCCGCCGCCGCCGACTTCGTGCTGGGCGCGCTGCGCGACGAGCGGGGGCGGCTGCTGCGCTCCTGGCGCGAGGGGCGCACGGGCGGCCCCGGCTACCTGGACGACCACGCCTGCATGGCCGAGGCCTGCCTGACCCTGTACGAGACCACGTTCGACCTGCGCTGGCTGCGCGAGGCAAGGCGCCTGGCCGAGGCCATGGTGGAGCTGTTCGCCGACCCGGGCGGCGACGGCTTCTACCAGACCGGCCGGGACGCCGAGCAGCTGGTGGTCCGGCCGCGGGAGCTGTTCGACAACGCCGTCCCAGCCGGTTCGTCGGTCGCCGCCGACGTGCTCCAGCGGCTCGGCCGCCTGACCGGCGCCCAGGACTGGGAACGGGCCGGCCTGGAGGCGTTGCGGCCCGTCCTCGGCGTGCTCGGCAGGGCCCCGACCGGGTTCGGCCACGCGCTCGGGGCGGCCGACTTCGCCCTGGCCAGGGTCAGGGAGGTCGCCATCGTCGGCCGGCCGGGGGCGGAGGACACCGACGCCCTGCTCGCCCAGGTCTGGGGGACCTACCAGCCCAACCGGGTGGTCGCGGCGGCCGCACCCGACGACCGGGCCGCGCAGCGAGAGGTCCCGCTGCTGGCCGACCGCCCCACCCTGGGGGGTCGCGCCACCGCCTACGTCTGCGAGCACTTCGTCTGCCAGCGGCCGGTCACCGAGCCTGAGGAGCTGGCCGCGCAGCTCGCCTGATCGGGCATAAGGCGTTTTGACCTCCGGCTCGGCGTGTATCCAGCAGACGCAGGCCCATCGACGATGCGCCTTCAAGGGCATGCGAGGCGGCGTTGCCATGCCGATCGACCGGAGGTCCGTGTCCCAGGAGCTGCGGCTGCTGCTCCTGGGAGTCGACGGGCCGGCGGGTGAGGGCTTGCCGGCCGCCCTGCAGCGGGCGGTCGAGGCGGCGGCGACGGTGCTGCGGGCCCACGGGGCCGGGGTGATGCTGGCCGACCAGCATGAGGTGCTGCGCTGTGCCGCCGCCACCGGCCGGTCCGGCCGTGGGCTGGCCACCGCCCAGGAGCGCCTCGGCGCCGGCCCGGCCCTGGACTCGTTCGCCCAGGAGATGCCCGTGTCCTCCCGCGACGTCACCGCCGACGGGCGCTGGCCCGACCTGCGCCACCTGATCGACCGGGCCAAGGTCCGGGCGGTGCTGTGCGCGCCGCTGACCCTGCCCGATGGCGAGCCGATCGGCGCCCTGAACCTGCACAGCTCGCGTGCCCGGGACTGGGAGGTGGCCGAGATCGCGGCCACCATGGCCTACGCCGGGGTGGTCGCCAGCCTCATCTCCGCCGCCCTCGAGGCCCGCCTTCGCGGGGTCCTGCTGGACAGGCTGCTCGACGCCATCCGCGCCTCCACCACCCGCCCCGGCCCCGAGGACGGCTGAGCGCCGGGAGTCTGATCACCGGTCAGGCGAACCCGGAGCAGTCGGCGTCCCGTCCCGGCCGGCCAGGAGCAGGACCAGCGCCCCGGCGGCGCCGGCGGCCACCGAGGCCAGCAGCAGGCCGAGCTTGACCGGAGCCTGGAAGCCGCCGTCCGGGAAGGCCAGGTCGGCCACGAACAGCGGGACGGTGAAGCCGATCCCGGCCACCGTGGCCACGCCGGCCAGCTGGGCCCAGCTCGTCGCCGCCGGCCGGACCGCCAGGCCCAGCCGGATCGCCAGCCAGGCGGCGGCGCTGATGCCGGCCAGCTTGCCGAGGACCCGGCCGGCCAGGACGCCGCCGAGCACGGCCCCGGCACCCGGAGCGGCCAGCCCGCCGCGGTCGAGGGAGACGCCGGCGTTGGCCAGCGCGAACAGCGGCACGACGACGAAGGCGCTCAGCGGATGCAGGTCGTGCGCCAGGCGCTCGGCCAGCGACACCGTCCCCCTGGCCTCGCGCAGCATCTCGCGCAGCCGCGGCGGGTGGGGGTCGGCGGCCAGCTCGTCGGCCAGCACGCCGCCCCGGTCGCGGGCCACCATCCAGTCCTGGGTCGGCCGGGCCGGGGTGAGCATGCCCATGGCCACGCCGGCGAGGGCCGGGCTGACCCCCGTGTGCCACATGATCAGCCACAGGACCAGCCCCAGCCCGACGTGCAGGGGCAGCCACCAGATCCTGGCCCGGACCAGCACCGCCACCAGGGCCAGCAGCCCGACGGCGGCGGCCAGCGCCCCCAGGTCGACGCCACGGCTGTAGAACAGGGCCACCACCGCGATCGAGCCGAGATCGTCCACCACCGCCAGGGTGAGCAGGAACACCTTGAGCGCCGCCGGCACCCGCGAGCCGAGCAGGGCGAGCACGCCGAGGGCGAAGGCGATGTCGGTCGCCATCGGCACCCCCCAGCCGGCGGCGCCGGGCTCGCCGGCGTTGACGGCGGCGTAGATCGCCGCCGGCACCGCCATGCCGCCGGCTGCGGCCACCACCGGGAGGGTGGCCATGCGCCAGGTCCGCAGCTCGCCGGCGACCAGCTCGCGCTTGATCTCCAGCCCGACGACCAGGAAGAACAGGGTCATGAGGCCGTCGTCGACCCAGCGGCGAAGGTCGGCCTCGATGGCGAAGCGGCCGAGCTGGAAGGCCAGCCTGGTCTCCCACAGGTCGGCATAGGCGCCCCGCCACGGCGAGTTCGCCCACGCCAGCGCCAGCGCCGCCGCCACCATCAGCACGGCGCCGCCGGCCGCCTCCTCGCGCAGGTACTCACGCAGCGGGGTCGGCAGGCGCAGCGGCGGCGGGACCAGCGGCTTGCGGTCACCTACGGCCGGCATCACGCTCCTCGACGGTGGTCGGCGGACTGCTTGCCGACCAGGCTTCCCGGCGCACCGCGGTCACTCTACCCGTGGTCGGCCTGCGCTGCTGCCACCCAGCCCTCGTCACCGGCCGGCGGGGCCGGTCGAGGCCGGCGGCGGCGAGGGCGTCGTGATCGCCCTCGGCTGATCAACCGGGGTGCCGCCTCCGCTACTATGGAAAGGTTGTGCCCAACCAGCCAGGGGAGAGGACCTCCGAGGTGCCCGCGATCCGTCACGACCTGCGCAACGTCGCCATCGTCGCGCACGTCGACCACGGCAAGACCACGCTGGTCGACGCCATGCTCCGGCAGTCGGGGGTGTACCGGGCCAACCAGGAGGTCGTCGACCGGGTCATGGACTCGATGGACCTGGAGCGCGAGAAGGGCATCACCATCCTGGCCAAGCAGACCGCGGTGGAGTTCCGGGGGGTGCGCATCAACGTGGTCGACACGCCCGGCCACGCCGACTTCGGCGGCGAGGTCGAGCGGACGCTGCGCATGGTCGACGCCGTGCTGCTGCTGGTGGACGCCAGTGAGGGGCCGCTGCCCCAGACCCGCTACGTGCTCGGCAAGGCCCTGGCCCGCCGCCTGCCCGTGGTGGTCTGCGTCAACAAGGTCGACCGGCCCGACGCCCGGCCCGGCGAGGTCGTCCACGAGATCGAGGAGCTGTTCCTTGACCTGGACGCCGACGAGCACCAGGTCGGCTTCCCGATCCTGTACGCCAACGCCCGCACCGGGCGGGCCGGCCACCATCCCGACGAGCTCGCCGAGGACCTCGGCCCGCTGCTGGAGACGATCGTCGCCACCACGCCGCCGCCCTCCTACGAGCCAGGGCACCCGCTGCAGTTCCTGGTCACCAACCTGGACGCCGACCCCTACGTCGGCCGCCTGGCCGTCGGGCGCCTGTGGCAGGGGGAGGTCGGCCTCGGCGACCGGGTCGGGGTGGCCAAGCGCGACGGCACCCTGGCCATCGCCAAGGTGACCAAGATCGTCGGCGCGATCGGGCTGTCCCGGCCCGACCTCGACCATGCCGGGCCGGGGGAGATCGTGGCCATCGCCGGGCTGGGTGACGTGACCGTCGGCGAGACGGTCACCGACCCCGAGGACCCGCGGCCTCTGCCGGTGGTCTCGATCGACGAGCCGAGCATCTCGATGCGCTTCGGCATCAACACCTCGCCGTTCGCCGGCAACGACGGCAGCTACCTGACCAGCCGGCACCTCAAGGAGCGGCTGGACCGCGAGGTGCTGGGCAACGTCTCCATCCGGGTGCTGCCGACCAGCTCGCCCGACACCTTCGAGGTCCAGGGGCGGGGCGAGCTGCAGCTGGCCATCCTGGTCGAGCAGGCGCGGCGCGAGGGCTACGAGCTGGAGGTGTCGCGGCCGGAGGTGATCACCCGCACGGTCGGCGGCCGCGTGCAGGAGCCCTACGAGGCCGTCACCCTGGACGTGCCCGAGGAGTTCGTCGGCGTCGTCACCCAGGGCCTGTCGCTGCGCAAGGGCCGCCTGGCCAACATGGTCAACCACGGCACCGGCTGGGTCCGGCTGGAGTTCCGGGTGCCGGCGCGGGGCCTGATCGGCTTCCGGTCGACGCTGCTCACCGCGACCAGGGGCACGGCCATCCTCCACCACCTGTTCGACGGCTACGACCAGTGGGCCGGCCCGATGCATGACCGGGTCAACGGCGCCCTGGTCGCCGACCGGGTCGGCACCACCACCGGCTACGCCCTCGATCAGCTGCAGGAGCGGGGCGAGCTGTTCGTCGGCCCGGGCACCCAGGTCTACGAGGGCATGATCATCGGCGAGAACGCCCGACCCGACGACATGGATGTCAACCCGACCCGAGAGAAGCAGAAGACCAACATCCGCACCCACGCCGCCGACGAAGCCATCCGGCTGGTGCCACCGACGCAGCTGTCGCTGGAGCAGGCCATCGAGCGGGTCGGTCCCGACGAGCTGGTCGAGGTCACCCCGTCGCTGCTGCGGCTGCGCAAGCGTGTGCTCGACGGCGCCGCCCGCGGCCGGGCCGCCAAGCGGGCCCGCCAGCAGAGCTGACCGGCCAACCGACCGAGGAGCGCGGCATGAAACCAGACGAGGAGCTGCTCGGGGTGGTCGTGCACAGCGGCCTGATCCTGGTCAGGGGCAGCGGTGCGGTGGCCGCGCTGCGGCGGATCACGGCGTTCCCTGACGGCCTGAGCCTGGACGCGACCGTCGTGGCCCTCGACGTCCATGCCGAGGCGGCCGGCCGGCGGGAGCACGAGGCAACCGTCCACCGGCTGGAGGAGGCCGCGGCCAGGCAGCAGCTGGAGGCGACCGCGCGCCAGGAGCACTGGGACCTGCTCGAGAAGGAGGGGAAGGCGGCGGCCGAACGGGCCCACCAGCGCCGGCAGGCCATGATCGAGCGGCGGTCCCTGCCCCGGTTCGACGAGGGCGACACCCTCCGCATGGCCGTGCTGACCCGTGGCGGCGACACCGACTGGGGCGACACCACCTGGCTCGACCCCTACCAGTCGACCAGCTCGAGCAGCGAGGACCGCTACCGCCTGGAAGCCTCGTTCTGGACGTCCCCCCTGCCGGCGGCGGGCCTGCTCACCCTGGCCTGCGCCTGGCCGGAGATCGGCCTGCCCGAGACGATGACCGACGTCGTCCTGCCCGACCTCGCCGCCCGCGCCGCCGAAGCCAAGCCGCTGTGGGCCTCGCCGACGGACCCCTGACCGGCCAGGCGCCAGGATCTCGACGCCGATCGGCCACCTCGGCAGACCCTCGAGGGCATGACCGGCGAGTGGCGGCGGTGCCCGGTCAGGGCCTGATCACCGCGGGCGCCGCACGGCCTACCATGGGCCCATGGACGTGACCATCGTCGAGGTCGGCCCGAGGGACGGGCTCCAGAACGAGCGGGGGATCCTGTCCACCGAGGCCAAGGTCGAGCTGGTGGCCCGGCTGGTCGGGGCCGGCGCCAGACGGCTGGAGGCGGTGTCGTTCGCGCACCCGAAGCTGGTCCCGGCGATGGCCGACGCCGAGGCGGTCATGGAACGGGTGCCGCGGGTCGACGGTGTCGCCTACGCCGGCCTGGTCCTCAACCGGCGCGGCCTGGACCGCGCCCTGGCGGCCGGGGTCGACGAGGTCAACGTCGTGGTGGGCGTCAGCGACACCTTCAGCCGGCGCAACCAGAACGCCTCCACCGAGGAGAGCATGCGGGCGGCCGTCGACGTGATCGGCTCGGCCCGCTCGGCCGGCCTGTTCACCACCCTGACGCTGGCCACCTCCTTCGGCTGCCCCTTCGAAGGCGAGGTCAGCCCCGACCGGGTGGCCGAGCTGGCCGCGCGGGGGGCCGGTGCCGGGGCGCAGGAGCTGTGCCTGGCCGACACCATCGGCGTCGGGGTGCCGTCGCAGGTCCGTGGCCTGGCGGCGCAGGTCCGCGCCGCCGCCGGCGAGGAGCCGCCGCTGCGGTTCCACTTCCACAACACCCGCAACACCGGCTTCGCCAACGCCGTCGGCGCTGTCGAGGCCGGCGCCCTCGTGCTGGACGCCAGCGCCGGCGGGATCGGCGGATGCCCGTTCGCGCCGGAGGCGACCGGCAACATCGCCACCGAGGACCTGGTCTACCTGCTCGAACGCATGGGCCATGACACCGGCTACGACCTGGAGGCCCTGCTGCCGACGGCCGCCTTCCTCAGCGGACAGCTCGGCCACGAGGTCCCGGCCATGCTCCCGCGGGCCGGGTCGTTCCCCGGCCCAGCGGCAACGCTCACCCGGTCTGGGTGAGCCAGCCGCAGCAGCAGGGCGTCCACACCGCCGACCAGTTCGAGGCCTGGAAGGCCCGGAACCCTTGGAGGCCTGGCCGGGCTGCAGCCGCTCCGGTTGCAGGTTCGCGTCGACCAGGCGTAGAAGTGGAGGTAGTTCGACTCGTCCCCCGAGCCCCCGTGGACGATGACTCCGGAGACGCAAGTGGTCCACGCGACCAGGTCGAACCCTGCCGCCGACGACGTCCTCCCCGGCGACGAGCATGCCGTGAACCGTGTCGAGGGCTGGTTCCGGGACTATGCCGCCACTCGCGACCCAGAGGTCAGGGAGCGGATCATCGTCTCCTACCTCGGGCTGGCCGACCGGCTGGCCGAGCGCTACCGCACCAGCCGCGGCGCCAGCCCCGAGGACCTGCGCCAGACCGCTCGAGTTGGCCTGGTCGCCGCCGTGGACCGCTACGACCCCGACTACAGCAACCCGTTCGTCCCGTACGCCGTTGCCTGCGTGGTGGGCGAGATCAAGCGCTACCTGCGGGACACCAGCTGGCGGGTCCATGTCTCGAGACCGGTGAAGGAGCGGGCCCTGCGCCTGTGCAGGGCCCTCGACGAGCTGCCGCACCGCCTCGGGCGCTCGCCGACCGTCGCGGAGCTGGCCGCGCACCTCGGGATCTCCGAGGACGAGACGCTGGAGGCGATCGAGGTCGCCCACACCCGCTCGGAGGTCTCGCTCGACCGGCAGCTCGGCGACGCGGGCGACACCTCCCTGGGGGACCACCTGCCCGCCGCGGCCCCCCGCGAGGAGCTGGAGGACCTCCTGCTGCTGCCCGGGCTGGTCGAAGGCCTGCCCGAGCTGGAGCGGGAGATCGTGGTCCTGCGCTTCTTCCACGACCTCGACCAGTACGACATCGCCGCGCGGGTCGGCTGCTCCCAGATGCACGTCTCGCGCCTGCTCCGCCGCGCCCTCGGCCGCATGCGCGCGCAGCTCCTGGGGTGGTAGGCACCACCCGCCACCGCGTTTCAACCGTCGTCCCCACGTCTACACTGAACCGAGGGTGGGCCGGGAGGGGGCCGGCGCATGGCCGACGGGGAGAGCAGGGGCGAACGGCTCGACCGCGAGCTGATGGAGCTGTTGCAGGAGCTCCGGGTGGTGCTCCCAGGGGTGCAGGTGCTCTTGGCGTTCCTGCTCACCGCCCCCTTCCAGCAGCGATTCTCCCAGCTCCCGGGCAGCCTCAGGAACGCCTTCTTCGCCTCGATCGCCTCGGCGACGCTGGCGACGGTGTTGCTGATCGCCCCGTCGGCCCACCACCGGCTGCGCTGGCGGGCCGGCGAGAAGGAGCGCCTGCTGCGGATCGGCAACCAGATGGCCCTGTGGGGCACGGTGTTCCTGGCCTTGGCCATCGTGCTCGCCCTCTACGTGGTGACCAACGTCCTGTTCGGCAGCGGGCTGGCCCTGCTGACCGCCGGTGCGGCCGTCGTCGTGTTCGGCGCGCTGTGGTATGTCCTCCCGATGGTCGGGCGCTCCTCCTCCGAGGACGAGTCGGACGATGAGGGCGGCCCGCCCGACGGGCGGGTTCAGGACAGCCGGGGGGCCAGCTCGCGGCGGTAGAACTCGAAGAACCCGGACCGTCAGCCGGGTGGCCGGAGCTCGGCCAGCATGTCGAGGAAGACGGCGACCGCGCCCGAGGGCGGGCCGGCGTCGCGGCGGCGGACGGCCACGATCTGGCGCCGGACCGGGGCCGCGTCGATCAGCTCGATCCGGGTCAGCGTGCCCGCGGCCAGCTCGGCGGCGACGGTGCTGGCCGGGACCATTGAGACCCCGAGGCCGCGCTCGACCATCTTCTTGGCCGCCTCGATGTTGTCCAGCTCCAGGACGCTGCCCGGCAGCGCGCCGGCCTGGCGGAAGATCGCGGTGGTGAACTCCAGGTAGCTGGAGCTGCGCCCGAACAGGACCAGCACCTCGCCGGCCAGGTCGGCCAGGCGCGCCTGGCCGCCGGTGCCCGACCCGGCCAGCCGGTGCCCAGGGCCGGCGATCAGGACCAGCGTATCGGTGTACAGCGGCACGCTGTCGATCTCCGGGTTGGCCAGGGCGCGCACGATGCCGATCTGGACCTGGTCGTGCAGGACCATCTCCAGGACCTCCTCGGAGGTGCCGGTCTTGATGGCCAGGCGGACGGCGGGGTGGGCGGCGCTGAAGCGGGCGAGCAGCGCCGGCAGGGCGTAGGTGCTGACCGTCGGGGGCGCGCCGAGGACCAGCCGTCCGGCCATGCCATGGCGCAGCTCGTCCAGACGCTCCCGCCCGTCGGCCAGCGCCCGCACGGCGTGCTCGGCGAACGGCAGGAACGTCTCTCCGGCCTCGGTCAGCCGCATCCCGCGCCGGGTGCGGACGAACAGCTGCTCTCCGAGCGCGGCCTCCAGGCTCTGGAGGCGGGCGGTCAGGGTCGGCTGGGAGACGAACAGGGCCTCGGCGGCCCGGCTCAGGTTCTGGCGTCGCGCGACCTCGAGGAACGCCTCGATCTGGGGCAGCATCGCCTCCCCCTGTCATAGTCGATGTCGATGGCGGTCATTTAGACGATCTATTGGACTGATAGCAAGAGCGCGGCCTACGCTCAGAGGTCTCCATTCCCCGACCGAGCGGAGCAGCGATGCGCATCGTCCTCCTTGGTCCGCCCGGGGCCGGAAAGGGCACGCAGGCCGCTCAGGTGGCCAGGCGGTTCCGCTGCGCCAACGTCGCCACCGGGGACATCTTCCGGGCCAACGTGGCCGAGGGGAGCGAGCTTGGCCGGGCTGCCCAGGAGTACATGGACCGGGGTGACCTGGTGCCCGACGACGTGGTGATCGCGATGGTGATGGAGCGGCT
>DASYSE010000124.1:0-24089 GCA_036003705.1 Actinomycetes bacterium | reverse complement strand
ACACCAGCCGGATCAGCACCCAGGAGTACCAGGCGGTCCGGACCTTCCTGCTGCGGGCGGCCAGCCTGCCGCCGGGGCCACGCTCGGCGCTGGCCCTCCAGCTCGCCAACCCGCTGGCCGGCCGGCTGCGGCCGCCACCGCTGGCCGGCATCTCCCCCGAGCTCTATCTGCACTGTGTGGCCGCCGCCTACCAGCAGCGCCAGCGGCTGGCCGCCCCGGCGGCCGTGAGCGGCCCCGCCGCGGCGGCCACGTCCCCGTCCCCGGCCCTGGCGCCCGCGACGCCAGCCCCGGCGGGACCCGCGCCGGCCACCACGCGGCCGGAGCCGGAGCCCGGCGGAGCGTCGGAAGCCGGGGCGCCGGCTGGCGGCGGGTTCGCGCCGCCGGGCTGACGGCCAGGGCCGGGGCTCAGGTGCCCTGGGTCCAGGAGTGCAGGTAGCTCTCCTGGGCCTCGGTCAGGGTGTCGATCTCGATCGCCATGGTGGCGAGCTTGACCCTGGCCACCTCGGCGTCGATCTCGGCCGGGACGTCATGGACCCGGACCTCCAGGTCCTGCTGGCGCGACAGCCACTCCAGCGACAGCGACTGGTCGGCGAAGGACATGTCCATGACGGCGGCCGGGTGGCCCTCGGCGGCGCCGAGGTTGACCAGCCGGCCCTCGGCGACCAGGTTGAGGCGGCGGCCGTCCTCCAGGGTGAACTCCTCGACGTTCTCGCGAACCCGCAGCACCGAGCTGGCAAGCTCGTGCAGGGCGGCCTTGTCGATCTCGACGTCGAAATGGCCGGAGTTGGCCAGCACCACCCCGTCCTTCATGACCTCGAAATGCTCGCGCCGGAGCACATCCCGGTCGCCGCTGACCGAGACGATCACGTCGGCCTCGCGCGCCGCCTGGGCCATGGGTGCGACCTTGTAGCCCTCCATCGCCGCCTCGAGGGCGCGGATCGGGTCGACCTCGGTGACCACGACCTTGGCCCCCAGCCCCTTGGCGCGCAGGGCCAGGCCCTTGCCGCAGTAGCCGAAGCCGGCGACCACGAAGGTCGTGCCGGCCAGCAGGAGGTTGGTGGCCCGCAGGATGCCGTCGATGGTCGACTGACCGGTGCCGTAGCGGTTGTCGAACAGGTGCTTGGTCGGGGTGTCGTTGACCGCGATGATCGGGTAGGCCAGGGCGCCCTCCCGCTCCATCTGGCGCAGCCGGATCACCCCGGTGGTGGTCTCCTCGGTGCCGGCCCGCACCTCGGCCAGTTGGTCGCGCCGCTTGGTGTGCAGCAGGGTGACCAGGTCGCAGCCGTCGTCCATGGTGATGTTGGGCCGGGTGTCGAGGGCCGCCTCCAGGTGGCCGTAGTAGCCGTCGGTGTCGACCCCGCGGCGGGCGAAGGTGTCGATGCCGTAGTGCACCACCAGCGCGGCCGCGGTGTCGTCCTGGGTCGACAGCGGGTTGGAGGCGCACAGCACGACGCTGGCCCCGCCGGCCTTGAGGGTGCGCATCAGGTTGGCGGTCTCGGTGGTCACGTGCAGGCAGGCCGCGACCTCGAGACCGTCGAGGGGCCGCTCCTTCTCGAAGCGGGCGCGGATGTCGCGGAGCACCGGCATGTGGCGGTCGGCCCACTCGATGCGCAGGCGCCCCTCATCGGCGAGGGCGAGGTCGGTCACGTCGTACGGCAAAGGTCCTCCTCCGGTCGGCGGGTGCGCCCGGCGCGAACGCGGGCTGCCAGGGGCGCGACCCTAGAGTCTGCCCGACCCAGGCCCGCTTGCTCAAACCACCCCCCGCGGTCAGGCCTCGGCGGCGGCCGGGAGCAGGGTCAGGACCAGCTCGCGGAACCGGGGCCGGACCACGGCCGCGACCTCCAGGACCTCGGCGTGGCTGGTGGGGGTGCCGCCCGGGCGGTGCACGTTGGTGATGGCCGAGATGGCGGCCACCTTCAGGCCGTGGGCGCGGGCGGCGATCACCTCGGGCACGGTCGACATGCCGACGGCGTCGGCCCCCCACGAGCGGAACAGGGCGATCTCGGCCGGGGTCTCGTAGGAGGGCCCGGCGGCGGCCAGGTACACCCCTTGGCGGACCGGCACGCCCTTGGCCTGGCCGGCCGCGGCCGCCGCCGCCCGCAGGTCCGGGTCGTAGGCGCCGGCCAGGTCGACGAAATCGGGGGCGCCGCGCAGCGGGTTGTCGAACAGGAAGCTGATGTGGTCGGTGAGGACCATCAGGTCGGCCGGGTCGTAGTCGAGGTTCAGGCCGCCGGCGGCGTTGGTGGCGACCAGGGCGCGGCAGCCGACCTCGGCGGCGACCCGGGTGGCGAAGGCGACCTCGGCGGCGCTGTAGCCCTCGTAGGTGTGGACCCTGCCCGCCAGGACCAGCACCGGCACGCCGGCCAGGCGGCCCGCCACCACCGCCCCGGCGTGCCCGGCGACCTTGGGCACGGGCATGCCCGGGAGCTCGGCGGCCGCGATCCGGGTCGCCCCCTCGACGTCGTCGGCCAGCCCGCCCAGCCCCGATCCCAGCACCAACGCCACCGCCGGCCGCTCGGCCAGCCTCGGGGCCAGCGCCGAGGCGGCCTCCCGCACCGCCGCCGGCACCGCCGGCCGGGTGGGATGCGCCCCCGCCGGCGCGGCGGCCGCGTCCTCCGGTCCCCCGCCCATCGGGGCACCCCCCCGGGAGCGCTCCCCGACCAACCGGGGGACCCATCGGGGTCCCCCGTGCCCTCCCCGGCCGGACCCCTCCGGGCCGCTCACCGGGGAGCGCCGGCTTCGGCGGACATGGCGGCCTTCACCTGGTCGAGGGTGCGGATGGGGGTTGGGTCGACACCCCTGGCGATGCCGAGGTAGGTGGAGGTGAAGTCGGCGAAGGCGGTCAGCCGGGCCAGGCGGGCCAGGCCGGGGCCGTCGCCCGCCAGCCGCAGCACCGGGTCGTCGACGCCGATCGCCAGGCAGGCGGCCCGGACCCGCCGGCCGTCGCGTTCATGCTCGCCGGCCTGGTCGCGGAGCAGGACCAGCTCGCGGCCTGGCCCGAGCCCGCCCTCGAGGCCCATGACGTCGTTGTGGTTGGACTCCGGCAGGGCGCCGGAGACCACCGAGACCTTGGCGTTCTCGTTGCACTGGGTGCGGAAGCGGTTGGCCGCGACCGCGCCCAGCTGGCCGCTTCCCCAGACCACCGGGAGCCGGTCCAGCAGCCGAGCGGCGGCCCGCTTGGCCGGGTTGGCGGCCGTCGCCACCGCCGGTCCGAGCGCCGCCGCCTCCTCGTCGAGGGCGTCGGCGGCGGCCAGGACCTGACCGCCCAGCGGCGGCAGCACACCCGCCGCCTCGGCGGCCGAGCAGACCGGGACCACCAGCGACCACAGGGCGGCTCGCGGCATGCGCCCGCCCTCGATGAGGACCAGCGGGGCGCCGCGTCCCCGGGCCAGCTCGGCCAGGGCGCCACCGGAGGCGACCGCGACCAGCCGTGCCCCGGCTGCCAGCCCCTGCTCGACCGCGGACAAGGTCTCGGCGGTGTTGCCGGAGTGGGAGACGGCGATCAGCAGCGTGCCCGGCCCCACGAACGCGGGCAGCCGGTCGCCCTTGACCGCCAGCACCGGCACGGCCGAGGAGCCGAAGGCCGACGCGACCAGCACGTCGCCGGCGATTCCCGAGCCGCCCATGCCGGCGACGACCACCACCGCGGGCGGTGGCCCGGCCAGGGGCACTCCCTCGGCGGCGCGCAGGGCCGCCCTGGCCTGGTCGCCGGCCCCGGCCACCTCCCCGAGCATGCCGCCAGGGTCGCGCCGGGCCAGCTCGGCCGGGTCGTCCAGGACGGACGGGTCTGACCCCTGGGGTCCGGGGGACCCCGAGGGGGTCCCCCGGTTGGTCGGGGAGCGCTCCCAATGGGGTGCCCCGGTGGATCGGGAGGGGCGGGGAGGGTCGGGTGCCGCCTGGCTCACGCCTGCGCCGTCCCCGGCTTCTCGGCCTCCTCGATCAGCATCACCGGGATGTCGTCGCGGACCGGGTATCGGTAGTGGCACTCCCGGCACTCGATGACCTGCTCGGATTCCTTGTAGTCGACCGCTCCGCGACAGTTGGGGCAGGCCAGGATGTCGAGCAGCTGCGCGTCAAGGGCCATCGTGTGATTCCTCTCCCTCGGGTCGTTCAGGCCGGCTCCCCGCCGACCAGCTCCAGCACCTGGTCCCGCACCCTGGCCATCTCGGCCTCGGCGGCGGCCTCGACGTTGAGCCGGAGCAGCGGTTCGGTGTTGCTCGGTCGCAGATTGAACCACCAATCGCCGGCCTCGACGGTCAGCCCGTCGGCGAAGTCGGCCGCCTCCGACGGGTAGCGCCTGGCCACGGCCAGGATGACCTGGTCCGGGTCGCCGTCGACCCGGCGGTTGATCTCCCCCGAGGCCGCGTAGCGGCGGTAGGGGGCCAGCACCTGCGACAGCGGCCGGCCGGCCCGGGACAGGGCCTCAAGGGCGACAAGGGCGGCGATCAGGCCGGAGTCGGCCCGGTAGTTGTCGCGGAAGTAGTAGTGGCCGGAGTGCTCGCAGCCGAAGATGGCCGCGGTCTCCGCCATGACCTGCTTGATGAAGGAGTGGCCGACGCGGGTGCGGACCGGGACGCCGCCGGCCTCGCGGATCGTCTCGGGCACCACCCGCGAGCAGATCAGGTTGTACAGGACGGTCGCGCCCGGCTCGCGCTCGCACATCAGCCTGGCCACCAGCGCGCCGACCAGGCTCGACGGCACGGTCGCGCCCTGCTCGTCGACCAGGAACACCCGGTCGGCGTCGCCGTCGAAGGCCAGCCCGACGCCGGCGCCCTCGGCCACCACCCGGGCCTGCAGGTCCCGGAGATTCTCGGGGTTGAGCGGGTCGGCCGGGTGGTTGGGGAAGTTGCCGTCCAGCTCGAAGTACATCGACACCAGCTCGAACGGCAGGCCCTGGAAGGCGGCCGGGACCACGTGGCCGGCCATGCCGTTGCCGGCGTCGGCGACCACCTTGAGCGGCCGCAGAGTCCCCGGTTCGACGAAGCTCCTGACGTGGGCGGCGTAACGCTCGAGCAGGTCGTCGGCCTGACGCTCGCGCCCGCGCTGGGCGGCGTCGGCGGCCGGCTCGCCCGCGGCCACCATCCGCTTGATGTCGGCCAGGCCCGACTCCTCCCCCACCGGCACCGCGCCCGGCCGGCACAGCTTGAGCCCGTTGTAGCGGGCCGGGTTGTGGGAGGCGGTCAGCATGACCCCGGCGACGTCCAGGGCGCCGGAGACGTAGTAGAGCATGTCGGTCGAGCACAGCCCGACCCGGAGCACGTCGGCCCCCTGGGCCATCGCCCCGGCGGCCAGCGCGTCGGCCATCGGCTTGGACGACGGCCGCATGTCCTGCCCGATGGCCAGGGTCCTGGCCCCGGTGAGGGCCACGAACGCCCGCCCGACCCGCTCGGCCAGCTCCTCGTCCAGCTGGTCGGGATAGACCCCGCGGACGTCGTAGGCCTTGAACACCTGGTCGAGAGCGGCGGGCACGGCGGCTCCTTCGCGCGGTCGGGACAGCGGAAACGAGCGCATTGTATCGACCGCCGTCGCGCCAACCGCCCTACTCGGATTCGAACTCGTGGGTGTCGAATTTGAGCGTGCGGGCGTTCTCGGTCACCGTGCGCCGGACCTCATCGTCGAAACCATAGATCAATGCTCCTACGGCTGCGCTGCCTGCTCGTCCGGATCGCCGCCGATGAGCCGGGTCGCCGCTTCGGCGGCACGCTCGAGGATCCGGGTTGCCATGTCCAGGCAGACCTCGACGTCGCCGGCGGTCCCCTCATCCACGTCGGCCGGGTAGCGACCGGCTATGGACCACCGGCTCAGGTCCTCGAGCGCCGGCTCGTCAAGCCCAGCCATTATGGGCGAAGAGCCGCGTTCGAGGAGCCTTCGCAGATCGTGCAGCTTCGGCGGGTCTATGTCCTCGGCGACGAGGACGGCCTTGATCGCCTTCTCGGCGGCCTGCTGGGCCAGCAGGCAGGCAACCCGATACGGCAGGTGCGCCGCGTCCGCGAGATGCATCGCGGCCGCCAGATCCTCCCGGGCCAGGCGCAGCCACCGCCATACCTCGCGCCGCAGCCGCTCAGCCCGCTCGGTCATATACCACCCGGCCCTCACGCAGCGCCACCCGAAGGATCCCGGGAAGATCCCCCCGCTCGGCGACCTCGGCCGGGTCGGTAACCAGCAGGTCCACGGGGACCGGCGCGCTGATCGAGCGAGCCAGCTTCACGGTCAGATCATGCCTGCGATTTCGCTCGACCTGCGGCAGGATGACGAGCAGGTCGATGTCGGAGTCCGGCCCGTCAACTCCACGAGCAACCGACCCAAAGAGCAGCACGCGTAGTGGGTCTGCCGTTGCGACGAGGTCGGCGACCACATCGGGCACCCACCCGGCCAGGGTCCGGCCGGAGTAACGAATCCGGCCCTCGACGACCTGCCAAGCTAGCTGCGCCATGGCTGCCTCCTCACACCAGCGTCTGGTGTCCAGGCCCTTCTATCGGTCCAGACGCCGCAAGCCGCACGATCTCCGCCCTGGTCAGGGCGTCCGAGCCGTGCCACTCGAGCTGGACGATTCGTACGGGCCTGTCCAGGATCCCCCGGACCAGGGCGCCGACCGTCAGGTCCCCGAGTCTTGTCATCTGGCTGCTGGCTCCATGTCCCCCGGCGCTGATCCCCCCAGCCTAAGGTACGGGAGGGCTGTGACCCATCGCGGCAAGCTAGCACGCGACGAACATGGAGCGGCAGGCTGCGGGCCAGGCTGTGGAAGGCGCTCCCAGCCTGGCGGGATCGGTCAGAAACGGCGTTCGCTGGCCAGGGAGAGGACCTTGCCCAGGGGGACGTCGGCGCCCTTCTTGAACCAGCCCTTCCACTCGCAGGCCTGACAGGAGGCGAAGGTGTGGTCCTCTTCCGGGGCGAGCCGGATGTGGATGGCCGTCATGCGGGAGGACGTGCAGCTGGGGCAGCTCATGGCGGGACCCTTCGAGGTTGAGGCGGCGATGCCCTCAAGCCATCGGCGTCCGCGCACACGCGACACATAGCCCGCAGGGGTGGCTGCGACACCACCCGAACGGGCTAGCACATTCGTGACGCCCTCGGTAACTGTCAGGTCTCCCCTACCGGTTCCCGTGGGCGCCGTGGGGAAGGTACGACGGCGGGGGCTGCGGGTCAAGCATGGCAGCGGCTATGGTTCTGGCCGGAGTCCAACGTTCGAGAAGGAGCGCCGCCCTGCCCCGCCCCCGCCACGGCCGCCGCCCGCCACGGCCCCGGCTGCGCCTGCCAGAGGTGCAGCCACCGGGAACCGGCCGGGAGGCGTTCATGCGCCTGGTCGAGGAGGCCGTCGATTCGATCCCGGCCGAGTTCCGGGAACGCCTGGCCAACGTCGACTTCGTGGTCGAGGAGACCCCGCGGGGCGACGAGGTGCCGGGCGGCCAGCTGCTCCTCGGCCTCTACCAGGGAGTCCCACTGACCGAGCGGGGCGCCGGCTACTTCGGGGTCCTGCCCGACCGGATCGTGCTGTTCCGCCGCCCGATCGAGGCCAGGGCGCGGTCCGACGCCGACCTGGCCGAGCTGGTCCGCGAGGTCGTGCTCCACGAGGTCGCCCACTACTTCGGCATCGACGACGACCGCCTGGACGAGCTCGGCTGGTAGCAGACCAACGGGCCGAGGCCGGCGGCGACCGCCAGCCGCCGAGCGCGGACTCGAGCCTCCCGGCAGGAGCCAAGGCGAGGTCGTCCCTCCAGCGGGAACCGGTCAGGGAGCCGCGGCCGGACCGGGGACGATCGGCCCGCCCGAGACGAGGCCGCCGATGGCCGAGCCGGGCACGATCGGGCCGCCGTGCAGCGGCGCCACCACCAGGCCGAACGCGCCGGACTCGACCAGCAGGTTCTCGATGCCGTCGGGCACCTTCCGGACGGCGACCCGGCCGGGTGGGATCCGAACGGCCTGGCCGGCGCCGGTGCCGCCGGCGTGCAGGTCGCCAAGCCGGGCCTCCAGCTCGGTCGAGGACAGGTTGGCCAGGACGAGCTGGCCCCCATCGGGCGTGCCCGGGACCAGCCAGCCCTGCTCCGGCTGGCCCGTGCCCAGGTCGATGCGCGAGCTGACCTTGGTGCCGTCGCCCTCGCTGACCCGCAGGGCGGCCACGAAGGCGGCACCGCCGACCGAGCGGACCTGGACGGCGAAGGGGCCCTCGACGTCGAGGGCCGGGATGGCCAGCTCGGCGGTGCCGCCGTTGGCGATCGGCTCGTCGAACTCACCCGCCGGCTTGAAGCTGGCCTTGGTGGTGGTGACCTGGACGTTCACCTGGAGCGGGGTGGCGTTGGGGTTGGTGACCAGCACCTGGGCCTGCCGGCCCCCGCCGCTCACCCCGCCGGCGAACGACCAGGCCGAACGGGGGGCGCCCTGGGCCGGCAGAAGGGTCGGCGGCTTACCGGCGCGGCCGCGGACGGCCCCGCCCACGACCACCCTGCCCGCCCGTGCCACCACCTCGATCGACGGCTTGAGCCCGGGCGGGGCGTCTTCGCCCAGGTCGCGCACGACCGTCTCGCCGGGCTTGACGAAGATCTCGCGCTCGGCGTCGGGCCGGATCGAGCCCGAGGTCAGGTGGGGCACCAGGTCCACGACGGCCGACTGGTTGTCGGGGTTGGCGATGATCACCTGGGTCTCGGTGCCGAGCCGGATGTCGGAGGCCGGCAGCCACCAGCGGGTGCCCGGCCCGGGCGCGCAGCCGAAGCCGGGGGCGCTGACCACGACGGGGGCACTGAACGCCTCGACCTGCACGTAGCCTTCCCGCTTCAGCTTCGGGACCAGCTGCCGGGTGGCTCCGCCGGGCAGGTCCTTGATGGTCGGCGTCGCCTTCGTGCCGGCCTCGCGGATGGTGGTCCGCAGGCTGGCGCTGGCGCCGCCGACGTTGGCGATGGTCACCGGGGTGGTCTGGCCTGGCAGGAGCGGGCAGACCCAGCGGGCCGAGTAAGGGTCGCGGGTGGCCGGGGTGCCCGGCGGCTTGGCCGACGGCACGGCGTCGACGGCCAGGACCAGCCCGACGACGGCGACGACCAGCATGCCGGCCAGCCCGCGGCTGGAACCGCGGACCGCCCCGAGCCGCGGGACCCGCAGCTGGGGAGCCTTGGCCGACGGCCGGTCCACCGACGTCTTCGGCTTCTTCGGCTTCTTCGGCGTCTTCGGGCCGCGCCCGCTGGCCTCCCCGGCCGGCCCACGACGCAAGGAGGGAGCCGGGACCCGCCGGGCCGGCCGGCCCGGCGGCGACGCGGAAGGACCCGTGGCCGGATGGTCGGGACCCAGCCGGACCGGCGGCGACGCGGAAGGGCCCGTGGCCGGATGGTCGGGAACCGGCCTGCCCGGCGGCGACGCGGAAGGGCCGGTGGCCGGATGGTCGGGAACCGGCCGGACCGGTGGCTCCGGGGAGGGTGTGGCGGAGCGGCCGCGGCGGCCGCGCTTGGGCTGGTGGCGGGCGGCCCGGCTGGGGATCAGCGGTGCCGGCCGCTCCTCGCCCGAGCCGGTGGGCGGCTCGGGCGAGCGGTCCTGAGGGTCTCGGGGTTCGCTCAACGGGCCACACCTCCCCTGGCCAGGCCGGCCAGGCGGAGATCGCCGCTGGTGGTGTCGTCGGCGGCGGCGCTGGGGGCGACCGGCGGGGCGATCCGGGTCGGTCGGGCCATGGTGGCCACCGCGGCCAGCAACAGCACGGCCTCGACCAGCAGCAGGGTCAGGCGCCGGTCCTGGCCGGTCCGCTGGATGTCGAGGTCGCCCGAGGCGCCGGCGGGCAGCCGGAAGCCCTGGGCCCAGCCGAGGGCGGTGGTCGGCTCGAGCCGGTCCCCGCCGACGGTGGCCCGCCATGCCCGCGCCTCAGGGACCAGCAGCACGACCGTTCCCGGCCCCGCCGCCTCGGCCCGCCCGGTGGCCGGGTCGGGGATCGGCGCGGGCGGCGGGCGGGTCAGCATGCCCTGGACCTCCGGCGGCGGCGTCACCCCCGGGATCACCCAGGCGGTCGACGGCACCCCCGGGCCCTGGAACAGCCCGGCCTGCTCGGTCGGCTTGGTGTCGAGGTCCTGCTGCCTGGCCACCAGGTCGACCAGCCGGTCGGCCTCGGCCCCTGGGCGCACCACCACGTAGCCGATGCCGAACATCCGCAGCATCGACCCGGCCCGGTGGGTGCGGGCCTGGACGATGTCGGTCACGACCCCGCCGAGGGCGGCGGTGGCCTCGGGCGGCGGTCGTCCCGGGTCGAGCAGGGTCCTGCCCTTGGGCCCGGTGACGGCGAAGTCGACGCCGTGGTCGGGCCGCCCGGCCAGCCACAGCACCCGGGCCTGGCTGCGGGTCACGGTCGCCGGCAGGGCCGGGCTGTTGACCGCCTCCAGCGGCGACCAGGCACCGCGGACCAGGTGGCCGACCACCAGCAGGCCGGTGATGGCGCTGGACAGGACGAGGACGGCCGCGGTGGCCCTTCTCAGGCTGAACCTCAGGTTCAGCCTGCGCAGGGCCGGACCGATACCGGCCAGGCCGAGGCCGATGGCCGCCGCCCAGGCCACCGCCCCGGGGATCAGCAGCCCGGCCGGCCAGTCGGTGATCCGCGGGGCCAGCCCCTTGGCCTGCCAGGCCGCCAGCAAGGCGGCGGCCACGAACCCGCCGACCAGCCAGAACGCCTGCATCCTGCGACCGGCCGCCGGCAGGAAGAACACCGCGGCCAGGGCCAGCGCCGGGTACACGGGCCCGACCAGGGGGCCGGGCATCCCGCCACCGCCCGGCCGCAGCTGGAGCAGGTCGGCCAGCTCTGGCGTGGCCAGGGGCCGACCCAGGTCGGCAAAGGCGGCGCCGGTGAGCAGCCGGCCGCTCCAGGGAAGCAGCAGCGCCAGGGCCAGCCCGAAGCCGCCGGCCAGCAGCAGCGACTGGCGGACGGCCGCCCGGCGCCGCTCGGCTCCCGCCCTGACCAGGGCGGCGCTGACAGCCACGGCGACGACCACGCCGAATGCCACCACCGCGGACGGGCTCATGGCGACGGCGACGGCGGCCAGCAGGGCGAACCGCAAGGCCGGGCGCCACGGCTCGCGCGGCTGCTCCTCGCGGAAGGCCAGCACCACCTGGGCCAGGGCCGGCGGGGCGAGCACCAGCAGGGCCAGCTCGCCGACGCGCCCCTGGGCGAGGGCGCCGGTGGCCAGGGGCGTGGTCGCGTACAGCAGCCCGGCCAGCGCCCGCGCCCACAGCTGGGGCGCGACCACCCGGAGGGCCCGTGTGCAGGTGGCCGCTGCCAGCGGCAGGGCCAGCCACAGCAGCAGCTTCTCGGCCACCAGCGCCTTGCCGAAGGTGAGGGCCGACAGCCCGCCCAGCAGGGCCAGCGACGGGGGCGCGGACGCGGTCGAGCCCATCCCGGCCTGGTGGAAGCCGGACACGAACTCCCGCAGCAGCTCCTGCGCGGTGGCCGGCCACACCCCGAGGCCGATGCTGGCCACCGCCGGCGCGAACAGCACCGAGCGCAGCGAGATGGCCATGATCAGGGCCAAGCCGGCGACCATGAAGGCGACCGGGTGGCCGGCGACCACCCGCAGCATCGACATCCCGGTGGCTGGCATGTCCTGTTCCTCGCCGCTGTCGTCGACGCGCTGGGCGACGTGGGCGCCGACCTCGGCGCCGTAGACCAGCTCGAGCATCCCGCGGAGCAGGGCGCGCAGGCGCTGGCCACCCGGGGCCCGGAGGGCGGCAAGGGCGCTGTCGTCGACCTTGCGGCGGCGCTGCAGGCGGCGCCGGTTGACGATCGTGACTGGGAACTCCTTCACGTTCCAGCCCCACGCCCACAGCACCTGGAGCGCGTCGGCCGGCCTGCCCGTCAGGGCCAGGCTGGCCCCGCGGACCAGCGCCCCGACCATCGCCAGCAGCAGGGCGACCGGAAGCTTGCGCAGGCTGGTCGCCTTGAGCATGGCCGCGGTGGTGTGCCGCTCGATCAGGTAGCGGGGGTGGCTGACCGCGCGGGTGCGCCGGCTGCGCGAGGCCGCGGCGGCGAAATGGCGGACCCGAGCCTGCGGCACGACCAGCACCCGCCCGCCGGTCAGGTGGGTCCGCCAGCACAGGTCGAGGTCGTCGCGGAAGGCCGGCATGCGTTCGTCGAAGCCGCCGACGTTGAGCAGGGCCCCGCGCCGCACCAGCATCCCGGCGGTGTTGACGAAGAACACGTCGCGGATCTGGTCGTGCTGGCCCTGGTCGATCTCGTCGTCCTCGATCGGCGAGACGGCCCTGCCGGTCCGGTCGATCGAGAAGCCGATCTCCTGGAGCCGGTCGGGGCTGGCCCACGAGACCAGCTTGGGGCCGAGGATGGAGGCGCTCGGCCGCGACTCGGCCTCGGCCAGCAGCCGCTCCAGCGCCTCCGGCTCGGGGGCGCAGTCGTCGTGCAGCAGCCACAACCAGTCCATCCCCGAGGTGCGCGGGTCGCGCAGGGCCGACATCACCGCCCGGCCGAACTGCCCCCTGACCGCCATGACGGCGTCGTCCCCGAGGCGGGAGCGGGCCCAGTCGGCGCTGCCGTCGGTCGACCCGGTGTCCACGACCAGCACGTCGTCGATCGCCCGGGTCTGGGCGGCCAGGCCACGAAAGGTGTCGCGGAGGAACGCCCGCCCGTTGTGGTTGACGACGATCGCAATGACCCGAGGCTGACTGGCTGGCACGACCTTCCTCTCGACGCCTCCCCGGCCAGGGGTTGCCGGGCGCGAACCGAAAGGCCCGTAGGGTTCCCAGCTCCCCCACGGGCGTCCGCGAATGCTAGCACGTCACGGCCGAGCGCCCTCAAGGCACCCCGCGAGTAACGCAAATCGGGCGTTGGTCGGCGAATTTCGGCCGACGGGCTTGGGTGGCCGTCCGCGTGGGCGGTCGGAATGCGCGAAACATGACCGTCCGCCTGGACGGCTCCCCCTGCCGGCTGGGCCGTTGTTGTCAGGAGGCGCGGCGCTTGAGGCGGCGCCGCTCGCGCTCCGACAGGCCGCCCCAGATGCCGAACCGCTCGTCGTTGGCCAGCGCGTACTCGAGGCACTCGGTCTGGACCGAGCAGGTCTGGCAGATGCGTTTGGCCGCCCGGGTGGAACCGCCCTTCTCCGGGAAGAAGCAGTCGGCATCCTTGTCAAGGCAGGCTGCCTGCTCGTACCAAGGCTGTATCTCGACGGGGATCGGGCCCATCCATTTGCCTCCTCACCGGTGCAGCGAGGCGTCCGGGTCGCACGCTTGCGGGTTGTTTGGAACGTCACGATCGTAATTACATCGGTGGCATTCTGCGGCGGCTTGAGTGGCATTTTCAAGATCAAGGTTTTCGTTGTGGACACGACGCCAAGTCCCCGGGGTGGCCGGGCCGCCGGGGTCGGCGGTCGCTCGCCTGGCCGGTGGCCGGTGCATGGGATAGCCTCACCAGGCGGCTGCGGCGCAGAAGCTCCGGTTTCGGGGGGGCGGGAGTGCTCGGGTTCGGGGGAGAGCGGGAGGCGGTGTCAAGGGTCGGGTTGACCCCGACGGACCTGGCCGCCGCGCGCCGCCGCGAGCCGGCCGCCGTGACCCGCGTCTACACCGCCTACGCGCCCGCGCTGTTCCGCTTCTTCATGGCCGCGGTCGGCGACCACCACCAGGCCGAGGACCTCACCGGCACCGCCTTCGTCAGCGCCATCGAGGGCCTGCCCCGGTTCCGCGGCCCGGTCGAGGCGCTGGGCGGCTGGCTGTTCCAGATCGCCCGCCACGACCTGTACGACTACCGGCGCCACCAGGCCCGCTCCCGCATCGAACCCCTGGAGGACAACCTGCCCGAGGCCGCCGCCGCGGCCGGAGCGGTCGACCCCGAGGAGCTGGCCATCGAGCGCCTGGAGGGCACCCGCGTGATGGCCGCGCTGCGGAATCTGTCCTCCGACCAGCGCGAGGTGCTGCTGCTGCGGATGGCCGGCGGCCTGACCGCCCCCGAGGTGGCCGCCACCCTCGGCAAGACCACCGGCGCGGTCAAGGCCCTGCAGCACCGCGGCCTGGCCAGCATGGCCAGGGTGCTGGGCCTACGTAGCCCGAACCAGGCGCAAGAACGCCCGTATCCATCGCCCGATCCGGATCGCCTGACTAGTCAGGAGGATGAGGAGCGGTGAGGATGCACCGGCCGAACAAGTTGCACGACGAGCTCGACGCCCTGCTCGACGGGCGTCCGGTCGAGCTCACCGATGACCTCGCGCCGCTTCTGGAGGCGGCCGACGTCCTCCGGGCCGAGCTGGCCGCCTTCGAGCTGGACCCCGAGGTCGCCGACCGGCACCTGGAGCGCGTGCTGGAAGGCTCGGCGACGGTGGTGCGGATGCCCGTGCGCCAGCAGCCCAACGGCTGGGACCTGCGCCTGCGGATGCCCGTGCGCCTGCAGCCCAACGGCTGGGACCTGCGCCGCCGGGTGGCCGCCGTCGTCCTGGCGGCCGCGCTGGTGCTCGCCCCCGCCACCATGGCGTCGGCGGCGGCCCTCCCTGGCCAGGCCATGTACCCGTTCAAGCTGGCCATCGAGCAGCTCCGCCTGGCCTCGGTGCAGTGGTCGACGACCCGCGAGGCCGGCGAGCGCACCCGGGTCGCCGACGAGCGCCTCGACGAGCTCGAGCGCCTGGTCGAGCTGAAGATGTTCAGCCAGCTGCCGACCGCCATCGACGCCCTCAGCCGGGCCGTGATGGCCGCCGACGCGGCCGTGGACGAGGCCGCCGAGCAGGGCGAACCCGTCTCCGGGCTGGCGGGGCGGCTGGACGTGGTCAAGGGCCAGGGGGACGTTGCGGTGAGGCGGGCCGAGTCGAGCGCAATGACCCAGCAGTTCCCGGTCGTCTCCGAGGGCACGCGCGACGCCATCCACGCCGCCGTGGACGACTCGCAGGACGTGCTGGCGCAGCCGACGGTGGTGTCGCCGACGCCAACCACCACGCCCGAGCCGCCGCCGGCCACCGCGCCACCTGCGACCGAGCCGCCGCCGGCCACCGCGCCACCTCCGACCGAGCCGCCGGCCACTGCGCCGTCCAGCACTGCCGACTCCGGGGAGACCCCGGGGTCGGTCGACAGCCAGGCGGCGCCCGACGGATGGACGCTGGACGAGGTCTCGCCTGCCTCCGTCGCCGGCCCGTAGCGCCGGGCGTCCGGCGCTATCCTGGGGCCGCTCCCCGCCCCACCCTGAGGGAAGGCCATGCTGGTTGCGCTCGCCGGCGGCGTCGGCGCCGCCAAGTTCCTGCGTGGGCTGCTGCGCGTGCACGATCCCGACGACCTGGTGGTGGTCGGCAACACCGCCGACGACCTGCGCATGCACGGGCTGGCGATCTCCCCCGACCTGGACTCGGTCGCCTACACCCTTGCCGGGCTGGCCGACGAGGAGCGCGGCTGGGGCCTCGCCGGCGAGACCTGGAACGTCCGCGAGGCGCTGGTGCGGCTGGGTGAGCCGGGCTGGTTCGCCGTCGGCGACCGCGACCTCGCCACCCATCTGCTCAGGACCCGGCTGCTGCGCGAGGGCGCCAGCCTGTCGCAGGCCACCGCCGAGCTGTGCCGGCGGCTGCGCGTGCCGGTCCGGCTGCTGCCGATGAGCGACCAGCGGGTCGAGACCCGGGTCGAGGTCGACGGCCCGGACGGCCCCGAGGATCTCGGGTTCCAGGAGTACTGGGTCGGCCGCCAGGCGCGCGACCCGGTGCGCCGGGTCCGCTTCGAGGGGGTCGAGGATGCCCGCCCGGCGCCCGGTGTGCTGGAGGCGGTCGCCGAGGCCAGGGGCATCGTGCTCTGCCCCTCCAACCCGGTGGTGTCGATCGCTCCCATCCTGGCCGTCCCCGGGATCCGCCAGGCGGTGCGGGCGGCGCCCTGCCGGGTGGTCGCCGTGACCCCGATCGTCGGCGGGGCGCCGGTCCGCGGCATGGCCGACAAGCTCCTGCCCGCCTGGGGGGCCGAGGTGTCGGCGCGCGGGGTGGCCGGCCTGTACGCCGGCCTGGCCGACGCGTTCGTGCTCGACGCGGTCGACGCCGCACAGGCCGCGGCCGTCGCCCGCCTCGGCCTGGCGCCGGTGGTGGTCCCGACCCTGATGCGCACCGTGGAGGACGCGGCCGCTCTGGCCAAGGCGGCCCTGGACGCACTGTGACGCTCACCGTGGTCCCGCTGGTCGGGATGCCGGAGGTGCGGCCGGGCGACGACCTGGCCCGGCTGCTGCTGGAGGCGGTCCGGGCGGCGGGGATGCAACTGGCCGACGGCGACGTGCTGGCGGTCAACTCCAAGGTGGTGGCCAAGGCCGAGGGCCGGCTGGTCCCCCTGCCCGATGATGCGGCGGGCCGGGAGCGGGTCTTCCGCGAGACGGTCGACGCCGACACGGCCAGGGTGGTGGCGCGGCGCGGCCGCCTGGTCATCGCAGAGACCCACCATGGCCTGGTCGGGGCCAACGCGCTGGTCGACGCCTCCAACGCCGGCGGCGACCGCCTGGTGCGGCTGCCCCGCGACCCCGACGCCTCGGCGGCCGGGCTGCGGGCCGCGATCCAGGCGACCGACGGCCACGACGTCGCCGTGGTGGTCACCGACACCCTCGGCCGGCCCTGGCGCCTCGGCCAGACCGACGTCGCCGTCGGCCTCGCCGGCATGGGCGCCCTGGAGGACTGGCGCGGCCGGACCGACGGCGACGGCCGGCCGCTGGAGGTCACCGAGGTCGCGGTGCCCGACGAGGTGGCCGCCGCCGCCGACCTGGTCAAGGGCAAGGCGTCGCGGGTCCCGGCGGCCCTGCTGCGCGGGGTCCCCCGGCCCAGGGGCAAGGGCAGCGCCCGCGAGCTGGTCCGCCCCGCGGCCGACGACCTGTTCCGGACCGCCGGGACCGCCGAGGACCTGTTGGCGTTCCTGGAGGGTGCGCCCGCCCCGGCCGGCTTCCTGCCCGACCCGGTCGAACCGGACGCCATCGACCGGGCGGTCACGGCCGCCGCCGCCGTCCCCATCCCGGGCGGCCACCGGTTCCAGGCCAACCCCGTCCCCGCCGCCGCCCGGGCCGCCTGCCTGGCCGCCCTCTCCCCCGCCACGCCGGGCATGGCCACCGCCCCGGCGCTGCTGGCCGCCTGCCTGACCGCCGGGGACGCGGCTGCCGGGGTGGAGCTGGCCGCCGGCGGGGCGGTGCGGACACTGCTGCTCGGCCTGCACGCCCAGGGGGTCGGGGCGAGGTTCGCGGCCGCCGAGCGGCCCGCGCGGGCCGCCCTGGCCGACGCGCTGGCCCTGCCGGCGGGCTACCGGCCGCTCGGCCTGGTCGCCGCCGGACGGCCCGACCAGACGTAACGTTTCCGTCACGTCCTGGCATTTCGCCGTTTTCACGCCGCTGGCACGCTAGGACCGATGCTGCCGGAAAACGACTTCACCCTCGGCGTCGAGGAGGAATACCTCGTCGTCGACCCGGGCTCCCGCGAGCTGGTCCCCGCCAGCCGGGCGGTGCTCGCCCACAGCCAGCCGGCCCTGGGTGAGCCGGCGGTCCAGCATGAGCTGCACCTGGCCCAGGCCCTGGCAAGCACCTGCCACGCCGAGGCGCTGCAGTGCGGGGAGGCGCCGGCCGGTTCGAGGACGTGGTGGACCAGGTGGTGGCCGAGACCGCCGCCGCCTGACCGGGTCGGGGCCGAGCGGAGCCGGCCCAGGCTCCATAGAATCCTTGGAGACGCTCCACCCCGCACCCGGAGACGACCAATGGCCGACACCCGCAAGCCCAAGCCGAAGCCCGGCGCGACCGGCAAGAACCAACCCGGCCGCAGCGCCGGCACGGCCGCCAAGGCCCGCCCGCAGGCCGCCCGCGGCGCGGCGGCCGGCGGCAAGGGCCGGCCGACCGACAAGGGCCGGCCGACCGACAAGGGCAAGCTGGCCAAGGGGGCCGCGGCCCGTCGGCTGGAGGCCCAGCGGCGCCGGCGGCGGACGCTGGTCTGGACCGCGGTAGCCGTGGTCGCGCTGGCCGCCCTGGTCGCGCTGATCGTGTTCCAGGGCCGCGACGAGCCGCCGGCTGCGGCCAACCGGCCGGTGACCGCGGCGGCGCTGGAAGCCGGCCGCAAGGCCGCCGGCTCCACCGGCGTGAAGACGTTCGCCGAGGCGGGCAGGGACCACATCGCCAACAACGAGCAACCCGACAACTGGAACTCCACCCCGCCCACCTCAGGGGACCACCTGGCCACCCCGCTCGGCGCCGGCGTCTACGACAGCGAGCAGGACATGCGGGCGCTGGTGCACAACCTGGAGCACGGCTACGTGGTCATCCTGTACAAGGGCATCCCCCAGGACCAGCAGGACCAGCTGCGCGAGTTCGCTCGCGAGCGCTCGGGGTCCAAGCTGGTGCTGGCCCCCTACTCCGGTCTGGAGCAGGACGGGGTGGCCCTGGCGGCCTGGCGCAACCTCGAGATCCTGCAGCGGGTCAACCTCGACGTGGTCCAGGCCTTCGTCAACGACTACATGGTCCCCGGCGCCACCAAGTCGACCGCCCCGGAGCCGCGGGCGGCCTAGCGCGTCGGCTGCAGCGATCCGCGGGCACCCGGCCGAGCTGTCTGGGGGGCCTCGGGGGGAGGACTCCCCCGAGGCGACCAGGGACCGGGGTGGAACGTCAGAAGCGGATCGCTCCCAGGGTCAGCCGGACGTTGGGGGCGACGCGGACGCCGCCGGCCAGGATGTTGCCGGCTTCGATCTCGACGTTGTCGCCGACCACGGCGCCGTCGCGGACCACCGCGCCGTCGCCGACCACCACGTTGCGGCCGATGATCGAGTCCGAGACCTTGGCCCCGCGCTCGATCCGGGCGCCCTCCAGCAGCACCGAGCGCTCCAGGCGGGCCCCGCCGGCGACCAGCGTGTTGGGCCCGAGCACGGTCGGCCCGAACACCCGCGCCTCGTGCTCGACGGTCGCGCCCTGCCCGACCAGGATGGGGCCGCGGAGCACGGCGCCCTCGTCGACCCGGGTGTCGTCGGCGAACCACTGGCTGCGGCCGCGCTCGGTGGCGTTGATGGGCAGGTGCAGGCGTCCCTCGAGCAGGTCGAACTGGGCGGCCAGGTAGGCGATCGGGGTGCCGAGGTCGCGCCAGTAGCCGTGCAGCTCGTAGCCGTACACGGGCGCGCCCGAGGCCAGCAGCGACGGGAACAGGTTGCGCTCGAACGACGACGGCTGCCCGGCCGGCACGTGGTCCAGCACCGACGGCTCGAGCACGTAGACGCCGGCGTTGATGAGGTCGGTGACCCAGGAGTCCTCGAGGTCGCCCGGCTTCTCGAGGAAGGCGGTGACACGGTCGTCGGAGTCCACCGGGACCAGGCCGAACGCGCTCGGGTCGGGCACCCGGACCAGGGCGAGGGTGGCGGCGGCCTGGCGCTCGCGATGGAGCTCGACCAGGCGCTGGAAGTCGACGTCGATCAGCACGTCGCCGTTGAGGACCAGGAAGGTGCCGTCCAGCAGGTGGGCGAGGCGCTTGATCGCCCCCGAGGTCCCCATGGGGGTGTCCTCGGAGGACAGCACCACCTCGACCCCGGCCTTGCGGGCCTCGGGCAGGAGCTGGTCGAAGGCCTCCGGCAGGTACATGGTCGACAGCACGACCTCGGTGAAGCCGCCGGCAGCCAGCTGGCGCAGGGTGTGCAGCAGGAACGGCTCGTTGGCGAACGGGATCAGCGGCTTGGGCCGGGTGCTGGTCAGCGGGCGCAGGCGGGTGCCGAAGCCTCCGGCGAGAATGACGGCTTGCACGTGGGCGGTCTCCTGACGCGACGGGAGCGGGCCGGAACAGCCGGCCAGGGTGACGCGCAGTCTACGGCGAGGGCGTGGTTGTCCGGAAGGCCGCCCGGTCAGGCGCCGAGGGCGCGCCGGTAGGCGGCGGCGGTCAGGGCGGCGCAGCGGTCCCAGGTGAAGGCGCCGGCTCGCCGGCGGCCGCGGGCGGCGGCGTCCTGGCGTGCCGCCGGGTCGGTGGCCAGCTTGGCGATGGCCGCGGCCAGGGCGTCGGCGTCGCCGGGGTCGACCAGGGTGGCGGCGTCGCCGGCGACCTCGGGGAGCGACCCGCCGGTGGTGGTGACCACCGGGACGCCGCAGGCCATCGCCTCCAGCACGGGAAGGCCGAAGCCTTCGTAGCGGCTCGGGTAGACGAACACGTCGGCCCCGGTGAACAGGGCCGCCTTGTCGGCCTCGGGCACGTAGCCGGGCAGCACGATCCGGTCGGCGACCCCGCTGGCCGCGACCGCCGCGGCCAGCGCCCCCGCCCCCCAGCCGGCAAGGCCGGCCAGCACCAGCCGGTGGGGCAGCTCACCGCCCAGGGCGGCGAACGCCCGGACCAGCGCCGGCAGGTCCTTGCGGGGCTCGACCGTGCCCAGCCCGAGCAGGTAGGGGCCGTCCAGCCCGAGGCGGCGCCGGACCTCGTCGACCGCCCCGGCGCTCGCCGGGCGCAGGTCGGTGCCGAGGGGGGTCACGTCGACCCGGTCGGCGGGGATGTCGAGGCGCTCTGCCAGGTCGGCGGCGGTGGTCGCGGACACGCACAGCACCCGGGTGGCGGTGGCGGCGGCGCGGCGCATGGCCCAGCCGAAGTAGCGGACCTTGCTGGCCTCGTGCCACTCCGGGTGGGTGAGCAGGGTCAGGTCGTGGACGGTCACCACCTGGGGCAGCCGGGCCCGCAGGGGCAGCTCGTAGTGGACGCCGTGGAGCAGGTCGGCCCCGGCCGCCCGGGCGGCCCGGCCGGCCAGCAGCTGGGTCCAGGCGATCCTGGCCGGCCGCCCGGCTCCGGCCGCGGCCACCGGGTGCAGCCGCAGGCCGGGCGCGGCCAGCACCCCGGCCGACCCGGGGGCGCAGAACGCCTCGACCTCCAGGTCGTCGCGCCCGGCAAGGCCGGCAAGGACCCGGGCCGCGTACACCCCGGCCCCGGTCAGCCGCGCCGGCACGGCGGTGGCGTCGACCGCCACCCTGGGCCGGCCCCGGCTCACCGGTGCGCCCCGACGGCGGTCGCCCCAGCCTTCCGGCGGTTCACCGGGACCGCTCCGCCACCTCGCGGTAGGCGGCCCAGGTGGCGGCGGCGGTGGCGCGCCAGGTGAGGCCGGCCGCCCGGCGCCGGCCGGCCTCGGCCAGTCGCCGGCGCAGCGTGGCGTCGGCGGCCAGCCGGACGAGGCCGGCGGCGATGGCGTCCCGGTCCAGGGGGTCGACCAGCAGGGCCGCACCCCCGGCGACCTCGGGCAGGCTGGAGCGGTCGCTGGTCAGCACCGGGATGCCATGGGCCATCGCCTCCAGCACGGGCAGGCCGAACCCCTCGTACAGGCTCGGGTAGGCCAGGCCGTCGGCCGCCCGGTAGAGGGCGTGCAGGGTGGCGTCGCCGACCGGGCCGGCCAGCTTGACCCGTACCGAGTCCCAGGTCGGCCGGAGCCGCGGCCCCCAGCCGACCGGCCCGGCCACCACCAGCCAGTGGTCGGGCAGCTCGGCGGTCGCCTCGCCGAAGGCGGCGAGCAGGCGGGGCAGGTTCTTGCGGGGCTCCAGGGTGCCGACCGCCAGCAGGAACGGCCCGCGTACCCCGAGGTCGCCGAGCAGGCGCTCGGCCCCCACCCGGTCCGGCGCCGGCGGCACCTCCACCCCGAGCGGGGTGATGGTGACCCGGCCACGGTCGACGCCGTACAGCTCGGCCAGGTCGCGGGCGGTCGCCTCCGAGGGGACCAGCACCCGCGCGGCCTCGTCGGCCACGATCCGGGCCGACCGTTCGTGGTAGCGGCGGCCGGCGGCCGGGTAGGCGTCCGGATAGTGGCGGAAGGCCAGGTCGTGGACGGTGGCGACCAGCGGCCGACCCCCGGTCGGGGGGACGGCGGCGCTGGTGGCGTGGACCAGGTCGAGGGCGTCGAGCAGGCCGGCGGGCAGCCCGGGGCGGCGCATGGTCACCCAGGTCCTGGTCAGGAGCCGGCCCGGCCAGGCCAGCTGCCTGGTCGAGGCCGCCGGGAGCCCGACGGCGTCCAGCCGCTGCGCCGGATGACGGGCGACCAGGAACCGCACCGCCCCCCGGTCGACCGCCGCCTCGACGGGAAGGTGCGTGGCCAGCGCCCTGACATAGCGCCCGACCCCGCCCGGCACCGGCCGCAGCAGCTGCTCGGCCACCACCCCGACCCGTGGCCCGCCCAGCCCCCCCGGCCCACCGAGGGGCCCCGGGCCGGCCGCCGGGCCCGGAGACGGGCTGGCCGACGGCCGCGGCTCGCGGCCGCCGTCGGGCGGGACGGCGGTCACCGGCGGGACTCCACGGCCAGGTGGTGGGCGGGCGCGGTCACCGGCCGGACTCCAGGCCCGGGTAGTAGGCGGGCGCGGTCACCGGCCGGACTCCACGGCCTGGTGGTAGGCGGACAGGGTTGCCTGGGCGCAGGTCTCCCAGGTGAAGCCGGCCGCCCTGGTCCGGCGGGCCGCCCTGGCCGGCTCGCCGCCGGGGTCGTCCAGCACCCGGGCGATGGCGTCGGCCAGGGCGGCGGCGTCACCGGGCGCCACCAGCTCGGCCTGGTCGCCGAGGACCTCGCGCAGGGCCGGCAGGTCGGAGGCGACCACCGGGGTGCCGCAGGCCAGCGCCTCCAGTGCCGGCAGCCCGAACCCCTCGTACCAGGAGGGGAACACCAGCGCCGAGGCCCCGGCGACCATCCTGACCAGGTCGCCCTCGGGAAGGTAGCCGGGGGTGCGCACCGCCTCGGGCGGCAGCCCGGCCATGTCCAGCGCCGCTCCCCATCCCGGCGGCCCGACCAGCGCCAGCGGCGGGACCGCGCCCGCGCCCGGCCCGCCGGCTGCCGCCCCGGCGGCCCCCCGGACGCCGGCCAGCAGCTCCCGGTAGGCGGCGAGCAGGGTCGGGAGGTTCTTGCGCGGCTCGCGGCTGCCGACGAACAGGAGGTAGCGCTCGGGCAGGCCGTGGCCGGCCAGCCAGGCCGGGTCGGGCGGGGCCGCCTGGCGCCACACCTCCCCGACCCCGAGCGGGGTCACCACCAGCCGCTCCGGCGCCAGCCGGTACTCCTGCGCCACCTCGGCGCCGACGGCGGCGGTGGGGGTGCACACCACCGCCCCCCGGGCCAGGGCGCGCGGGACCAGCTCGCGGTAGCGGGCCGAGGCGTCGGTGACCATCTCCGGGTGGCGCAGGTAGGTCAGGTCGTGGACGGTGACGACGGTGGCGGCCCGCCGGGCCGGCGGGGCGACGAAGTTGGTGCCGTGGAACACGTCGACCGGCCCGGCCAGCCACTCGACCGGCGGCCAGGGCAGCCGGGCCCAGGCGGCCTGGAGCAGCCGCGCCGGCACCCGCCGGCACCCGAGCCGCACCCGCGGTCCCTCCGGGGCCGCCGCCGGCAGGTCGCCGGTGCCGCGCCAGCTGAACGGGATCAGCGCCACCTGCTCCGGCTCCGGGTCGGGCGACCCGGCCAGCGCCCCGGCCAGCGCGGCCACGTACCGCCCAACCCCGGTCCGCGGCCCCAGCAACGGGGTCGCGTCCATGGCAACTCTCATGGTGCACGGACGCAACTGGGAGGCGACCATGCCGCTGTCCCCGATCCATGCGGGGGGAGCTCCGGCTCCACCCCACCGCCACCCAAGAGCGCCTGTGCCATGGCCGGGGTGGGTGCGCGGGTCACCGCAGCACCAGCCAGCGTTCGAGCCGCCTGCGGTCGACCGCGGCCCGGCGGGCCAGGCGGCGGCGGCGCACCAGCATGGCCGGGAGCAGGCGCAGGTAGGAGCCGAGCACCCGCAGGCGCAGCAGGGTCGGGCGGACCGGGGGGCGGCGGCGGGTGTGGCGGGCTCTCGCCACCTCGCGCAGGGCCAGGGAGACGGTGGTCAGCGGGTAGCGCAGGACCTCCCGGGCGGCCAGGCCGGCCCGGGCGTTCTTGGTCAGCATGAGCAGCCGGTTGCGGTCGGTGTGGAACACGAACAGCGGCGACCACTCGACCGAGCTGGCCGCGTGGATGTGGCGGGCCACTGCCGCCGGCTGGTAGCGGATGGTCCAGCCGAGCGCCCGCAGCCGCCACGACAGGTCGGTGTCCTCGTAGTACAGGAAGAAGTCGTCGTCGAACACGCCGGCCTGGCGCAGCGCCTCGGTGCGGAAGCAGACGGCGCCCCCGCAGAAGGCAAACACCTCCTCCGGCCGCTGGTACTGGCCCCGGTCCAGCTCCTGGTAGGCCCGGTCGGCCCCGTAGCCGTCGCGGAA
>DASYSE010000123.1:0-36880 GCA_036003705.1 Actinomycetes bacterium | reverse complement strand
GAGGCACTCGGCGACTGGAACGAGTTCGCTCTGCCGTCGCTGCCGATGGGGATCCTCACCGCCATCCTCGTCATCGGCCTGTACGCGCTGGTCCCGGCCGGACGGCTGCGGGAGCGGGGCAAGCTGGTCGTCGCCGGGCTGCTCGGCGTCACCGCGCTCTCCCGGTTCTACCTGGCTCAGGAGGGACCCTTCGACGTGCTGTTCGCGGTCGTGATCGGGGTGGCCATCCCGCTCGCTGCGTTCCGGCTGTTCGTCCCGAACGAGGCTTTTCCGGTCAGCTACCGCCGCGGCCGCACCGCGCATCTCGACGTCACCGGCGCCCGGCACGACGCGATCGCGCACGCGCTGGAGGAACAGCTCGGCGTGATCCCGGTGGCGATCAAGCCGTTCAACCTCGCGGGCTCGGGCGGCTCCACCCCGCTCCGGATCACGGTGAAGGGCGACCCGGAGACCTACCTGTTCGCCAAGCTGTACTCGGCCACCCATCTGCGCTCGGACCGCTGGTACAAGCTCGGCCGCACGCTGCTCTATGGCCAGCTGGAGGACGAGAAGGCGTTCAACACCGTGCGCCGACTGGTGCAGTACGAGGACTACCTGCTGCGGCTGATGCGAGACGCCGGCCTGCCGGTGCCGCCGCCGTATGGGGTCGTCGAGATCACCCCGGAACGCGAATACCTGCTCGTAACCGAGTTCCTCGACGGCGCGAACGAGATCGGCGAGGTCGACGTCGACGACGACCTGATCGACCAGGGGCTGGGGATCGTCCGCCAACTCTGGGAGGCCGGCCTGGCCCATCGGGACATCAAGCCGGCCAACCTGATGGTACGCAACGGTCGCCTGTACCTGATCGACTCCGCCTTCGGCGAGCTGCGGCCCAGCCCGTGGCGGCAGGCGGTGGACCTGGGGAACATGATGCTCGTGCTCGCGCTGCGGACCAGCCCGGAACGGGTGTACGCGCGGGCCCGCGACCAGTTCTCGGTGGCGGAGATCACCGAGGCGTTCGCGGCCACCCGCGGCCTCACGATGCCCTCCCAGCTGCGCCGGATGATGCGCCAGCAGGGTCGTGACCTGCACGCCGAGTTCGTCGCGCTGCTGCCCGAGCGGCCGCACCCGATCCGGATCCAGCGGTGGAGCGTGCGCCGGGTGGCGCTGATCGTCGGGCTCGTGGTCGCCGCCGTGCCGCTGACGGCGATCGTCGTCAACATGCTGGCCCCGATATGAGCCGGATCGCTGTCCTCGTGGCCGTCGCCGCAGCGGTGCTGGCAGCCGGCTGCAGCAGCAGCATCGGCAATCCCCTGCGCATCCTGCCGTGCACGCCATCCGACCACCAGCTCGACGAGAGGATGGTCCTCATGGCGCAGTCGGTCCCCACCGCGTCCGCGGTGCCGTGCATGCGCGCCGAGCTCGACGACTGGTTCCTGGACGACCTCGACTCCTGGGACGGACGCACCAGGATCGAGTTCTCCCGCCTGATCGACCAGGTCGCGCTCACGATCGAGCTGACCCGTACCTGCGACCGCGGCGGGGCCAGCGAGACCGCGACCGACCAGCCGGGGACGCGGCGGTTCGACGAGCGCATCCGGACCGGGTCGTCCTACCGCGACCGGCGGTTCTACCTGTTGCCCGGTGCCTGTATGGCGTACGAGTTCCGGCTGACCGGTGCCGGAGCGGAGGAGGCGGCGGAGGAGATCTCCCGCGCGATCGGCTTCGTCAGCCGCGACCAGCTCGCCGACCAGGTGCGCAGGTACAGTGGCGGCCGGCTACGGCTCGACCCGGAGCGGCCGCGATGACCGGAGTACCGGTCGGCGCCGGTCCGGCCGCCCTGACAGCCCGGAGGCGGCGCGGCGTGCGGCTGCTCCACAAGGCCCTGCCCACCGTGCTCTCCGTCGCAAGCGGCAGAGGTGAGCAGCGTGACATGGCCCTTGGCCCTGTCCGCGAGCACCCACGTGGGCGCACTCCGAACCCCGCGTCGTTCGACGAAGCACTGTCCTACCTGGTCAGTCGAGCGGCGGGAGGATGATCTTCTCGCCGGGGTCGATCAGGTCGGGGTCGCCCGACCGCAGCCGGTCCCGGTTGGCCTCCTTGACGCGGGCCCAGTAGTCGGCCACCTCGCGGTTGGTCGGCTCGCCGGAGCCTCCGCCGGACGCCTCGGCCAGGCGGTCCCGGGCGATCGTCCACAGGCTGTCGCCGGCGACCACCGTGTGCGTCTTCCGTCCGCTCCCCGGGGCGGGCCCGGCAGGAGAGGCCACCGGTGGGAGGACGATCGTGTCGCCGGGGTCGATCAGGTCGGGGTCGCCCGACCGCAGCCGGTCCTGGTTGGCCTCCTTGACGCGGGCCCAGTAGTCGGCCACCTCGCGGTTGGTCGGCTCGCCGGAGCCTCCGCCGGGGGCCTCGGCCAGGCGGTCCCGGGCGATCGTCCAGAGGCTGTCGCCGGCGACCACCGCGTGCGACGTCTCCTGGCCGGCCTCCGGTGTGGTCGCGCCCCCACCGGAGTTGGGCTCGCCCGGTTCGGGCTCGCGCGGCGGGTTGGTGGTGGAGGTCGCGGGGGTGGGCTGGTAGGCGGGTGGGCGCAGGCCGGTCGTCGAGGTCGGTGCGGCCGCGTCGCCCTCCCGCGCCTGGCCTGGGGCCGCCTGCGGCGCCGCGTCCGAGGGGGCCGTTGTGGTGGGTGCCGTGGTGGTGGGTGCGGTGGTCGAGGTCACGCTCGATCCGGAGCCCGAGCGGGGTGTCGCCGCGGAGTCGGTGGTGGGGGTCTCGGTGGTCGGGGTCTCGGTGGTCGAGTCGGGGGCTGGCAGGCGCCTCGGGGTCTGGCCGGCCGGGTCGGGGACGTAGCCCGGCTGCGACGGCTCGGTGGCCTCCTCGGCCGGGGCCTGGCCGGCCGGGTCGGGGACGTAGCCCGGCTGCGACGGCTCGGAGGCCGAGGTCGACGGCGCGTCCGGGGCGGCTGTGGAGCTGGTCGCCTGGGCGGCCGCCACCGGCTTCCTGGCCGGCGGGCCCATCCCACCCCGGTCGGGCGCGGCCATCGCCGGTCCCGACACGCCAAGGGTGCCGCCGCCGACCATCGAGGTGGCCAGCGTGACCGCGACCGCATGATCGGCGACCCGCCGCACCACCGGGATCGTCGCCCAGCTCACCGCCCTGACCGCCGCCGGCAGCCGGGTCAGGCTGGCCAGCAGGTACAGCAGGGTCGTGGCCAGCAGCCAGTACGCCATGACCAGCCCGACCATGCGAAGGACAGCCCCAAGGACCTCCTGGACCGGGCTCGCCAGCAGCCATGGGACCGGCTCCGCCCAGCGGACGCGCAGGCCAGCGAAGCGCCCGAGCCAGTGCAGCGCGAGCAGGGCCGCCAGCTCGAGCCCCACCAGCCCGAGCAGCGAGCCGGTTCTGCGGAGCGGCGTGGACCGACCGGCTGTTCCCATCGTCTGCCCACCTTCGGCCGAGGATCGGGACAATTTACACAAGCGAGTCAAGTGTGGGCCACGCCCTAACGAAGTGTCAACGCGCTAACATCGGGCTTCCGATGGACCGGAAGGAGTGTCCTGTGCGCGTGGCCCTGCTCAGTCGCGAGTATCCCCCAGATGTGTACGGCGGTGCCGGAGTCCATGTCGAGTATCTGGCAAGGGAGCTGGCCAAGCTTCTGGACCTGCGGGTCCACTGCTTCGGCGAACCACGGCCGGCGGGGCCGCCGGGGTCGCCGGAGGTGATCGCCCACCCGACCTGGGACGCCCTGGAGGGCGGCGGCCGGCACCTCGCGGCCCTTCGGACGGTCGCGACCGATCTGTCGATCGCCGCCGGGGTCGAGGGCGCCGACCTGGTCCACAGCCACACCTGGTACGCCAACCTGGCGGGTCACCTGGCCAAGCTCCTGTACGGCATCCCGCACGTGGTCAGCGTCCACAGCCTGGAGCCGTTGCGGCCCTGGAAGGTCGAGCAGCTGGGCGGCGGCTACCACGTCTCCCGGTTCTGCGAGCAGACCGCGATCGAGGCGGCCGACCGGGTGATCGCCGTCTCGGGCGGCATGGCCGCCGACCTCCTCTCGGTCTACCCGGCGGTCGACGCCAACCGGGTGCAGGTGATCCACAACGGCATCGACACCGACCAGTACCGGCCCGACCCCGGCACCGACGTGCTCGACGACTACGGGGTGGACCCGGACCGGCCGTCGGTGATATTCGTCGGCCGCATCACGCGCCAGAAGGGCGTGCCCCACCTGCTCGACGCCGCCCTCGCACTCGACCCGGCGGCCCAGCTGGTCCTCTGCGCCGGGGCGCCGGACACCCCGGAGCTCGGCCGCGAGGTGACCCAGAAGGTGGAGAAGGTCCGCCAGGAGCGGGGCGGCATCATCTGGATCGAGAAGATGCTGGAGCGCCGGGAGGTCATCCAGCTCCTCACCCACGCCACCGTGTTCGTCTGCCCGTCGGTCTACGAGCCGCTCGGCATCGTCAACCTGGAGGCCATGGCCTGCGAGACCGCCGTGGTCGCGACCGCCACCGGCGGCATCCCCGAGGTGGTCCTCAACGGCGAGACCGGCCTGCTGGTGCCGTTCGAGAGCGACGGGGCCGGCGGGGCGCGCGACCCGGACCGCTTCGCCGCCGACATCGCCGAGCGCCTCAACAGCCTGCTCGCCACCCCGGCCCTCGCCGACCGCATGGGCAAGGCCGGCCGCCACCGGGCGGTCGAGCAGTTCAGCTGGACATCCATCGCCGCCGAGACCACCTCGCTCTACGCCAGCCTGACCTGACGACGGCCCGGGCCGGCGGGGTTGCCATGGCCCGGCTGACCGGCGTCCAGCTCGGCCAGCAGGCGCTTGGGGGCGACCGCACGGTAGGCCAGGGCCAGGCACAGCCGGCGCAGCGCCTCCAGCGGGTCGGTGGTCATGCAGGCATTGTCCCGCGGGGCTGTGACGTCGAAGCTCAGGGCTGGTGGACGGTGGACATGATCTCGCTGGCGATGTCGACCACGCGGCGGCGCTCCCGGCGGGCCTGGCGGCGCATCTGCTCGAACGCCTCCTTGGCGCTGACCCCGTCGCGGGCGACCAGGGCGCCCTTGGCCTGCTCGATGACCACCCTGGCGTCCAGCGCCCGCTGGAGCTGCTCGGCCAGCTCGCCCCGCTGCTCGCTCTGCATGGTGTTGGCGATGGTGAGCGCGGCCAGGTCGGTGAAGGCGATCAGGGCCAGCTCGCCCTCGGGCGACCAGGGTCGCACCGTGGCCGAGAACACGGCCACCACCCCGATGGCCATCCGGTTGTAGGGGATCGGGCTGGCCAGCACGGCCCGCAGGCCCCGGTCGACCGCGGCCGGGCAGAAGCTCGGCCAGCGGGCCTCGGCGGCCAGGTCGGCGGCGTGGACCAGCTCCTTTTCCTCGAAGGCGTCGATGCAGGGGCCCTCGCCGTGCTCGATCTGCAGCTCCTCCAGATGGTCGACGCGCCTGTCGGAGTCGGCCACGTTGCGCAGGAGCTGGTCGGGGTCGATCAGCATGAGCCCGGCCCCGTCGACGGCGAACAGCTTGTGGGTGGCGTGGACGATCCGGCGCAGGGCGTCGTCGAGGTTCCCGGCGGCGTAGCGCAGGTCGCCGAGCTCGTGCAGTGTCTGGCGGACTTCGTGGGTGGACATCGGCATCGCAGGCCACCTCCCCGGATCGCGTCTGGCTACCCACTCAGGCGGTCCGGGTCACCACTTTGTAGTAGCGCGGGGCGATGCCGAGGTGGGCCAGCTGCAGTTCGTGGGCCCGGGCCTCGTCCTGGGTCTCGAACTGGCCGCTGTAGACGGCCCACCTGGTGCCCAGGCTCCATTTCGCCTGGTCGAGCAGGCCGGCGTCGTCGACCCCCTCGTTGCGGACCTGGCGGAGCCGGTTGTCGGCAAGGGCGCGGTTGTCGAAGCTGCCGAGGATCACCGTGTGGAACCTGTCCGGCAGGGTCGTGGTGGTGGGCTTGGCGGTGGTCTCCAAGGGGGGGCTGGCCTGGGCTCGCGGCTGCGAGCCTGGGGACGAGAGGCCGAGGACGGCGCCGGCCACCAGGCCGAGCACGGCGGCGACCGCCGCCATCGCCGGCCCCGGCCGCGGCCAGCGGGTGTCGTACATGGCGGCAGACGCTATCGTGGGCTCGTCGTCCGGCTCAAATCGCTCCGGATCCCGAATCGGCCTTGCGCAGCTCCGAGCGGCGGATCTTGCCGGTCAGGGTCTTGGGCAGGTCGTCCACGAACTCGACCTTGCGTGGGTAGGCGTAGGCCGACAGGCGGTCGCGCACATGCCGCTGCAGCTCGGCGACCAGCTCGTCGCCCGGCTGCTGGCCGGGGACCAGGCGGACGAACGCCTTGACGACGTTGCCGCGCCGCGGGTCGGGGCTGGCCACCACGGCCGACTCGGCCACCGCCGGGTGCTCGAGCAGGGTGCTCTCGACCTCGAACGGCCCGATCCGGTAGCCGGCCGAGATGATCACGTCGTCGGCCCGGCCCGAGTACCAGACGTAGCCGTCCTCGTCCTGGCGGGCGGTGTCCTTGGTGTGGAACCAGTCGCCGCCGAAGACCTCCCGCGAGTCCTCGGGGCGGTTCCAGTAGCCGAGCGGGTAGTGCGGGTTCGACCTGGCCCTGAGGCAGATCTCGCCCGGCTCGCCCCTGAGCACCGGCCGCTCGTCCTCGTCGAGGATGGCCACCTCCCAGCCGGGCAGGGGAAGTCCCATGGAGCCGGGCCGCACCTCGACCGTCGGGTAGTTGCCGCACAGGGGGTAGCTCTCGGAGAGGCCGTAGTAGTCGAGCACGGGGCAGCCGACCGTCCGGCCCCACCAGGCGATCGCCTCCGGGTTGAGCGGCTCGCCGGCCGAGCAGGCCAGCCGCAGGTCGAACTCCAGGCCGGCGGCCTCCGAGACGCCCATCATGGCCCGGATCGCGGTCGGGGTGGTGAACAGGTTGCCGACCTGGTGGTCGGCGATCAGCCGCAGCGCCCTGCCCGGGTCGAACCCGCCCTTGCGGCCGTGCACCAGCGTCTCGACCCCGAAGCGCCATGGCCCGAGGATGCCGGGCACGATCCCGGCGATCCAGGCCCACTCGCCGGTCGAGTGGAACAGTTCGCCTGCCCTGACGTCGTGGGAGAACTGGAACTCCTCGTGGGCGAGCAGGTACCGGTGGGCGTGCAGGATCCCCTTGGCCAGGCCGGTGGTGCCGGAGGTGTAGTAGAGCTGGGCCGGGGTGTCCGGGTCGGTGTCCGGGGTCTGGAAGCGGTCGGAGGCGGCTCTGGTCAGCTCCTCGAAGCTGTCCCGGCCGTCGCCGCCGACCACCACCAGGTGCTCGACCGAGGGCGCCTTGTCGAGCAGGTCGGCGACCCGGTCCCGGTGGGCGGCCGAGGTCACCAGCACCTTGGCCTCCGAGTCGTTGAGCCGGTACACGATCGAGTCGTCGCCGTACAGCACCGACATGGACAGCAGGATGGCCTCGAGCTTGTAGGTGGCCAGGAAGCTGGCGGCGATCTCGGGCGAGGCCGGGGCCATCACCGCCACCCGGTCGCCCCGCCCGACCCCGAGCCCCCGCAGCGCGTTGGCGGTGCGGTTGGTGAGCCGCTGCAGGTCGCCGAAGGTCCAGCGCTCGTCCCGGCCCTCGTCGGAGACGAAGCGCATGGCCGGCCGCTCCGGCTCGTGCTTGTCGAGCACGTCGCCGGCCAGGTTGTAGCTGGCCGGCACCTTCCACCGGAAGGCGGAGGCCATCTCCTGGTAGGTGCCCGGACGGTGGGTGCGGTAGTCGCGCATGGACCCCTCCTCTGGCGTCGTGCTACATCTTCTACCCATGACGTCCGACGGGGTCACCATGCACGACGAGCGGCCGAGGGTCCTGGTCGTCGGCAGCGGCTTCGCCGGCTTCCACTGCATGCGGCGGCTGGAGAAGCACCTGCCGGCCGGCGCGGCCGACCTGGTGGTGGTCAGCTCCGCCGACTACCTGCTCTACAGTCCGCTGCTGCCCAACGTCGCCGCCGGCGTCGTCGAGCCGCGCCACATCGCGGTCGGGCTGCACGCCGCCCTGCGCCGGGCCAAGGTCGCGATCGGGCACGTGGTCGGGGTCGACGTGCCCGGCCGCCGCGCGACCCTGCTGCGGCCCGACGGGTCGACCCGCGAACTTGCCTGGGACCGGCTCGTCCTCGCCCCGGGCGGGGTCAGCCGCACCTTCAACGTCCCAGGGGTGGCCGATCACGCCCTCGGCCTCAAGACGCTTGCCGAGGCGACCTACCTTCGCGACCACGTGCTGCGGGAGCTCGACAACGCCGACGCCGCCGACGACCCGGCCAGGCGCCGGGCCTGTTGCACCTTCGTGGTCGTGGGGGCCGGCTACTCCGGGACCGAGACCGCAGCCCAGATGCAGCTGGTCACCTCGAGGGCTGCCGCCGACTACCCGAGGCTGCGGCCGGACGACATGCGCTGGGTGCTGGTCGACCTGGCCCCTCGTGTGCTGCCGGAGCTGGGACGCAGGCTCGGCGACGCCGCCATGGAGGTGCTGCGCCGCCGCGGCGTCGAGGTCCGGCTGGGGACCACCGTCGAGGAGGCGACCGGAGACTCGGTGCGGCTGTCGGACGGCGAGACGATCCCGACCCACACCCTGGTCTGGTGCGCCGGGGTCACCCCCAGCCCGCTGATCTCCACGCTCGGGCTGCCGACCGAGCGCGGGAGGCTGCGGGTCGGCGCGAATCTTCAAGTGCCAGAGGCCCCCGACGTGTTCGCCTTCGGCGACGCGGCCGCCGTGCCCGACCTGACCCGTCCGGGCCAGCTCACCGGCCAGACCGCCCAGCACGCCCAGCGCCAGGGCAGGCTGGCGGCGCGCAATGTGGCGGCATCGCTCGGCTTCGGCAAGGCGGTCGACTACCGCCACCGCGACCTGGGCTTCGCGGTCGACCTCGGTGGCTTCGACGCGGTCGCGTCGCCGTTCGGGGTTCCCCTGGCCGGCCTCCCCGGCCTGGTCGCGACCCGCGGATACCACCTGCTCGCCCTGCCGGCCACCGGCAACCGCATCCGGGTCTCCCTCGACTGGCTGCTCGACTGGGCGATGCGGCCCCAGCTGGCCCAGCTCGGCTTCCTCCGCGAGGACCAGGCAACCATGGCCGCGGCCGAGCACACCGGCATCTACCCCGCCCCACCGGCCGACGAATGGGAGGCGGCGGCCAGGGACGTGCCCACCACCCGGGCCATGCTCACCGACCAGGGCCTGCCCCGGCGGAGCCTGCCCCGGCGGAGGTCGAAACAGCCCGACTAGAACACCGGTCAAGTCTCCGGGTTCGAGGGATTTGCGGGCAGCGCGTTGGCGGGCGCGAGCTCCAGGGCCGCACGGATGGCTTCGACGCCGCCTGCGGCGCCGGATACCTGCCCGCTGTTCTAACGGGTATGGTGCACGGCCTCGATGTTGTTGCCGTCGGGGTCCCAGACGAACCCGCCGTAGTAGCCGGGGTGGTACTCGGGGCGCAGGGCCGGGGGGCCGTTGTCGCGGCCGCCGGCGGCGAGGGCGGCGGTGTGGAAGGCGTCGACCGCGGCCCGGTCGGGGCTGGTGAAGGCGATGTGGGCCCGGGTCGTGGGCGGCTGCTCCAGGCAGATGGCGAAGTCGTCATGGCCCTCGGTGCCGAAGGCCGCGCAGGTGTCGTTCTCGTACAGCAGCCGGAACCCGAGCGGGGCCAGGGCGGCCAGGTAGAAGCGGCGGCTGGCCTCCATGTCGCTGACCAGCAGGGCGACATGGTCGAGAACGGGCGAGCCGGCGGCCATGGACGGTAATCTATCTCGTCGCGACCCCGCGAGCCCCGGGCAACGACGCCCACCCCCGGCACCCCTTTTGGGAGGCATGCATGACCAGGATCGGCGTGCTGACCGGCGGCGGCGACGTCCCCGGTCTCAATCCCTGCATCAAGACGCTGGTGTACGCCGCCGCCGACCGCGGCTACGAGGTCGTCGGGCTGCGCCGCGGCTGGGCCGGGCTGCTCGACTACAACCTGGACGCCGAGGTGCCCCAGGACCATAGCGTCCAGCCGCTGACCAAGCGCGAGGTCCGCACCATCGACCGCACCGGCGGGACCTTCCTGCACACCAGCCGTACCAACCCGGGCAAGGTCATGCCCACCGACGTGCCCGCGTTCCTCGCCGGCCAGGGCCAGACCGAGTCCGAGGGCCCGTTCGACTTCACCAGCCATTGCCTGGCCGTGATCGAGCGCCTGGGCCTGGACTGGCTGGTCGCCATCGGCGGCGACGACACCCTGTCGTATGCCGAGCGGCTGTCCCGGGAAGGGGTGCGGGTCCTGGCCATCCCCAAGACGATGGACAACGACGTCTACGGCACCGACTACTGCATCGGGTTCTCGACCGCGGTCACCCGCAGCGTGCAGTTCATCCACCAGCTGCGCACCTCCACCGGCTCCCACGAACGCATCGCCGTGGTCGAGCTGTTCGGCCGCAACTGCGGCGAGACCTCGCTGCTGTCGGCCTACCTGGCCGGGGTCGACCGGGCGATCATCTGCGAGGTCGCCTTCGACGTCGAGCTGCTCGCCCACTACCTGCTCGAGGACAAGGCGGCCAACCCCTCGAACTACGCCATGGTCACGGTGAGCGAGGGGGCGCGAATGCTGGAAGGCGAGGTCCTGGAGCGGGGCGAGGCCGACGCCTACGGCCACCGCAAGCTGGGCGGCATCGGCCTGGTCACCGGTGAGCTGCTGAAGCAGCTCACCGGTGAGGACATCGTCTACCAGCAGGTCGGCTATCTGATGCGCTCGGGCGCGCCGGACGCGCTCGACCTGATGGTGGCGGTCAACTACGCCAACATGGCCATCAACCTGATCGACCAGGACGCCGACGGCAGCATGGTCGCGCTGCGCCGCGGTACCTACACCTCGGTCCCGATCGACACCATGATGCAGGGCACCAAGCGCGTCGACGTCGAAGCCCTCTACGACGAGAAGCGCTACCGGCCACTCATCCGCCAGGTCGACGGCAAGCCCATGTTCCTGTATTGACGGGGCCGGTCTGCGGCTGACGAGGGCCGGGTCTTCACGGGAGTCCCTGGTTCATTCGGGGGGGGAGTCCTCCCCCCCGAACCCCCCCAAGATCGCGGCCGTCCACGCTGCTCGGCCTGGGCGGGCGATTCGCCTTTCTCTCGGGCAGCTCGACGGTCAGCTCCAGGCCGCCGTCGTCCAGGGCGTGGGCGGTGGCCTGGCCGCCGTGGGCGGTGGCGACCGAGCGGACGATCGACAGGCCGAGGCCGGCGCCGCGGGAGGAGCCGGTGCGGTCACCGTCCAGGCGGCGGAAGGGCTCGAACAGGGCGGCGATCTGGTCGGGGCCGATCCGCGGGCCGCCGTTGGCCACCCGGACCACGGCCAGCTCGCCGGTGCGGCCGGTGTCGACCTCCAGCCAGCCCCCTGGCTGGTTGTGGCGCACGGCATTCTCGACCAGGTTGCCGACGAGGCGTTCCAGCAGGGCGCGGTCGCCGGCGACCGGGGCGGCGCCGAGCACCGAGCTGACCCGGAGCCCGAGCCGCTCGACCTCGGGGGCGGCCACCGAGAGGGCGTCGGCGGCGGCCAGGGCCAGGTCGAGCGGCTGGCTCGCCTGGAGCTGGCGCTCGCTGCGGGCCAGGGTGAGCAGGCCCTCGATCAGGCGCTCGCTGCGCCCGCCGGCCTCCAGCACCCGGTGGGCCATGGCCCGCAGCTCGGCCGGGCTGGCGTCCGGGTCGGCCAGGGCGACGTCGATCTCGGTGCGGGCGATGGCCAGGGGGGTGCGCAGCTCGTGGGAGGCGTTGGCCACGAAGCGGCGCTGGGTCTCGAAGGCGGCGTCCAGCCGGCCGAGCATCTGGTCGAAGGTGTCGGCCAGCTCCTTGAGCTCGTCCTGCGGCCCCTGCAGGTTGATGCGCTCGTGCAGGGTGCTGCCCTCCAGCCGCCGGGCGGTGGCGGTGATCGCCGTGAGCGGCCGCAGGACCCGGCCGGCGACCAGCCAGCCGAGCCCGACCGAGACCAGCGCCATGAGGGCCAGGGCGATGCCCGACTGGGTGAGGAGCTGGTGGAGGGCCGCCGCCTCCAGCTCGCGCCGGACCGTCTCCACGGCTCCCGATGAGGGGGCGCTGGCGATGAACCGGTCCCCGCCCGGCGTCGTGTTGACGATCAGGACCCCTGGGTTGTCGCGGAGCACCTCGGGCAGCCCGGGTGGCGGGCGCTCGATCCTCACCCCGAAGGGGAGGGTGAACTGGGAGCGGACCAGCGCGTAGTTGACGGCCAGCAGCCCGGCCCCGGCGAGCAGGAACAGCCCCCCGTACAGCAGGGTGAGCTGCAGCCGTACGCTGGTCCGGGGCAGGAGGGACCTCACAGCCGGTACCCGACGCCGACGACGGTCTCGATCAGGGGCGGGCGGCCGAGCTTGCGCCGCAGGTTCATGATCGTCACCCGGACGGTGTTGGTGAACGGGTCGGCATGCTCGTCCCAGACCCGTTCCAGCAGGTCCTCGGCGCTGACGACGGCGCCGTCGGCGGCCATCAGGGCCTCGAGCACGCCGAACTCCTTGCGGGTCAGGCGCAGGAAATGGCCGCCACGGGTCGCCTCCCGGCGGGCAGGGTCGAGGCGGAGGTCGTGGCGTTCCAGCACCGGCGGCAGGGCGTCACGGCTCCGCCTTGCCAGCGCGCGCAGCCTGGCCACCAGCTCGCTGAACGCGAACGGCTTGCCCAGGTAGTCGTCGGCCCCCAGGGTCAGCCCGTCGACCCGGTCGTCGACTGTGCCCGAGGCGGTCAGCATCAGGATGCGGGTCGGGGTGGCCTGGCTGGCGAGCGCCCGGCAGACCTGGTCGCCGTGGACGCCCGGCAGGTCGCGGTCGAGCACGACCACGTCGTAGCGGTTGACGTCCAGCTTGCCCAGGGCGTCGGCCCCGTCGTGGCTGATATCGACCGCCATGCCCTCACGCCGCAGCCCGCGGGCGACGGCGGCGGCCAGCACCTCCTCGTCCTCGACCACCAGCACCCGCACGTCGCTCCTCCCGGTCCCCGCCCGGCGGCAACGGCCAGCCTGCCCGGGCCGGCGTAACGCCTGCGTAAGGCCTACGCGAGACGAAGGCGTTACGGCCGCCGGCGTAGCACTGGGGCCGTCGGGAGCGGCAGGCGCTCCCAGGAAGGAGCGGATGCGGCAATGCGACGCGACCCCATCCGGCGTAGGCGCCGGAACCGGCTGTCGGCGGCCACGCTCGGTCTCGGCCTGGCGTTGGCCCTTGCCGCCTGCGGCGGGCCCTCGGACGGCGAGGGCGTGGCCAGCCTCGGCGGCGACAGCGCCAAGCGCAACGACAACGGCAAGGCGGCCGCCTCGGCCGACAAGGACCCGCAGCAGGCGGCCCTCGACTTCGCCAGGTGCATGCGCAAGCAGGGCATCGACATGCCCGACCCGCAGGTCGACGAGCAGGGCCGGGTCACCATGCGGATCGGTCCTGACAACGGCGGCGGGGGCGCCCGACCCGACCCCAAGAAGCTCCAGGCCGCCCAGAAGGCCTGCGGCGGGCTGTTCGGCGGCGGCGACGGTCCCGTCCAGATGGATCCCGAGGCCAGGGACGCGATGGTCGACTACGCCAGGTGCATGCGCCAACAGGGCGTCGACATGCCCGACCCGACCGGCGACGGCCTGCGGCTGCGGCGGGGCGACGGCCCCGACCCGAGCTCGGCCGAGTTCCAGAAGGCCGACAAGGCCTGCAACCACCACCTGGCCAGCCTTCGCCGGCCAGGCGAGGAGTCCGGAGGCCAGCGGTGAGCGCCCGCGTGGTCCGTCGCCTGGCCGTGACCGCGGCGACCGGGGCGGTGCTGGCCGGGGCGGCCTGGTGGACCGGGGCCAGGGCCGGGGACCAGGCCGGCGAGCAGCGGTCGGGCAGCGAGGTGGCCACCGCCACCGCCGCGGTGGCCAGGCGCGACCTCAGGGCACAGGAGCAGGTCGACGGCACCCTCGGCTACGGCGAGGCCCGCGCGGTGCCCAACCGGCGCGAGGGCACCATCACCGCCCTGCCGCGGGAGGGCGCCGTGGTCTCCCGCGGGAAGGCCCTGTACCGGGTCGACGGCAAGCCGGTGCAGCTCCTGTACGGCCGGCTTCCGGCCTGGCGTGAGCTGGCGCTCGGGGTCGACGACGGCCCGGACGTGCGCCAGCTGGAGCAGAACCTGGTCGCCCTCGGCTACGACCCCGACCGGGCCATCACCGTCGACCACCATTTCACCTCCGCGACCAGGGCGGCGGTGCGGCGCTGGCAGAAGGTGATCGGCCTGGACCAGACCGGGGTCGTCCGGCCGGGCGACGCCGTCTGGCAGCCCGGCCCGGTCCGGGTCGCCAAGCTGAAGGCGGGCGTCGGCGACCTGGCTCGTCCCGGCTCGCCGCTGCTGGAGGTCACCGACACCACCAGGCAGGTCACCATCGACCTGGACGCCAGCAGGCAGCCCTACGTGCGGGCCGGCGACCGGGTCGACCTCGAGCTTCCCGGCGGCGGGACCACCACCGGCCGGGTCGTCTCGGTCGGCAAGGTGGCCAGCGTCCCTTCGGGGGACGGCACGGAAGCCGGCGGCGAGGACCCGACGGTCGAGCTGGTGGTGTCCCTCGACAAGCCCAAGGCCACCGGCCGCCTTGACCAGGCCCCGGTTGACGCCTCGATCACCACCGAGGTCCGCAAGGGCGTGCTCGCGGTGCCGGTCAACGCCCTGCTCGCCCTGGCCGAGGGCGGCTACGCGGTCGAGGTCGAGCGGGACGGGCGGCGGGAGCTGGTCGGCGTGACCACCGGCCTGTTCGCCGACGGCCAGGTCGAGGTCGAGGGCGGCGGTCTGCGGGCCGGCGACCGGGTGGTGGTGCCGGCATGACGCCCGCTCCCGTGCTCGAGCTGCGCGAGGTGGTCAAGCGCTACCAGGGGCCACCGGAGGTGGAGGTCCTGCGCGGGGTCAGCCTCACGGTCGCCGCCGGCGACCTGCTGGCCATCGCGGGCCCGAGCGGGTCGGGCAAGTCGACGCTGCTGCATGTCATGGGCACGCTGGACCGGCCCACCGCCGGGACGGTCCGGGTTGCCGGGCAGGAGGTCGGTGAGCTGCCGGACCGCGCCATCTCGGCCTTCCGGGCGCGGCGTATCGGCTTCGTCTTCCAGCAGTTCTTCCTGCTGGAGGGGATGAGCGCGCTGGACAACGTGGCCGCCGGGCTGCTCTACGGCGGGGTTCCCCCGGCCGCCCGCCGGCGGCGTGCGGCGGAGGCGCTGGACCGGGTCGGGCTCGGTCACCGGCTGCGGCATCGGCCGACCGAGCTGTCGGGCGGCGAGCGCCAGCGGGTGGCGATCGCCAGGGCGGTGGTCGCCCGGCCGGCGATCGTGCTCGCCGACGAGCCGACCGGGAACCTCGACTCGGTCACCGGGGCCGGCGTGCTCGACCTGCTCGAGGAGCTGCACGCCGAGGGGGCGACGATCGCGGTCATCACCCACGACCCCGCCATCGCCGGCCGCCTGCCTCGCCGCATCGACCTGCACGACGGACGCATCGTCCGCGACGTCACCGCCAGCGCGGAGGTGGGCGCATGAGCACGCCATCGAGCCGCCTGCGTCCCCGCGACCTGCTCGGGGTGGCCGGGACCGGGTTGCGCACCCGGCGGCTGCGGGCGGCGCTGTCCGCCCTCGGGATCGCCATCGGCATCGCCGCCATGGTGGCGGTGCTCGGGATCTCCGAGTCGAGCCGGGCCGACCTGCTGGCCCAGCTCGACTCGCTCGGCACCAACCTGCTCAGGGTCACCCCGGGCGAGACCTTCTTCGGGGCCGACGCCAAGCTGCCCGAGGCGTCGCTGGGGATGCTCGGTCGGGTGGGCCCGGTCGAGCAGGTGGCGGCCACCGGGAACACCGGCGCCAGCGTGCGCCGCAGCGACCTGATCCCGGAGGCCGAGACCGGCGGCATCAGCGTGCTCGCGGCCGACCCCAAGCTGCTCGACACCCTCGGCGGGGAGCTGGCCGACGGGCGGTTCCTGAACCGGGCCACCGCCCGCTATCCGACGGTGGTGCTGGGGGCCAAGGCGGCCGAGCGGCTCGGCATCGGCAGGGCCGGCGGCCAGGTCTGGCTCGGCAACCGCTGGTTCACGGTGGTCGGCATCCTGCGGCCGGTGACCCTGGCCCCGGAGGTCGACCGGGCGGCGCTGGTCGGCTTCCCGGCCGCCGAGGCGCTGCTCGGCTCCGAGGGCTCGCCGGGCACGGTGTACGTCCGGACCGACCCCGACCAGGTCGAGGCGGTGCGGGAGGTGCTCCCGGCCACCGCCAACCCCGAGAACCCCAACGAGGTGCGGGTCAGCCGGCCGTCGGACGCGCTGGCCGCGAAGGCGGCGGCCAAGACCGCCTTCACCTCGCTGCTGCTGGGGCTCGGAGCGGTCGCCCTGCTGGTCGGCGGGGTCGGGATCGCCAACGTGATGGTGATCTCGGTGCTGGAGCGGCGCTCCGAGATCGGCCTGCGCCGAGCCCTTGGCGCGACCAAGGGGAACGTCGGCGTCCAGTTCCTCGCCGAGTCGCTGCTGCTGGCGCTGGCCGGCGGGCTGGCCGGGGTGGTCCTGGGGGCCGCCGTCACCGCGGCCTACGCGGCCAGCCGCTCATGGTCGGTGGTCGTCCCGGCCCCCGCGATGGCCGGTGGGCTGGCCGCCGCCCTGGCCATCGGCGCCGTCGCCGGCCTGTACCCGGCGCTGCGGGCGGCTCGCCTGGCGCCCACCGAGGCCCTGCGGACCGTCTAGGCTTCGGGGTCGGGATTGGGGACCAGGTACAGCTGCTGGCCGGTCGTCTGCTGGTCGAGGCGGCCGGCCAGCAGCACCACCGAGGCCCGGAAGGCCCGGACCTTGTCGACGATCTCTCCGACGCTCTCCCGGACCACGTACCGGCTGCCGTCGACGAGGGTCACAACGGTGTCCGGTGTTGCCTCGACCCGCTCGATCAGGTCGCAGTTCACCGCCATGTTCGACCCGTGCAGACGGGTCACGATGATCATGGGTCCTTTGGTCGGCAGCCGCGCCACCAAGTTGAGCGGCTACTCGAGCCAGTTCAGCGGCGACATGCGGCGCGAGCCGCTGCGCAGCTTGGCCTCGGCCCGGTCCATGGACTCCCACAGCTCCTGGATCTGGCGGTGCATGGCCAGCAGCTCGTCGGGATTGCACCAGTCGTCCTCGATCGTGCGGACCAGGTCGTGACGGTAATCCTCGACCGTGCCGCGCAACTCGAGTGTCTTGTCCGCGAGGTTGCGGAGGTCGAGGGCCAGCCGTCGGACGAGCATCGGGTCCGTCATCGCATCACCCTCCACGACCTTTCGTGCCTGGTACGAAAGGAGCATACCGTCTGGAAGGGAGCAAGGCTGGGAAGCAGGGGGAGACGAGGAAAATGTTACGCGGCAGCGACATGAGCAAGCGAATCCGTTGCCTGAACGGGGATTCAGGCCGACCTGGGCGCCGCGACGATCGTCTCGGCGGCCCGCTCGAGCAGCGGCCGCGGGGCCGCGTCGAGCCGGGCTCTGAAGTCGGAGCAGGCGGCGATGGCCGCATGGTAGGCGGCCCTGCGCCTGGCCAGCTTGCCGTCCGGGCGCGGCTCGGCAGGCAGGGCGTCGGCGTCGAGGTGGGCGTTGAGCCCGTCCCGCAGCAGGATCAGGGCCTCGGCCCGGAGCTGGGAGATGCGCGACTCGGTGACCCCGAGCTGGGCGGCGATCTCCAGCATTGGCCGCTCCTGGTAGAAGTAGCCGATGACCACCGCACGCAGGCGCTCGGGCAGGGCGAGCACGGCGTCGGAGAGGTAGGCGCGGCGCTCCCGGTCGACCAGGACGTGGTCGGGCCCACGCTCACCGCTGGGCAGCAGATCGTCGGCGTCGCCGTCGGCCACGATCGACTCGTAGTTGAGCACGGTCGCCCGGTGGACGTCGCTGACCAGCCTGCGGACGGATTCGGTGTCGGTGCCCAGCGCCTCGGCCAGCTCGGTCTGGGTGGGAGCGCGGCCGAGACGGCCGGTCAGCTGCTCGCCGGCCTGCTGCAGGCGCCGGGCCCTCGAGCGGACCGAGCGGCTGGCCCAGTCCGCGTCGCGCAGCTCGTCGAGCAGGGCGCCGCGGATCCGGGCGGCGGCATGGCGTTCGAAGCTGGCGCCCCGCTCCGGGTCCCAGCTCCTGGCCGCCTGCGCCAGCCCGAGCATGGCCGCCGACAGCAGGTCGTCGCGGTTGACGTGGGTCGGCAGCCGGCGAGCCAGCTCGCCCACGGCGTGGTGGGCCAGGCCGAGGTGGGCGCGCACCAGCTCGTCCTCGCCGGTGCGGCAGTCGAGTGTCATAGCTGAGGTCTCGGCCACTCTCCGTGGCTGCCTCATCACCCGATTGGACGGTTACGCCCGGCCCTGCTGACTAGTCACCCGCCCGCCGCCACCGCCGGCTTCCGGTGTAGCCTCCTTTCAGGAAGGCTTTGGAGCCGCCTTCGGCGGCAGCTGTTCCATGCCGACCGGCAGATTCGCCGGTCGGGGAGGTGGGTCCAGGATGCCTCGGGTGGCCGTGGACGTGATGCTGAAGCGGGAGATCCTCGACCCGCAGGGCCAGGCGGTCGAGCGGGCCCTGCCCGCGCTCGGCTTCGAAGGGGTCTCCGACGTCCGCATCGGCAAGCACGTCGAACTGACCGTCACCGACGGCGACGGCGAGCAGGCGGCCAGGCAGATGGCCGAGGCACTGCTCGCCAACCCGGTGATCGAGGAGTTCTCCGTGCGCGTCCTGCCCGACTGAGCGGCTGGGGAGGTGGCCCGCCAGTCGGCCAGCCGGTCCCGGTTCCGGCCGTCCCGGCTGCCGTCGGTCGGCCGCCCCCGCCGGCTCACCCCGGCCGAGGCGGCCGCGCTCCAGGGGCGCCCGTGGCCGCGGCTGCCCTGGTGGCTGTGGCTGGCCGTGCTGGTCACCAGCGTCGCCATGGTGGTGGTGGCCGTCGGCCTGTTCGGGTCGACCCCCGGGCAGCTCCCGGTCGCGGCCAGGCGGTCCCCGCCGACCCAATACCAGAGCCACGGCGTCGGCCAGGTCCGGGTGCCGGCCCTGGCCCCCGGGGTCCAGGATCGGCTCGTGCGGCGCCAGGCCGGCTGCGCCCGCCTGGACGCCGTCACCCTGGTCGGGTCGGCCGCCGAGGTCGAGCTCCTGGATGCGGCGGCGGGCAAGCTGTGCGCCCTGCGCTCGACCCCGCCGATCGAGCGGGCCAGGGGCGGCCTCCAGCGGGCGCGGGCGGTGGTCCAGTTCGCCGAGTTCGAGCTCAGCATCAACGAGTCGACCACCAACTTCGGGGAAGGGCGGCCGACGGTGCTGGTCAACGGCAAGTTCCAGCTCGGCGAGGCCGGGGCCGAGCGGGTCGCCGTCCTGCTGGTCCATGAGGGCAGCCACGTCGCCGACGGCGGACCGCCGACCGCCGCCGCCGAGCTGGCCGCCCGAACCGCCGAGCTGGAGGCGTGCGGCCGGCTGTTCGCCGGCCAGGTCCAACCGAACCGGGGCTGTGCCGACGCCGCGGCCCTGCTGGCCGGCGACGACACCAGCGCGCTGCAGCAGCTGAAGGAGGCGGGATACCCATGAATGTCCAGCTGGACTGGCCGGTCGAGCGGGCCGGGGTGGCGGTGGTCTCCCCATCGGGCGTCGAGGACGCGTTCGTCGGCGGGGTGACCGGTGGCGACCAGTTCGAGGTGGCCTCGGTGACCAAGCTGCTGACCTCGCTTGCCGCCCTCGCCGCGGTCGAGTCGGGCCGGGTCGACCTCGACCAGGCGGTGCCGGACGGCGGCGACGGCGTCACCTTCCGCCACCTGCTCGCCCACGCCTCCGGTCTGCCCTTCGAGCCTCCGGGAAGGGCCCGCCGCCCGGAGGAGCGTCGCATCTACTCCAATGTCGGCTTCCGGGTGCTGGCCGAGGCGGTCGCCGACGCCGCCGGCGCCACCTTCCCGAGCTGGCTGGCCTCCAGCGTGCTCGACCCGCTCGGCATGACCGCGACCAGGCTGGTCCCGCGGCGCGGCATCGACGGCGACCCGGCCGCCGGGGCCGCCTCCACCCTGGACGACCTGGTCCGGCTGGCCCGCTGCCTGCTCGACCGAGGCGCCCCTGTGATCGGCCCCGGGCTGTTCGGCGAGGCCACCGCCGTCCAGTTCCCCGGCCTGGCCGGCCTGGTCCCTGGGGTGGGCCGGTTCGACCCATGCGACTGGGGCCTCGGGTTCGAGCTCCACGCCGGCAAGCGTCCCCACTGGATGGGCGACCGCCGCTCCCCGGCCGCGTTCGGCCACTTCGGCGCCAGCGGCTGCTTCCTCTGGGTCGACCCGGAGGCCGACCTGGCCGCCGCGGCCGTCACCGACCGCTCCTTCGACGACGACCGGTGGGCCATGACCGCCTGGCCCGCCTGGTCGGACCGCCTCCCCGCCGCCGCCTGACAGCCGGTCCCCGAACGGGGGGACTGGGACTCGGGAGGCGAACGAATCTCGAGGTCTCCAGGCCGGAGCGGCCGCGACCGGGTCTGGTAGCCTCCGGGCCGGGCGGCAGCCGAGTCGAGGAGCGGGTTCGTGCGGATCGGGGTGGTGACGTTCCCGGGGTCGTGCGACGACCTGGACGCCCGCGCCGCCGTCGCCGCCATGGGCGCCGAGCCGGTCGCCCTGTGGCACGGCGACGGCGACCTCAAGGGGGTGGACGCCGTTGTCCTGCCAGGCGGCTTCTCCTATGGCGACTACCTCCGCTGCGGGGCGATCGCCCGCTTCTCGCCGGTGATGGGGGAGGTGGCCGCCTTCGCCGGCTCCGGCGGCCCGGTGCTGGGCATCTGCAACGGCTTCCAGGTCCTGTGCGAGGCCGGCCTGCTCCCCGGCGCCCTGCTCCGCAACGCCGGGCTGCGCTTCGTCTGCCGGGAGGTCGAGCTCGTGGTCGAGTCCACCGCCACCGCCTGGACCTCGGCCTGCCTGCCCGGCTCGGTGGTGGCCATCCCGGTCAAGCACGGGGAGGGCCGCTACGTCCACGACGACCCGGCGCGGCTGGCCGCCGACGGCCAGGTGGTGTTCCGCTACGCCCCCGGCCAGAACCCCAACGGCTCCCTCGCCGACATCGCCGGGGTCCGCAACCCCGCCGGCAACGTGGTCGGCCTCATGCCCCACCCCGAGCACGCCGTCGACCCCCTCCTCGGCCCCGTCGGCGGCCGCGGACTGTTCGAGTCGGTCCTGGCCGCCCATGTCTAGCGTCGTGGAAGGGCTGCACCGCCAGCTCGGCCTGAGCGACGAGGAGCTCGAGCGGATCCTCGGAATGCTGGGGCGGGAGCCGACCCGGGCCGAGCTGGCCATGTACTCGCTGATGTGGTCGGAGCACTGCTCCTACAAGTCGTCAAAGGTCCACCTGCGGCGGCTGCCGAGCGAGGGGCCGAGGGTGCTCCAGGGGCCGGGGGAGAACGCCGGGGTGGTCGACCTGGGTGACGGCCTGGCCGCGGTGTTCAAGATCGAGTCCCACAACCACCCGTCGTTCGTGGAGCCGTTCCAGGGGGCGGCCACCGGGGTCGGGGGCATCATCCGCGACATCCTGGCCATGGGCGCGCGGCCCGCGGCCAGCCTCAACTCGCTGCGCTTCGGCGACCCGGCCGAGCCGGTGGCGCGCCGGCTGCTGGAGGGGGTGGTGGCCGGGATCGGCCACTACGGCAACTGCGTCGGCGTGGCCACGGTCGGCGGCGAGGTCGTGTTCGACCCGTGCTACCAGGGCAACCCGCTGGTCAACGCGCTCACCGTCGGGTTCATGCCGGCCGCGCGGCTGCTCAGCGGCCGGGCCGAGCAGCCGGGCGACCTGGCCGTGCTGATGGGCGCCAAGACCGGCCGGGACGGGATCGGGGGGGCCAGCGTGCTCGCCTCGGCCAGCTTCGAGGAGGGCGACGAGGCCAAGCGGCCCAACGTCCAGGTCGGCGACCCGTTCCAGGAGAAGCTGCTGATCGAGGCCTGCCTTGAGCTGGGGGAACGAAGGCTGCTGCGCGGGCTCCAGGACCTCGGCGCCGCCGGGATCAGCTGCGCGGTCGCGGAGGTGAGCGCCAGGGCGGGGATGGGCATGGAGGTCGAGCTCGACGCCGTGCCGCTGCGGGAGCCGTCGATGGAGGCCTGGGAGGTGCTGGTCTCCGAGTCCCAGGAGCGCATGCTGGCTCTGGTCGACCCGGCCCGGCTGCCCGACGTCCTCGAGGTCTGCGATCGCTGGGGCGTCCTGGCCAACGTGCTGGGCGAGATGCGGTCCGGCGGTCGGCTCACGATCCGGTTCCGGGGCGAGGTGGTGGCCGAGGTCCCCGCCGGCAGCCTGGCCGACGAGGGGCCGGTGTACCGGCGACCGCTGATCCCGCCGCCGCCTCCGGCCGATGCGGAGGTGCCGCTGGACGCCGACCCGGCCGACGCCGTGCTCGCCCTGGCCGGCGACCCGACCTGCGCCTCCAAGCGCTGGGTGTGGGAGCAGTACGACCGCTTCGTCGGCCACGGCACGGTCGCCGGCCCTGGGTGCGACGCGGCCGTGCTCCGGGTCCCCGGCGGGCACCGGGCGGTGGCTCTGGCCACCGACGGCAACGGCCGCTACACCGCCCTCGACCCGGGCGCCGGGGCCGCTCTGGCCGTTGCCGAGGCGGCCCGCAACGTCGCTTGCACCGGCGCCCTGCCGATCGCGGTCACCAACTGCCTGAACTTCGCCAGCCCCGAGCGCCCGGAGGTGATGGGGACGTTCGCGGCCGCCGTCGACGGGATGGCGGCCGCCTGCCGGGCGCTCGGGCTGCCGGTGACCGGCGGCAACGTCAGCTTCTACAACGAGTCGTCCGGCCGGCCCATCCACCCGACCCCGATCGTCGGCGTGCTCGGCCTGCTCGAGGATGCCGCCACCGCCGTCCCCTCCGGCTTCCAGCGGTCCGGCCTGGACGTGTGGCTGCTGGGTGCGACCCGGGTCGAGCTCGGCGGGTCGGTCTGGCAGCGGCTGGCCACCGGGCGCCTGGAGGGTCGCCCACCGGCCCTCGACCTGGCCGCCGAGGCGGAACTGCAGGGGTTGCTGGTCGAGCTGGCCGGCCGGCGTCTGCTGGCCGGCGCCCACGACCTGTCCGACGGGGGCCTTGCCGTCGCCCTGGTCGAGGCTGTCCTGGCCGCCGGGGTCGGCGCCACCGTGGAGCTGCCGCCCGGTCTGCCACCGCTGGCCGCCCTGGCCAGCGAGTCACCCTCCCGGGTCCTGCTGGCCGCCGCTCCCGAGGCCGCCGAGGAGCTGGAGGCCCTCGCCGGTGGGGCGGGCGTGCCCGCTGCCCGGGTCGGCGCGACCGGTGGCGACCGCCTGGTGGTGCCCGGCGTGCTCGACCTCCCGCTGGGGCGGTTGCGCGACGCCTACGAGGGCGCCTTGCCCCGCGCCCTCGGCGAACCGGCCTGACCCGGGCCCGGCGCCGACGGGGGTGTGGACAGTCCCGCTCCCCCATCCATCGTCGAGGGTAGCCTCCCCCTCCGGGGGACCCGGCGCCGCCGGGTCGGGCTGGGGCCTGTCCCGTCTCAGCGAAATCTCAGCGGTCCGGCGCCGTCGGGTGAGGTTGCGGCCTGTCCCGTCTCAGCGAAATCTCAGTGGTCCGTGCGACAGTGGATGCGGACGTCGGCGGGGCTGGAGGACTGCATGGGTGGATGGCGCCGACCCGGCGTGGTCGTTGGCACTGCCCTGCTGGCGGCGGCGCTGGCCCCATCGGCACCGTCCATGGCCCAGGCGCGGGAGCCCAAGACCTGGAACACCGAGCTGGTCGGCCACCTCGCCCCGCCGCAGAACGGCGGCTACGGCGACGTCTGGGCCCACCGTGACGTCGCCTACCTCGGCAACCTGCGGCAGGGAGACTGCCAGCCGGCGAACGGGGTCTGGGCGATCGACCTGCGTGACCCGGCCAAGCTGCGGCCGCTGGCCTCGTTCGCCGAGTTCCCGGGCAGCGACGGCGAGGACGTCTGGGTCGGCTCGGTCAACACCAGGACCTTCAAGGGTGACCTGGCCGCCGTCGGCGTCCAGCGCTGCTCCCGCGAGGACCCGGGCTTCGCCGGCCTCGCCCTCTACGACGTCAGCAACCCGGCCAGGCCACGGGAGCTCGGCCGGCTCGCCACCGGCGTCGCCTCGGGGGTCCACGAGCTCGCGGTGGTCCAGCGGCCCCACGGCAGGGTGCTGCTGCTGGCCGCCGTCCCCTACTCGTTCAATCTCAGCCAGGGCCGGCTGGGCGACCTGCGCATCATCGACGCCACCGACCCGCGCCGGCCACGGGAGCTCGCCGACTGGGACATCCGTCGGGACGGACCGGCCGAGGCCAGGAGCCAGCTCGCCTCCAGGCGGGACGTCTTCTGCCACAGCGCCTGGCCCTTCGACAAGGGCGGCAAGCTGTTCGCCTCCTTCTGGTCGGCCGGCGAGCAGTTCCTCGACATCAGCGACCCTGCCGCGCCCAAGCTGATCGGCCAGACCTCCTACCGGCCCGAGGACGGCTACCGCGGCACCCACTCGGGCTGGTTCAACGAGGACGAGACCCTGTTCGTCCAGAACGACGAGGCGATGCAGGCGGTGGGGAGCGGCTCCAAGGCCAGCTGGACCTTCCAGCGGGTGTTCGACACCAGTTCGCTGGAGCGGCCAAAGCTGCTGTCGACCTTCGCCACCGAGTCGGCCGTGCCAGGCAACGACGGCAAGGTGGCCACCGACGGCATCTACTCGGTCCACAACGCCGTCATCAAGGGCGACCTCGAGTACGCCTCCTGGTACTCCGACGGGGTCAGGGTGGTCGACCTGGCCGACCCGCGCCACCCCAAGGAGGTCGCCTCCTTCATCCCGCCCCCCAGCCCGCCTCGCCAGACCGCCGCCACCGCCCAGGGCCGCCGCCGCGACATGCCCCTGATCTGGGGCGTCTACCCCTGGAAGGACCTGGTGCTGGCCAGCGACATGAACAGCGGCCTGTGGATCTTCCGGGTCACCCTCGACGGCAGGCAGGCCGACCAGGGCGGGTCGGCCTCCGGGCCCGGAGCGGCGCCGCCGGCCACCGCGGCCGATGCCGCCCGCGACCCGGCCGCCGCCGTCGACGACGACCCCGGCGGCCCGGGGGTCCTGACCTGGTTCGCTCTGGCCGGCCTGGCGCTTGGCCTGCTCGCGGCCGGCGCCGTCGTCCGCACCGGCCGCCGCCGACCCGGCCGACCCGGCTGACCCGGTCGCCGCCGCGGTCCTCCGGTGGCGATCAGGTCACGTCCCGCCGGCGCACCAGGAACGCGCCGGCCGCGGCGAAGCCGACGACGTAGACGGCCAGGGCCAGGGTCGCCCTGCTCCCGGTGACGGCGTCGACCACCCCCGGCGGCGCATCGCCGCTGGCACCGCCGCCAGGGCCGAGCGCCCACACCAGCGACCCCGCGTTGACCCCCGGCAGCAGGTCACGCAACGGCCGCAACGCGGTCAGCAGGCTGTCGGCCACCGCCGAGACCAGGTTCTCCACCCCCAGGGCCCACACGACGCCGAGGCCGACGGGCAGCGCGACGCCGCGGAACGCGAAGCCGAGCAGGGCGCCGAGGCTGCACCACATCCCCAGGATCAGCCAGCCGGACCCGATGCCCCGGGCGAGCTCGACCACCGAGGGGTAGTCGAGCGCCCTCGACTCCAGGGTGGCGATCGCCGCCGCAGCGATCGCGTTCACGGTGAAGGTGGCCAGCACGATGGCGAGGGTGGTCGCGGCCAGGGCGAGCAGCTTGCCGCCGTACACGGCGAGCCTGGTCGGCCGCTGGGTCAGGGCGGTCTGCATGGTGCCCCAGCCGTACTCGCTGCCGGCCGCCAGGGCACCGAGGATCAGCGCCAGCGCGCCGGCGAACACCGGGAAGCCCCCGAGCGAGGTCGGGACCAGCTCGCCGGGCAGGGTCCCGGCCAGCACCAGCTGCGGGTCGAGTCCCTCGGTCTGCTCGTTCGCGCCGCCGGTCACCCAGCTCGAGTAGGGGAACACGTAGCCGAACAGCTGGGTGAGCAGCAGCACGGCCCCGAGCAGGACCCAGGTGGCCTGCCGCTTGCGCAGCTTGAGGATCTCCGCCGAGAAGCTCGCGGTCATCGCTCCATCCCTTCCGCTCCGGTCATCTCCAGGAACACCTCTTCGAGCGTGCGCTCCAGCGGGCGCAGCTCGGTCAGCACGACGTCGGCGTCGGCCAGGGCGCGGCTGACCCGGCCGGCCTGCTCCGGCCCCGTCCGGAGCCGGAAGCTGCCGTCGACCAGGTCGACGTTGTCGGCGCCGACCAGTCGCTCGAGGCACAGGCGGGCCCGCTCCAGGGGCTCGGCCGCGACCAGCAGGCCGGCCCGGCCGCGAAGCTCGAGGACCGTGCTCTCGGTCAGCAGCTTGCCGTTGGAGATGACCCCGACCCGGTCGCAGAGCTGCTGCACCTCCCCGAGCAGGTGCGAGGAGAGCAGCACCGTGTGGCCCCGTTCGCCGAGGTCGCGGATGAGGGCACGCATGTCGCGCATGCCGGCGGGGTCGAGCCCGTTGGTCGGCTCGTCCAGGATCAGCAGCTCCGGGTCCTTGAGCAGGGCGGCCGCGACCCCGAGGCGCTGCTTCATGCCAAGGGAGTAGCCCGTGTAGCGGTCGCCGCCCCGGTCGGCCAGGTCGACCGTCTCCAGCACGGCCTCCACCCGCCGGTCACCGACGCCGGCGTAGCGCGCCACGACCCGGAGGTTGTCCCGACCGGAGAGGTATGGGTAGAAGCCCGGCGACTCGATCAGTGCACCGGTCCTGGCGAGGGACCGCGGGCTCCCCGGGCGGTCGCCGTGCACGCTGGCCGAGCCGCCGGTCGGCGTGATCAACCCGGCCAGCATCCGCAGGGTGGTCGTCTTGCCGGCCCCGTTGGGGCCGAGGAACCCGTAGATCTCCCCGCGCCATACGGTGAGGCTGACCCGGTCGACGGCGGTGATCCCGCCGCCGTAGGTCTTGGTCAGGTCGTTGGTCTCCACCAGATGCTCGCCCATGGCCGTCGTCCCCGGTCGGTTGCGGATGCTCCCGTCGATGGTCGCGGCAGGCGCCCATGCCGTCGTCGCCCGTGGGGAGGTGCTGTGGCTGCTTCCTCCGGCGCAGAAGGGGCCGAGGTGGCTACCACGCCGGCGGTAGCCGGCGGGTCATGGCCTGCGGAGCCCGAGAACGGCGGTCGTGTATCCGGCGCCGCAGGCGGCGGGCGTGGCCGAGCGGACGTGGTCGTCCCCGGCCATCGCCTCGCTGCTCTGCCGAGCGGTCAGGGGGTGGTGCCGGCGGAGACGCCGCCGCGGGTGTCGGCGGGGGAGCGCAGGACGGCCGAGGCCCGGGCGAGGGCGTGCTGGACCAGCTCGATCAGGGTCGCCTTGGCCGACTCCCGCACCCGGGCGTCGCAGGCGACGATCGGCGTTTCCTCACCGATGACCAGGGCCTCGCGAACGTCCTCGACGGCGTGGGCCAGGACGCCGTCGAAGCAGTTGATGGCGACCACGAACGGCAGCTCGCGCTGCTCGAAGTAGTCGACGGCGGCGAAGCAGGCGTCGAGCCTCCGGGTATCGACCAGCACCACAGCGCCGATCGCGCCCCGGCAAAGGTCGTCCCACATGAACCAGAAGCGGTCCTGGCCGGGCGTGCCGAACAGGTACAGGATCAGGTCGGTGTCCAGGGTGATGCGGCCGAAGTCCATGGCCACCGTGGTGGTGGTCTTGCCCTTGATGTGGCTGGTGTCGTCGACCCCGACGCTGGCCGTCGTCATGGCCGCCTCGGTGGTCAGCGGGATGATCTCGGACACCGCGCCAACGAACGTCGTCTTGCCGACGCCGAAGCCGCCGGCGATGACGATCTTGACCGGCGTTGGCGCCCGAGACTCCCCGGCGGGGGAGGCCGATCTATATTGTCCGGAGTCCATAGAGCACCCTCTCGAGAAGTGCAAGGTCGGGGCGGTCGCCGACGCTGGCGGGCCGATGCACTGTTACCAGCCCTTCCTCGGCCATGTCACCGACCAGGACGCGAACGACGCCGAGAGGCAGGTCGAGGCGCGCGGAGATCTCCGCGATGGAAAGGATGTCCCTGCACAGCAGGGCGATCGACCGCCGTTCGAGGCTCAAGGTCAACGAGGTCTCACCCAGTGAGGTGGTGGAAACCAGCGTCTCCAGCTCGAGGTCGTCGCTGGTGGGCCGTGTCCGTCCACCGGTCATCGCATAGGGCCGTACCAGCCGACCCGGCTCCTGCCGGTTCTCCTGCCGGTCCTCGGTGCTCATCCCCGGTTCCCCCAGCCGTACTCATCGCGGGAGCGCCGCTTGCAGCTCGGCCCGGAGGGCGGGCGTGAGCACGTCCCCCGTGCGGGCCACCAGCAGCGCCATCTCGTAGCCGACCAGGCCGATATCACAGGATGGCGAGGCTAGCACGGCCAGGCACGAGCCATCGCTGACCGACATGACGAACAGAAAGCCCTTCTCCATCTCGACGATGGTCTGGTTGACCGCGCCCGCGTCGAAGCAGCGGGCGGCGCCCTGGGTCAGGCTGGCCAGCCCCGACGCGACGGCGGCGAGCTGGTCGGCCCTGGCCCGGTCGAGGCGCTCGGAGACGGCCATCAGGAGCCCGTCGGCCGAGACCACGATCGCGTGCGCGACCCCTGGAACGCTCCTGGCGAAGTTGGAGACGAGCCAGTTGAGGTTCTGCGCTTCCCTACTGAGTTGCGTCATCGTCGCTCCTCGAGGACGAATGGGCGTCGCCGCCTCTGTCGGCATCTTCGCCTGCTGCCATCATGCGGCCGCGCTCGAGGCCCGAGCGGTAGCTCGACAGCATGCTCCTGACCTCCTCCGGGGACCGGGATGCGGAGGAGGAGGGTTGCGAGGAGCTGGCGGTCGCCGGCCGCTCGGCGGTCGCCGCCGTCTTCGCGGCCACCATCCCGGGAGCGAGGTTCGCCCGCGGGACCCTGCGGGGCAGGCCGGCCTTGGTCGTCTGCACGGAGGCAGCCTGGAGCGTCGCCGCCGCCGGGGCGGGAACGTCGGCCACGGGAGGCGGTGCCGGCTGGCCGGTGGCTGCGGCCCGGTCGGCACGGCGGGACCTCCGGCCAAGTGGCGGCGCCGCCGGCGCGAACGGCTGGGCTCCTCCTGGTGGGGGAGCGGACGCCCCTGGCGTCCTGGTCGGGAGCGGGCCGGCCTGGGCCTGGGAGCCGGCCGCGTCCACCCGCGGCTGGTCCGCCCTGGCGGCCCCGCCGGGTGTCGCCTTGGCCCGGGTGTCCCCGGCCTCCCGAGCATCCCCGGCCTCCCGAGCATCCCCGGCCTCCCGAGCATCCCCGGCCTCAGCGGCCTCAGCGGCCTCAGCGGCCTCGGAGCGGACGGTCCTCGGGCGGTCGCTGACGGGGCGGGAGTCCGCTGGCCTGGCCGCATCGCCACGGGCGGCTTCGGTCCTGGCCGCCTCGGTCCGCGCCACCTCCCCCCTGGCCGCCTCGGCCTTGGCGGCCTCGACGCGGGCGGCCTCCGCCCGGAGCGCCTCCGCCCTGGAGGCGTCGGCCCGTGACGGCTCCGGGCGTGGCGGGTCGGAGGACCCGTCGGGCGGGGGGGTGGCGAACCCGAAGCCGGGACCGCCAGGGCCGGGGACCCGGGCGGCGCCGGCACCGGTGAGGGTGCCGGCGCCATTCCCGGTGGGTTCGGCGGCCCGGCCGTTGGGCTGCTGGGCGGCATGGCGTCGCAGGGGCAGGTGGTCGCCGCGGGCGCCGTCCTCGAACCAGTCCGACCTGGCCGCCTCGAAGATCGGAAGGTGCTCGCCGGTGGGCTCGGCCGCCGGCTCGACGGGCTGGGTGGACGGGACCAGCTCACCCCGCCCCCGCCTGCTCGGAGCCTCCAGCTGCTCCGGCATCGGCGCCCGCACCGCCACGCTCGGCGGCAGCAGCACCAGCGCGGTGATGCCGCCGTACCAGGAGTGCCTGAGCTGCACCTTGATGGTGTAGCGCTGCCCAAGCCGGGCGACGACGTACAGCCCGAGCATGCGGGACAGGGCGAAGTCGACCATTGGCGGGTTGGCCAGGCGCTCGTTGGCCTCGACCAGCTCGTCGTCGCTCATGCCAAGGCCGCGGTCCTCGATCTCGAGCACGTAGCCGTTGCTGACCTGCTGGCCGGCCACCTGCACCTTGGTGCCGGGCGGGGAGAACGAGGTGGCGTTCTCGATCAGCTCGGCCAGCAGATGGACGACGTCGCTGACCGCCTGGCCGGCGATGCCGATGTCGTCGATCGGCAGCAGCTCGACCCGGTTGTAGTCCTCGACCTCGGCCAGCGCGGCCCTGACCACGTCGACCAGCGGGACCGGCTGGCTCCAGCGCCGGGCCGGCTCGGCCCCGGAGAGCACGATCAGGTCCTCGGCGTTGCGCCGCATCCGGGTCGCCAGGTGGTCGAGCTTGAAGAGGTTCTCGAGGGCGCCCGGGTCGGCCTCGGTGCGCTCCAGGTCGTCGATCAGCTCCAGCTGGCGGTCGATCAGGCTCTGGCTGCGCCTGGCCAGGTTGAGGAACATGTCGCCGATCGACTTGCGCAGCGCGGCCTGCTCGGTGGCGACCTGGATGGCCACCCGGTGCACCGAGTTGAAGGCGGCCGACATCTGGCCGATCTCGTCGGTGGAGTTCACCGGGACCGGCTCGGGCACGACGTCGAGGTCCCGCGGGTCCTTGGTGTGCTGCAGGCGATCGACCAGCCCCGGCAGGCGCTCGTCGGCCACATCGTTGGCCGTGCGGGTCAGCGTCCGCAGCGGCCCGACCATGGACCGGGCCATCCAGAGCGAGAGCCCGACCGTGAGCCCCAGCACCAGCGTCAGGATGATGGTGTAGAGCAGGGCCTGCCGGCTGGCGCTGGACCGGGCGTCCTGGCTGGCAGCGGACACGTCGGCGGCCAGCCGGCTCTCGACCGTTCGGAGCAGGTCGAGCTTGGCCGTCATGTAGGTGAACCACTGCCTGGCATCAAGCTCGACCGGCTCGCTCGGGTCCCCGGTGAGGACCTTGTTGCGCAGCTCGTCGACCCGCCCGATGTCGGGGCTCTGCATGGTCCGGTCCAGGAAGGCCCGCTGCTCGGGCGTTGCCGTCGCCTCGAACTGGGCGCGCCAGGCCTCCTGGGCCCCGACGATCGGGGCCAGCTGCCGGAAGTCGCCAGGCCCGAACTTCCTGGCCGAGGCGACCGCGTACAGGCGGCCACGCTCCAGGCTGGTCGCCTCCTTGAGCCGGGCCAGGGAGACGAAGGTGCCGACGTTGCGGATCAGGTCCCGATCGTCGGTCTGGCTGGCGATCTCCAGGTTGACGGCGAGCAGGTTGCCGATGATGCCCGAGTAGTACTCGAGCGTCTGCGGGACCGTCAGGGTGTTGTCGTTCTCGATCTGGTCGCGCTGGCTGTCGAGCTGCTTGAGCTCGGCGACGGCGGTGTCGACCCGCTCCCGGAAGGCGGAGCCCTCCTCCTCGAAGCCGAGGCCCTGGACGTCCCGGCGGAAGGAGACGAGCGCCTCGTTCACCCTGACCCGCTGGGCGACGACGCCGCCGTAGCCGGCATCGCGCCCGCTCCCGACCCAGCCGGCGGACAGGTCACGCTCCCGCTGCAGCTCGTGGACCAGCGTCGAGAGGTTGACGGCGAAGGCTGCCTCGTCGTTGACCCGGTCGGCCTGGACCCTGCGGGCGACGTTGGCGCCGATGCCGAGGGCCGCCAGCACCGTCAGCGCGACCAGCGGGATGAGCAGGACCGCGATCAGCTTGGACCGGATCTGCATGTTTCGGATCATGTGCTGACCTCGGCTTCCAGGCCTTGGGGATGGACTCGAGGCAGATGGACGCTCGTCACCGCGGCGGCCGGCGGTCTGCGGGCCCGAAGGCGCTCGGCATTCCTGCTCATAGAACGGCCCAGGGGAAGGGACGGGCTGGCTCGGTCATACAGGGGGATCAGACGGGAATCTACCCGTTGCGCGCTTGGCATTGCAAACATCTGCTAGCTCGCACACCCCTGCTCAGCAGCGAATACGGGCGTTCCGGGCGTCACAGACAGCTCCAGGACAAAGCGCTCCGGTCCCGGCGGCTGGGACCTTGACAACCCGCGATTCTTACCATCGGGAGGGGAAGTCGGGCAAGCGGTGCGTTTGCGCATCGACCGGATCGTCGCGGTCCGGTGCTACGATCAAGCGGCTTCCCCACCGCTGCTCGGCCATCCGGCCAGGAGGATCATGCTCGACGCCGACCATCCACGAGAGGCGTGCGGGGTCTTCGGGGTCTGGGCCCCGGGGGAGCAGGTCGCCAACCTCGTGTTCTACGGGCTCTACGCCCTCCAGCACCGCGGCCAGGAGTCGGCCGGCATGGCCGTCGCCGACGGCCATGGCCTGCTCGTCTACAAGGAGATGGGCCTGGTCAGCCAGGTGTTCGACGAGGCGACGCTGGCCACGCTCCAGGGCCACCTGGCCATCGGCCACACCCGCTACTCCACCACCGGCGGCTCCCGCTGGGAGAACGCCCAGCCGGCGTTCAAGACCAACGCCGTCGGCGGCGGCATCGCCCTGGCCCACAACGGCAACCTCACCAACACCGCGGCCCTGGCCGAGCTCCTCGGCGGGACCGGGAGTGGCGGCCGGTCGACCAGCGACACCGACGTGATGGCCGAGCTGCTGGCCCGCGAGGCCGACCTGTCGCTGGAGGAGGCGATCGTCCGCACCATGCCCCGCCTGGAGGGGGCGTTCTCGCTGGTGATCCTGGACGAGCGGACCCTGTACGGGGTCAGGGACCGGCACGGGGTCCGACCGCTGTGCATCGGCAAGCTGCCCGGCGGCTGGGTGGTCGCTTCCGAGACGGCCGCCCTCGATATCGTCGGCGCCACCCTGGTCCGCGAGGTCGAGCCGGGCGAGGTCGTGGCCATCGACGAGCAGGGGCTGCGCTCCCGGCGTTTCGCCCCGGCCAGCCCCCGCCTGTGCGTGTTCGAGCATGTCTACCTGGCCAGGGCCGACTCGACCCTCGGCGGGCAGAGCGTCCACCAGGTGCGCAGGGCCCTCGGCGCCGCCCTGGCCATCGAGGCGCCGGTCGAGGCCGACCTGGTCATCCCCGTGCCCGACACGGCCTGGAGCGCGGCCGCCGGCTACGCCGAGGCCAGCGGCATCTCGTTCGGCGAGGGTCTGATGAAGAACCGTTACGTGGGCCGCACCTTCATCCAGCCCAGCCAGACGATGCGCCAGCTCGGCATCCGGATCAAGCTCAACCCGCTGCGGGAGGCGATCCGTGGCCTGCGCCTGGTGGTGGTCGACGACTCGATCGTCCGCGGCAACACCACCAAGGCGATCGTCGGCATGCTCAGGGAGGCCGGCGCCCGCGAGATCCATGTCCGGATCACCTCCCCCCCGGTGCGCTGGCCATGCTTCTACGGCATCGACATGCCAACCAGGGCCGAGCTGGTGGCCAGCGACCTGCTCACCACGGAGATCGCCGGGTACCTGGGTGCCGACTCGCTCGGCTACCTGTCGCTGGAGGCCCTGACCGAGGCGGCGGCCAGCCCAGGGGTCGGGCCCGAGGGCCTGTGCACCGCATGTTTCACGGGAGACTACCCGATCCCGGTGGAGCCCCAGGTCCAGGGCAAGTCGCTGCTCGAGGGCCTGGCGCCCCAGCGGTAGACGGCGACGGCCCAGCCGGGGCGGTGTACCGACGGATCGACGCTGGAGAGCCAGAGGCGGTGACGACGGCCCAGCCGGGGCGGCGTACCGACGGATCGACGCTGGAGAGCCAAAGGCGGTGACGATCGAGATGCAGCGGAAGCCGCTCACCTACGCCGAGGCCGGGGTGGACGTCGAGGCCGGCGACAGGGCGGTGGCGCTCATGCGGGCCGCGGTGGAGGCCACCCACGGGCCGAAGGTGCTCGGCGGCATCGGCGGGTTCGCCGGGCTGTGGCGGCTGGCCGGGGACCGCGGCCCGGCCGGCACCCCGGCCGACCCGGTGCTGGCCGCCGCCAGCGACGGGGTCGGGACCAAGCTGCTGGTCGCCCAGGCCCTCGATCGCCACGACACCGTCGGCGTCGACCTGGTGGCCATGGTCGTGGACGACGTGGTCGTGACCGGGGCCGAGCCGCTGTTCGTGCTCGACTACCTGGCCGTCGGCCGGGTCGACCCGGTGCGGGTGGCGGCCATCGTGGCCGGGGTGGCCGAGGGCTGCCGGCTGGCCCGCTGCGCACTGCTCGGCGGGGAGACGGCCGAGCACCCCGACGCCATGGCGCCGGACGCCTACGACCTGGCCGGGTTCGCCATCGGGATGGTGGAGCGTGAGCGGCTCCTCGGCCCGGAGCGCGTCGCCCCCGGAGACGTGCTGCTCGGGCTCGCCTCCTCCGGGCTCCACGCCAACGGCTTCAGCCTGGCCCGCCGGATCCTTGCCGGGGCCGGCATCGCCTACGAGCGCGACCTGCCCGAGCTCGGCGGCCCCGTCGGGGAGGCGCTGCTCACTCCGACCCGCATCTACGCCCCGCACCTGGTCGACCTGCTCGCCGCCGGGGTCGAGGTGCACGCGCTGTGCCACGTCACCGGGGGCGGCCTGCCCGGCAACCTGCCCCGCTGCCTGCCCGAGGGGCTGACGGCCAGGGTCGACCGGGCCTCGTGGACGCCGCCGCCGGTCTTCCGGCTGCTGGCCGAGCTGGGCCCGGTCGATGACGAGGAGCTGGCCAGGGCGACCAACCTCGGCATCGGCATGGTGGCGGTGCTGCCGGCCGCCGATGCCACCCGGGCGGCCGCCTTCCTGTCGGAGCGGGGCGTGCCGTCCTGGGTGATGGGTGAGGTGGCTAGCCGGTGATGCCACCTGGGCGGCCCTCTTCCTGCCGGAGCAGGGCGTGCCGTCCTGGGTGATGGGTGAGGTGACTAGCCGGTGACACCAGGGAGGACCCGGATCAGGCGCAGGCGGGAGATGTCGCGCATCCGGTCCCTGGCCATCCGGTCGGCGGCCTCGCTGGTCGGGATGCCCTCGGCCTTGGCCCGGTGGAGGATGTCCCTGACCGCGCCGAAGATCCCCTCGACCTTGGCCTTGGCCCGCTCGGCCGAGTAGCCACGCAACTCGTCGGCGACGTTGATCAGGCCGCCGGCGTTGATCACGTAGTCGGGCGCATACAGGATGCCGAGCTGGCGCAGGGCGTAGCCGTGCTCGTCGCGGGCGAGCACGTTGTTGGCCGACCCGGCGACGGCGGCGCACTTGAGCTCGGGCAGGGTGTCGTCGTTGACGACCGCCCCGAGCGCGCACGGGGCGAAGATGTCGCACTCGACCGCGTGCGCCTTGCCCGGCTCGACGGTGTCGGCGCCGAATTCCTTGACCGCCCTGGCCACGTTGTCGACGTCCAGGTCGGCGATGGTGAGCTGGGCGCCGGCGGCATGCAGGAGGCGGCAGAGGTGCATGCCGACCTTGCCGACGCCCTGGACGACGACGTGGCGGCCGGCCAGATCGTGCTCGTTCCACAGCTCCTCGGCCACTGCCTGCATGCCCTTCAGCACCCCGTAGGCGGTGTTGATCGAGGGGTCGCCGCCGCCGCCGTTGGCGGGCGAGCGGCCGGTGACGAAGCTGGTCTCCAGCGCGACCACGTCCATGTCCGAGATGTAGGTGCCGACGTCCTCGGCGGTGATGTAGCGGCCGCCGAGGCTCTGGACGAAGCGGCCGTAGGCGCGGAGCAGGGCCTCGGACTTGACCCGCTTGGGGTCGCCGAGGATGACCGCCTTGCCGCCTCCGAGGTTGAGCCCGGCGACGGCCGCCTTGTAGCTCATGCCTCTGGCCAGGCGGAGGACGTCGGCGAGGGCATCGTCCTCGGATCCATACGGATAGAAGCGGGTGCCACCGAGCGCCGGGCCGAGGGCGGTCGAATGGATGGCGATGATGGCCTTGAGGCCGGAGACGGGGTCGTGGTTGTAGACGACCTGCTCGTACTCGCCACCCATGAGCCCGAAAGCTCCCATGGATGACCTCCTGGACGGGCCCCGGCGGGATCGCCGCCAGGGCGGCAGACGCCAGGTGGGAGATGCCCACCCGGAAGGCCAACCTACCACAGCCCATACCTATACTCTCCTCACCATGAAGGGGCATGCCTTCACGGCCTACCTGCGGATCTACCAGCCCCTGGCCGCGTTCCCGCCACGGGAGCGGGCGGAGTGGGCCGCCTACGTGGAGGCGGGTCAGGTCCTGCCGGCGAGCCTGTTGGTCGGCAGGGAAGAGCGCCGCGGGCTGGCCCGCGCCCTCGGGCTCACCGTCGGCGCCGAGCGGGAGCATGCGCTTGTCGAGCGGGTGGGCGATGTGGTCTTCCTCTGCCCGCTCCGGACCGAGCTGCGCACCCTGCAGTCGCTGGTGGCGTTCCGCAGCTCGGTGCCGGACGAGGTGGCCGAAGCGTTCGTGTCCGCCACCGACGTCGAGAAGGCGACCAGGACCCTGGAGCGCTGGGACCGCGAGCGTCCCGGGTCGCGCAGCCACATCCAGCAGGCGGCGTGGCATGTTCCCCTGCCCTGGTTCGCCTTGTTCGAGGACGGTGAGCGCCGGGTCGGGGCTCCCTCGTCGGGCCAGGTGGCCCGCCTCACCTACCGGACGACCATGGCCAAGGCCCGCAGCCGCGTCTCCCGGGCCGTCTCCGTCCTGCAGGAGCTGATGGACGACGCCGAGATGGTGGTCGCCGTCGAGGAGCTGCGGGCCTGGCTCCACAGCTTCGATCCCGACAGTCTGGTCCAACTCGACTATGGAGGACTAACCAGGGCGATCCCGTTCGAGGACCTGGTCGCGGACCATTCGGCGGCCGAGGTGTGGGAGGCGCTCGGGGCGCTGGAGGAAGGCGACCTCCACCGCTCGAGCGATCTGTACCGGACGCTGAGCGAGCGCTGGTCGGCCCTTCGGGGACGGGAATCCAGCAATTGAGGTCTCCGCACCTTTTGCTAAAGCTCTGGCGGTCGGTTGCCGATAGTCCTACTAGGCGGGGCGGAAAATAGCCCTAAGTTGCTATGGTCTGTCCCATTCGACGCCTCTAGGATATTCAGG
>DASYSE010000122.1:0-8636 GCA_036003705.1 Actinomycetes bacterium | reverse complement strand
TGGCACCCTCGGCCTCGACCTGGGGCCGCTGATCGCCGGGGCCGGGATCGTCGGCGTGGCCGTCGGGTTCGGCTCCCAGAACCTGGTCCGCGACTTCATCTCCGGCATCTTCATGCTCATGGAGGACCAGTACGGCGTCGGGGACGTGGTCGACGCCGGCCCGGCCACCGGCACCGTCGAGGGGGTCGGGCTGCGCACCACCCGGCTGCGGGACGTCAACGGCACCCTGTGGCACATCCCCAACGGCGAGATCCGGCGGGTCGGCAACCGCTCCCAGGGCTGGGCGCGGGCGCTGGTCGACGTGGAGGTGGCCTACTCGACCGACCTCGACGAGGCCACCCGGACCATCGAGCAGGTCGCCCATGTCATGTGGGGCGACGAGCAGTGGGCCCCGCGCCTGCTCGAGCAGCCGGAGGTCTGGGGGGTCGAGGAACTCGGCCCCGAGGGCATCCGCGTCCGCCTGGTCGCCAAGACCCGCCCTCTGGAGCAATGGAAGGTGGCTCGCGAGCTGCGGGCCCGCCTCAAGGTCGGCTTCGACCAGGCCGGCATCGAGGTCTCGGCCCAGAAGGTCCTCACCGCCAACGAGAACCCCCCGGCCGCTTGAACCCGGGAAGGCCTGGAGGCAGGCGCCTGCCCGGCTGGTGTGGCAGCGATCCACTGGCCGTGGCGCGGAGGCAGGCGAGCCCGGCCGCCGCTGTCGCTCGGGGTACGCTCCGAAGTACAGTGCACGTCGTGCGTCTGGGCCGCGAATTTTCTGCCGTATTCCTTCCTGGAGACCCGCCGCGTGCCGGCGGATTCGCCGTGTGGGGCGATGGGCAAGGGTCGGACGAGATCGAGCTGGTGCTGCCGGCGGGTCGGGGCGTGCGACGTCGGCGGGTGCGCGGGCGCGTGCTCCCACTCGCGACGGCCCTGCCGGTTCTGCTGGCCGCGTCGCCGCACGAGGCAGGTGCGGCGCTGGCGGCATGGTCGGTCGCTGCGGCGACAGGGGTTGGACTGGTCGCACGCGGGCGCCTGCTGCCCGCCGCCAGTCCTGGCGGGTACGACGCGTGGCGGGCCGGGCCGTTGGACTCTGCCGACCTGGAGCTGCTGGGGAGGATCGCCGCTGCGATGCCGCCGCAGGGGTATGCCCTGCCCGTCGACGGCGGTCGCCCCGTCCGGCTGCGGTCACCCGAGGCGTTGATCCGCGGGCTGTGGGATGCGATCGCCGACACCCTGGTGCGCACGCCCGCGGCCGTGCACGCCTGCGGGGTGAGCGCCTTTGCGGCGGCCGCGCCGGTCCGGGTGGACGAGCTGGCCGACTGGCTGGTGGAGTCCGACCGTGGCCTGGACGCCGGGGTTCGAGTGCGGCTCCGGGTCGAGCCGCCGGCCAAGCAGGACGAGCCCTTCGCCGCCGTGGTCCAGCTGCGCAGCATCGCCGATCCCAGTCTCGTGGTGGACGCTGGGGAGCTGTGGAGCGCCCCGGCAGTGGTGCTGGCCCGTCTTGGCGAGCAGGCCGAGATCGAGCTGCTGCTGGCGCTGCGTCGCGGCGCGCGGGCGTGGCCGCCGCTGGCCCCGATCCTGCGGGCGGCCACCCCGACCGAGCTGATCCTCGACGAGCAGCAGGTGGCCGAGCTGCTGGACGCTGGTGCCGAGGCGCTCGGCGGCGCCGGCATCGAGGTGTTGTGGCCGGCCGACCTGTTCGATGATGGGCTGGCCGTGCGGGCCACCGTGCAGCCGACCCCGACGCCGGCCGGCGCGGCCGACCCGACCTTCCGGCTTGACTCCTTGCTGCGCCTCAGGTGGCAGCCGACCGTCGATGGCAAACCGCTGAGCGACCAGGAGTTCGCCGTCCTCGCCGAGACCAAGCGGTCGCTGGTGCGGCTGCGGGGCCGCTGGGTGCGGCTGGACCGGGAGCTGCTCGACCGGCTCCGGCGCCGGCGAACACGCCAGGTCACCGGTGCCGAGGCGCTGGCTGCTGCGCTGACCGGCTCCCTCGACGTGGATGGTGAGGCAGTCGAGTTCCACCCAGACGACGCGCTGGCCGACCTTGCTGGCCGCCTGGCGGCGGCGGGGAACGGCTCGGACGGCGTGGAGCCCCCGGACGGGCTCCGCGCCACACTGCGGGCCTACCAGCTCCGAGGCCTCTCCTGGCTGTCCCAGATGTGCGCCCTCGGCCTTGGCGGCTGCCTGGCCGACGACATGGGGCTCGGCAAGACCGTGCAGCTGATCGCGCTGCACCTGCACCGGCGGGCCCTCCGGGCAGGGCCGACGCTGGTGGTGTGCCCTACCTCGCTGCTCGGCAACTGGGAGCGGGAGCTCGCCCGGTTCGCCCCCGACGTCCCGGTACGCAGGTACCACGGCGGCGAGCGGCATCTTCAGGACGTGGCAGCCGACGAGGTGGTGCTGGTCACCTACGGGGTCGTGCGTCGCGACCGCGCGATGCTCGCCGAGCTTGGCTGGGGCCTGGTGGCGGCCGACGAAGCGCAGCACGCCAAGAACCCGCTGTCTCGCACCGCGCGGGAGCTCCGCGCGATCCCCGCCGTGGCCAGGGTGGCGCTGACCGGCACGCCGGTGGAGAACCGGCTGACCGAGCTGTGGTCGATCCTGGACTGGACCACCCCTGGCCTGCTCGGCCCATTGGAACGCTTCCGCCGCTCGGTGGCGGTCCCGATCGAGCGGTACCGCGACCCGGGCGCCACCCAGCGGCTGGCCCGGCTGGTCCGCCCATTCCTGCTGCGCCGTCGCAAGAGCGACCCGCAGATCGCCCCGGAGCTGCCGCCCAAGACGGAGACCGATCGGGTGGTGCCGCTCACCGCCGAGCAGGCCACGCTGTACGAGGCGGTGGTACGCGAGACGCTGGCGAAGATTGCGGCGGCCGACGGGATCGAGCGGCGCGGGCTGGTGCTCGCGCTGCTCACCGCGCTGAAGCAGATCTGCAACCATCCGGCGCAGTACCTCCATGAACGCGGACCCCTGCCCGGCCGTTCCGGCAAGCTGGCCGCCCTCGACGAGCTGCTCGGCGTCATCCTCGACGAGGGGGAAGGGGTGCTGGTCTTCAGCCAGTACGTCGAGATGTGCCGGCTGATCGAGTCCCATCTGGCCGACCAGGGCGTGCCGACGCTGTTCCTGCACGGTCAGGTGCCGGCCCGCCGCCGAGAGGAGATGGTCGCCCGCTTCCAGACCGGCGCGGTGCCGGCATTCCTGTTGTCGCTGAAGGCCGGCGGTGTCGGGCTGAACCTCACCCGCGCCACCCACGTGGTCCACTACGACCGCTGGTGGAACCCGGCGGTGGAGGACCAGGCCACCGACCGGGCATACCGCATCGGGCAGGTCCGGCCGGTGCAGGTCCACCGGCTGATCACCGAGGGCACCTTGGAGGACCGCATCGCCGCGTTGCTGGAGTCCAAGCGCGGGCTCGCCGAGGCCGTCGTCGGCGCCGGCGAGGCATGGATCACCGAGCTGACGGACACCCAGCTGGCCGAGCTGATCAGCCTGCGGGAGCGGCCGTGAGGAGCCCGGCTGGCGGGGACCGGCGGACGGCCAAGGGCGGACGCGGGCGGCGTGGCTTCGGCCGGACCTGGTGGGGCGATGCGTGGGCGACCGCGCTCGAGGAGCGGGCACGGCTCGACCCCAACCGGCTGCCCCGCGGACGCACCTACGCACGCAAAGGCACCGTCGGGGAGCTTGCGATCGCTCCCGGCGAGGTTCGCGCCGCCGTCCAGGGCAGTCGCGCCCGGCCCTACCAGGTGCGGGTGCGGGTGCGGACGCTCGAGGGCGCCGAATGGGACGGGGTGCTGGACGCGATCGCCGCGCAGATCGGTCACGCCGCCGCGCTGCTCGACGGAGAGCTGCTGCCGGAGGTCGCCGACGACGTGCGCAGCGCGGGGACGGACCTGTTGCCCGGCCCCGGCGAGCTGCAGCCTCGCTGCTCCTGCCCGGACTGGGCGGACCCATGCAAGCACGCCGCCGCGGTCTGCTACCTGGTGGCCGACGTGCTCGACGCGGACCCGTTCGCGCTGTTGCTGCTGCGCGGCCGCGGCCGCGACGAGGTCCTCGCCGGCCTACGCTCCCGCCGTCGGCGATCCGGCGCGTCGGATGCCGACGCGGCCCTGTCCGAAGCGGCCGCGGACCTGGGGATCGATGCGCGCGAAGCGTATCGGCGCGCGTTGGCCAGCCTGCCGACGCCGCCCCTGCCGCCGCAGCGGCCTGGGCGGCCGGCGGTGCTGCCGATCGACCCGCCACCCGGCTCCGGCCTGCGACAGCAGGACCTGGTCGCGCTGGCCGCCGACGCCGCCGCCCGCGCCTGGGAGCTGGCGACCGGCTCCGGCGACGGCGGCCTGTCGCTGGACCTGGAGGCTGACCTGGCACGCCGCGCGGCCGGGCTGCTGGGGAGCAGGGGGCTGGCGGCGCTGGCCGCCTCGGCCGGCATGGCCTCGCGGGAGCTGTTGCCGTGGGCGATCGCCTGGCAGCAGGCCGGTCGCGGTGGACTGGACGCGCTGCGGGACATCTGGCAGCCCGCACCCGAAGATCTGGCCGACGGACGCGCGGCGCTGGACCGCCCCGCCGGCCCGGACGCGGCAAAGGCCTGGCGGAACCGCCTCACCCGCGGCGACCTGCAGCTCCGGTTCGGCCGCGACCGGCTGTGGTATCGACTGGTGCGCTCTGGCGGCGGCTGGATGCTGGACGGTGAACCCTCACCCGAGCCGGCTGCGCTGCTGGCACGGATGCGACCCGACCGAGCGCCACCCATCTGACCAGCAACGGCGGTCCCCCCACGGGAGGGCCGGAGATCCCGATCGCCATCGGGACGCCACGACCCCACCCAGGCCAGGACGCCCCGCGGCGACCTCCCGGCCCACCTCCGCGGCGGGGAATTGACCCGGGGGGAGACGGATGCACGCGCCGCCGGGTATTCTTTGGCCATGACCAATCCCGATGTGTTCGCGATCGTCCTGGCAGGGGGCGAGGGGAAGCGGCTGGCGCCGCTGACCGCCGACCGGGCCAAGCCGGCGGTGCCGTTCGGCGGCGACTACCGGCTGGTCGACTTCGTGCTCTCCAACCTGATCAACGGCGGCTACGTCCGGGTCGCGGTGCTGACCCAGTACAAGAGCCACAGCCTGGACCGGCACGTCACCACCACCTGGCGGCTGTCGCCGCTGCTCGGCAACTACGTGACCCCGGTGCCGGCGCAGATGCGGCGGGGGCCGCACTGGTTCGCGGGGTCGGCCGACGCGATCTTCCAGAGCCTCAACCTGGTCTACGACGAGCGGCCGGAGTACGTGATCGTGTTCGGGGCCGACCACGTGTACCGGATGGACCCGCGGCAGATGGTCGAGCAGCACATCGAGTCCGGTGCCGGGGTGACGGTGGCCGGCATCCGGGTGCCGATCGCCGACGCCAACCAGTTCGGGGTCATCGAGACCGCTCCCGACGGGCGTCGCATCCAGGCGTTCCGGGAGAAGCCGAGCGACCCCAGGGCCCTGCCCGACGCGCCCGACCAGGTGTTCGCGTCCATGGGCAACTACGTCTTCCGCACCGAGACGCTGATCGAGGCGGTCTCGCTGGATGCGAAGGACGAGGACTCCAAGCACGACCTGGGCGGCAACATCATCCCCATGCTGGTGGAGTCCCAGCAGGCCGAGGTCTACGACTTCGCCGACAACGACGTGCCCGGGGCCACCGACCGGGACCGCGGCTACTGGCGGGACGTCGGCACGCTCGACGCCTACTACGACGCCCACATGGACCTGATCTCGGTCCACCCGGTGTTCAACCTCTACAACCGCCGCTGGCCGATCCTGAGCTGGCACAAGCCGCTGCCCCCGGCCAAGTTCGTGCTCGAGGACGGCGAGGGGCGGACCGGGCATGCGCTGGACTCGATGGTCAGCGCCGGGGTGGTCCTGTCGGGGACGACGGTGCGCCGCTCGATCCTGTCCCCGGGGGTCCGCGGCCACGCCGGCGCCCTGGTCGAAGGGTCGGTGCTGATGCACGACGTCGACGTCGGCCGGGGTGCGGTGGTCCGCAACGCCATCATCGACAAGAACGTCCAGGTCCCCGACGGCGCCCAGATCGGGGTCGACCTCGACCGCGACCGGGAGCGGTTCGTGGTCTCCGGCGGCGGCGTGGTGGTGATCGGCAAGGGCCAGAAGATCGACGCCTAGCCGGTCACCCTAGGTGGCCGGGCCGCGGTGGGGAGCGGTCTCCCTTGCGGCCGCGGGACCCGGGACTCCGACCAGGCGGGTCAGCTCGTCCCAGAGGCCGGGGTGGTCGCGCAGCTCCTGGCGGGTCGTACGGGTGAGGGCCGCCAGCGGGGTGGCGGCCAGCGCGGCCGCCAGGGTCTCCCGGTCGAAGGCGTCGCCGACGCCGGCCACGGCCCGGCCCGGGCCGAAACGCACGGCCAGGCTGACCAGCAGCTCGGCCAGGTCGGCCTGGCGCATGGGTTGCGGCGCCGCCGCCTCGGCGTGGTCGAAGTCGACCAGCCACGGACGCCCGTCGTCGTCGACCACCACGCTGTGCCGGCCGAGGTCGCCGTGGGCGATCCCGGCCCGGTGCAGCTTGGCCACCTCCTGCCAGACGGCGGCCAGGGTGGCGTCGCCGATGGTCGCCGGGTCTGAGTCCTCGAGCGAGCCGCCGGGGACGAGCCGCTGCACCAGCAGCCCGGCCCCGTTGCCGTACGGGCCGGCCAGCACCACCCTCGGGGTGCGGACCCCGGCCGCGCCCGCCAGCAGGCCCAGGTAGGCCTCGCGCTCGACCTGCTGGGCGGGCGCGCCGCCGCTCGGCCGGCCAGGCCCGGCGCGGCGGCGCATGACCAGCAGCCGCCAGGCCCGGTAGAGCAGGTCCTCGTCGCGCCGCTCCCGCGGGATCAGCTTGGCGAACAGCCGCTGGCCGTCGGCGGCGACGGCCTGGAAGCGGGCCGAGCGGCGGGCGTCGCGCCCACCGAGCGGCGCCACCTCCACCACCTGGAGCCCCCGCTGGGCCAGGGCCTTGGCCGCCCGCTGGGGTGTCGGCCGGCCTCCCGGCGCGCCGAGCAGCAGATGGACGAGGGCTCCGGCGGCCCAGCCCAGGGCGGCCCCGCCGACCACGTCCAGCGGCAGATGGGCGCCGACGTACATGCGCGAGAGGCAGACCAGGAAGGCCGCCGCCCAGAAGATCCAGCGCGCCCGCCGGCCCAGGTAGGGGGTGATCAGGGTGGCGATGGCCACAGCCACGGCCGCATGCCCGGAGACGAAGCCGAGGCCGCCGTCCTGGCCGCCGTGGATGTGCACGCCGTCGAGCAGCTCCTCCGGCCGCCCGCGGCCGACAAGGTCCTTGATCATCTTGGCCGCCAGCCAGACCCCGACCCCGGTGATGGCCAGGTTGGCGGCCAGCCAGAACCTCCGGGTGGCCGCGACCACGACGGCGGCCACCCCGACGGCGAGCACGTTGCCGGCCTGCATGGCCACCCAGAACAGCGGGAACAGGACCGTCGGCAGATCGTTGACCAGCCGGAACACGTTGGTTTCGAGCACACCGACGTGGTCGGGACGGACCACGGCGGTGCAGGCGACCAGGATGGCCATCCCGGCTAGCAGCCGGACCAGGTCGCCCGGGTGCCGTGGCAGGGTCCACAGCTTGCTCACCAGGTCACCGATCCCCGGCCGGCGGGTCCAGCTGCACCTTGCCGTCGGTGAAGTCGCTGAGCGTCTTGCGCATGGCGTCCCTGGTCACGAAGCCGAGGGCGAGGCTGACCTCGCCGAGCGGGCGGGCCTGCTCGGCGCTGCGGAAGTCGAGCCGGTAGGTCACGCAGCCGCCAGGGAACAGGTAGTAGATCGCGCCCTGGTAGCGCCTGCCCGGCTGGATGGAGATGACCTCCTGGTAGCGGCGGGTGCCCGGATGGTCGGACGGCACCCTGGTGACGCGGCCGAAGCTGCAGAACTGCTCCAGCTCCACCTGGACCGCGTGCATGCCGACCCGGTCGGAGTCGAGTGCGAACCGGGCCCGCCCGTTGCGGACGAAGACGTCGCTGACGGTCCAACCCGCCGGCAGCAGCTCGACGCAGGGGAGCTGGCTGGCCGACGGCACCGCCTGGGCCATCAGCAGCACCAGCCAGGTCCCCTCCCTCCCCTGGTAGCTGCAGGCCGGCTGGCGCGCCAGCAGGAAGTCCTGGCCGGTCAGCGACCCGGCGCAGCCGGCCAGCGGCAGGCAGGCCGCCACCAGCAGCAGCGCCAGGCGCCTCACAGCAGCCCCGCCGCCCCGAAGCTGTTCAGCGCCGTCACCAGCGCCAGCAGGCCGAGCAGCAGGACCCCGAGCAGCAGGCCGACCCGGCGGAGGCTCCAGCGCTGGATGGCGACCGGTGGCGCCCGTTCGGGGAGCAGCTTGAGGAACTCCGCGTGCAGGTCGCGACCCTGCTCGCGCATGGTCTTGCGGAGCTGGGATGGCATGGTGATGCCGCTGGTGGCGGCGAACGCCTCGGCGATCTCCTCGTCGCCGAACTGCAGCCTGGCCCGCTGGTGGACCTGCTCGGCGTCGGAGCGGCAGGCCAGCACCAGCATCATGTTGGCCAGGTCGACCGCCTGCCGCCACGGGCTGGGCCGGACCTCGGCGAAGAACACATCGATCAGGTGGACCCGGCCCTGACGGACCAGCAGGTTGGCCGGCTTGATGTCGCGGTGGGCCAG
>DASYSE010000121.1:0-65653 GCA_036003705.1 Actinomycetes bacterium | reverse complement strand
GTACAGCGAGGATGCGGTCGGGGGTTGGGTGGTGCGGCGGGCGTGGGCTTTGGCGGCTGCTTGGAGGTATTGCTGGATCGGGAGTCCGGCCGCGTTGGCGAGTGCTTCGATACGGTCGAGGTCAACCATTGCTTCGTCACGTTCAGTCACGCTTGATCACTCACGCCGCATCCGTCCTGATCGGGAGGAACGGGGAGACTACCACAGCGAATCGTTGACGCGACCGCGGCCAGATGAGCGAACATCTGGTGGCCCTCCCCGAAGTCGATGGACCGCCGCTCAAATTCAACGCCGAGCGGGTGAATCCATTCATAGGGGCGAACTCCTCATGTCACGCGCGCGGGAAAGAAGCAACCTTTCGGTCGTCAGAATCTCATTGCGCAGGAGGGTTCGATGGCCGGCGCGTCGACTGAGATAGGGGGGCGCGGAGCTTGCGTCCGGGCGGCTGGCTCGTGCTGGGAAGATATGCCGCGCCGGACGCGGCGCTCCCGCGGGCGCTCGCCGATCTGCGGACGCTGCGCGGAGGCGGTACGCCGCTATCGGACGACGAGGCTGTGGCGCTGCTCGGTGGCTGGCGAGGGCGCGTCAAGCCTGCGGCTGGACGATGTCGACCATCCAAGGGATGCCGAACCGGTCCACGCACATGCCGAACTCGTCGCCCCACATCTGCTTCTCCAAGGGCATCGTCACGGTGCCGCCGTCCGACAGCTTCTTCCAGTAGCTGCGGAGCTCATCGGCATCGTCCCCGCTCAGGCTGATGGTGATGTTGTCTCCGGGATTGCGCTGCGTCTCAGCCGGGGTGTCGGAAGCCATGAGCGTGAATCCGCTGTCGGTCTCGAGCATGCCGTGCATGATCTTGTCGGCGTCCGGCGAGTCTTGCGCGCCGAACTCACCGAAGGTGTTCAGGGTCAAGCCGCCGCCGAAGACTCCCTTGTAGAACTCCATGGCTTGGCGCGCGTTGCCGTCGAAGCTGATGTACGGGTTGAGTCGAGAGGCCATGGGACACTCCTTCGCGGTGACACGTGGCGAACTCTGGCAGACTAGCGCGGACCAGCGACAACAGCGAAATCCGTGACGGCGACCGATGCGCACAGGGGTGCCGGCCAGTACCCAGCGCAACCAGGTGCGGCCCGTTGACCTGGCAGCCATCCAGGCCGACGCTCACCTGCCCGTGCCCAGGCTGCCGACCAGCCAGGGGCGCAGGATCGGCAAGACATGGACGGCCTGCATGGCCTGGGTGTGGTCCAGCCCCTCCAGCACCTGCACCTGCCAGCCGAGCGCTTCCAGTTCGGCGCGTCGGCTGATCACCGGGCTGGCGAGGCTCACGTGCACCCCACCCCAACGCTGGTCGTAGGTGATTTCGTCCGCTGAGCCCACAAAGCACAGGCGGGGACAGCTGATCTGCGCTTGGGCGGCGCGATCGTCGAACCCCTGCAACGCCTGGTAGAGCGTGACGAACTGGCGCGTCTGCGCCTCCGTCAACGACACCTCCACCCGCGACCAGTCCGGCTCGCCCGGTGGTTCATCCGATGGTTGCGAGGTGGTCGCGGTGCTGGGCGCCGAGGCCGAGCTGGCCATCGCATGGGTCGCCGTGGTGACGCGCAGCATCTGCGCGTACGGCCCATCGATTGGTGGGAACCCACCCATGACCAGCGCCGCAAGCCGGTCGGTCCGGATGGCAAGCTGCAGCCCGGCAAGCGCCAGCCAGGAGTAGCCGTAGTAGGCGAACCGATCGGCGCCGGCGGCATCGGCCACGGCCAGCAGGTCGCCGGCGACGTTGGCCGGCGTCAAGGTGTCGGGTTTCGGCAGCTGCAGGACCCGGCCTTCGTAATCGAAGGCGACCACCCGGAACGCGTCGCTGAGGCCATCGATCAGGGAGCGGCCGAGGGCCGGGTCAGCGCCCCACCTTCGCAGCTCCTCGGCCTGCGGTCCCTCGACCGGCTGCGGGTTGACCGGCAGCAGCACCGTGGGTCCGTCGCCGTGGACCTCCACGGCGATGGTGCTTCCGTCATGCAGTCCTGCCTGGGGCATGGCGATCGTCCCCGCCCTTGGAGCTGGAGCCCACCGTAACAGCCCAGGCGCCTTGTCGCCCACCATCACCACCGGCGCGCGCATGCCCCGCCGCCGCAGGTCCCGCAGCAGCTCCGCCCACGACTCGGTGGACTCCCGCTCCCCGTCGGCCACGGTGACCCAGCTGTTGTCCCCTCGACGCGCACGCCGACGATCACCAGGCAGCACAGGCGGACCTGCTCGAGCCGCACCCGGAGATGGACCCCCCGAGGTAGCCCCTGGCTATACTCCCAGCGGTGAGCAGACGGCCGGCCACGAACCGACGACGGTGGGCTCCAACTCCAGGGCACGGAGCGACCGCCGTGACGCCGGGTACCCGGCGTGCGCGCCGCCCACCCAGGGGAGCCGGTAGGGCCTCTGGTGTCGTCCTGATGAGATGCCGCGGTCGTCTGCGTCTGGCTGACGCCGCCACGGTCCACGCACCCGGAAGCGGCCGCCGTGCGAACCCTCTGTTCGCCGTCTCGGCGCGGCCTCCACGATCGTTGCCAGGTGCCCATGGCCAGTCATGAGCTTCGCGTGGATCTCTCGATCCCCATTCGCGAGGAGCCGAGCCGGTGCCATAACCGATGGCATCCCGACATCTCACCCGGGCTGGTGTGCCGTCCGGGGGACGACGTCGTCATGACCACCAGGGACGCCGTGGACGGTCAGTTTACGATGGCCTCGAGCCACGAGGACGTCCCCCGAGCCGATCGCAGCGTCGTCTGTCCGCTGACCGGGCCGATCCTGATCGAGGGCGCGGAGCCGGGCGATCTGCTCGCCGTCGACATCCTGGATGTCAGGCCGTCCAGCTTCGGCTACACGGCCCAGATCCCAGGCTTCGGATTCCTCCGCGACGAGTTCCCGGCCCCGTTCCTGGTGCGATGGGAGATCGGCGATGGCTGGGCCGCCTCCCCCGATCTGCCGGGGGTCCGCATCCCGGCCGCGCCGTTCATGGGCACGATGGGCGTCGCCCCCTCCCGGGAGCTGCTTGCTCGGATCACCGCCCGCGAGCGCGCGCTGGCGGACGGCGGCGAGGAGGTGGCACTCCCCGAGCCCCGGGGGGCGGTCCCCGAGGACGACCGGATCGCACATGAGGGGCTGCGCACCAAGCCGCCCCGGGAGAACGGCGGGAACCTCGACGTGAAGCAGCTGGTCGCGGGGTCGCGGGTCCTCTTCCCGGTGTGGACCGACGGGGCTCTGTTCTCAGCGGGCGATGGTCATTTCGCCCAGGGGGACGGAGAGGCCTGCGGCACCGCCATCGAGACCGCGGCGACCCTCCACGTCAGGTTCGACCTCATCAAGGGCGCCGCGGCCGCTCAGGCGATGCGCGACGTGAGGTTCTCGGGGAACCGGGCTGGCGGGAATCGGCCCGACGGCCCCTACATCGCCACCACGGGGCTCTCGGTGTACGCGGACTCCGGAGGGCGGGCGGAGGACCTCAACCTGGCCGCCCGCAACGCCCTGCGCAACATGATCCAGCTCCTCGGCGCGGACTACGGGTTCACGCGTCAGCAGGCCTACGCGCTCTGCAGCGTCGCGGTCGACCTGAGGATCAGCGAGCTTGTCGACGCGCCAAATTTCGTCGTGAGCGCGATGCTTCCTCTGGATGTCCTCCGATAGCCCGCCGGGACCCGGGGCCGGTCCCAGGGCGCCATCAACCGGATTTGGGGGTGGGGCGTTGATCGAATCCGACCGGCAGGAGGTGGAGCGTTACTACCAGACGCTCTCGACCTGGATCCGCCTGCATGGCGCGGAACACCTCGGGTCGCGATACGTGGTCGTCCGGCTGGCCCGGATGGAGGTGACCGGCCCCCTGGACTTCAGCGACCTCCAGCGCATCCTCAGCCGGGTCGTCGACCTGCGGGCCTGGTATGACGCCTGGCACGCAGAGGCCGTCCAGGCGGAGGAGATGGCCGAACGCTTCCTGGCCGAGGGCCGCGTCGTCTCCGCGGGGGACATGTTTCACCGCGCCTCCATGTGCCACCACTGGGGCCAGTATCTCGCCCGGATGGGGAGCGAGCAGAAGATCGAGGGCCGGGCGGGGCGTGTCCGATGCTACCGGCGGGCGATCGAGCACCTCGACGCGCGGATCGAGCCCGTGCACATCCCGTTCAACGGCGCCCGACTGCCGGGCTACCTGCATGTTCCGGACGCCGCGGGTGCCGCCGAAGGGGATCCTCCGTGCGTGATCATGGTCAACGGGGCGGATTCCGTGAAGGAGGAGTATCACAACTGGGCTCGGCAGTTCGTGCGCCGGGGTCTCGCCGTCCTGACCATGGACGGTCCCGGTCAGGGCGAGATGGTCGGCGTCCTCCCGATGCGCCCCGATGCCTGGGAGGAGCCGATCGGCGCCGCCATCGATGCCCTGGCGGCTTCCGGGATGGTCGACGCGGACCGCGTCGGCATCTGGGGTAGCAGCATGGGGGGATTCCTGGCGCTGCGGGCGGCCGCGTTCGAGCCGCGGATCCGCGTGGCCATCTCTTCGGGGGGGTTCTACGACTTCCGGGACTACCGGTACTGGCCGGTCTCCACCCAGCTGAACGTGATGGAGGACCTGATGGTGGACTCCCTCTCGGAGGCCCGCGTCTACCTTGAGGAGCGATGCAGCCTGGCCGGGGCCGTCGAGCTGATCCGCGTCCCGTACATGGTGATCCACGGCGCGCGGGACGAGCTGGTGAGCCTCGAGGAGGGACGGCGGATGGCCGGGGGTTCGCTGGCGGAATTCGTCAACTTCGAGGACGGGTTCCACACGTGCACGAACTACAACGCAACGCTCGTCCCCCTGATGTGCGACTGGATGTCCGACAGGCTGCATGCTGTCCGGGGTGCGAGTGATGAGTAGGTGATGAGTAATGGAAGGAGGAATGACTATACTGCCGTTGGGCTCGCATGAGCGCCGCGGCCTGCACAGGTGAGGACGGAGACATGGTGGTTCGTGACGCCGGCGGCACATCGGTTCATGACGCCATGCCCCCCGGAGTCTCGGCGGTGCTGGACGACGTTTTCCTCCGGCATGCTCACTGGCACAGCGCCTATGAGGTCGCGGTCCAGCGACTGGCCCAGGCCATCAAGCTGGGTGCGCTGTCGGTCGGTGCCCGGCTGCCCCCCGAGCGTGAGCTCGTGGAGCGGCTCGGGGTGAGCCGGACCACCCTCCGAGAGGCGGTCCGGGCACTGCAGCAGCAGGGCTACCTGAAGACGAGCCGGGGCCGGTTAGGGGGGACGTTCGTCGCGTCGCGCCAGATCCGCCAGCTCAGCCGCGCGGAGATCACGCGCAGCATCCGTGAGATGGGCGGCACCCTCCAGGACCTGCTCGACCTGCGCACGTCGGTTGAGCCGGCAGCCGCCGAGCTGGCGGCGAGCCGGGCGACCGACGAGCAGATCGAGGTGCTGCGCTGGCTCCTGGAGCGTTCTCAATCGGCCACCGTGCCCGATCTGCGCCAGGCCGACTCCACCCTCCACATCGCGATCACGCACGCGGCCAACTCCAACCGCGTCCTGGACCTCGTGCTCGAGGAGCAGATGCGCCTGCACGACATCCTGGCCTACCTGCCGTTCGCCCGCGACAACGGGGATCCGGTGGCGCGATCGACCGGGCAGCACGGGAAGATCGTGGACGCGATCGCCCGCAGGGACGGCGCCGCGGCCCGGCATGCCATGATGGACCACATCGCCGCGACCAACGAGATCATCCTCGGCCTGCTCCAGCGACGCTCCTCCAGCAGATCCTCGTCCTGACCGGCCGGGCCGCCCCCCAGTCCGCTACTGGTAGAGCGACGTGGTGAGCGGGACGTCGGGAGCGTCCAGACCTGCCGCCCGGATCAGCCGGTCGGCCCGAGCGCGGGCCTCCATTCGCAGATCCGGCTCGTCCGGCACCGTGGTGAGGGTGCCGTCGACCAGGACCGGACGCCCATCCACCCACGTCTGCCGGATGCTGGCCGAGCTCGCCGACCACACCAGCGCCTGGAGTGGGTCTCGGTAGGGAACCCATTCGATGTGGTCGAGGTCGAAGAGGACGAAGTCGGCCTTCTTGCCCGGCTCCAGTGAGCCGATCTCGCCCTCCATCCCGAGGGCCCGGGCTCCGTCGATGGTGGCCATCCGGAGCGCCCGCGCCGCGCCGACGGCTTCAGGGTCCATCCGTGCGTCCTTGAACAGCCCCGCAACCAGATACATCTGCCGCTTCAGGTCGAGGCTGCCGGAGGCCGACACCCCGTCGGTCCCCAGGCCGACGGTCACGCCCGCCCGCAGCATCTCCGGGTACTTCCCGATCCGGGTGGCTCCCTTGGCCAGCTTGAGCGACGTCCCGGGACAGAACGCCACCTTCGTGTCGTGCTCGGCGAGGATCGCGATCTCCTCGTCGCTGGTCGCGACCGCGTGGGCGAGCACGAGGTTGGGCCCGAGCCCACCGAGCGCGGCGATGCGGGCGATGGGGGTCCGCCCGTGGCGGCGCTCGACCGACCGTGCCTCCTCCAGCGTCGAGGCGATGTGATAGGTGGTGCCGACCCCGAACCGCTCCGCCAGCTCCCGGGCGCCGACGTGGAGCTCGGCGCTGCACGGCTCCTTTCCCTGGATGTTGACCCAGCACCTGATGCGGCCGCTCGCTGTGCCGTCCAGCTCCCGGACGCAGGCCTCCAGCTCCTCCAGGGCGGTCCCGGCGTCGGGGAAGAAGTGGCGGTCCATCATCGCCTCGGACCAGCCCTTCGGGGATGCCGCTGGCCGGACGTCCGCGGCATGACGCCCGGTCACCCCACGGATGCCGGTCCGGGCGAGCTCCGGGACCGTCGTCCGCGGGTCCGTCAGGGCGCCCATGTCGAGGAAGCAGGTGGTGCCCGACCGCAGCATCTCCACCGCCCCCAGGGTCACCGCGACACGCTCGTCCCCCTCGGTGAGCTGTCCGTAGAAGGGCATGATCCAGTGGAAGACCCAGGCGCGGGTGCCGAGACGGTCCGGGAAGCTGGCCCTGGTCAGGGTCTCCGACAGGTGAACATGCGTGTCGACGAACCCGGGGGTGGCGCCGAGGGTCGCGCCGTCGACCACCACGTCGCCGGGCGAGGGGCGGTGGGAACGCGCCACGTCCTCCGCCGGTCCCACCGCGACGAGCCGCTGCCCTTCGATGACCAGCGTGGCGTGGCGGATGACCCGGTCCTCGGGGTCGACGGTGAGAACGAAATCGAGCCCCTCGAGAAAGGTGCGACCCCCCTTGGCGGCGGCTGGGGCCGCCGGTCTCTCCCTCACTGCGGTGCTCCCATCTCGACGGCGCTGGTCGGAGGCCGGCGCGCCGGGTCAGGCCAGCGCGGAGGACGCCCCTCTCCGCAGGAACCGGCCCTGGCCTCTGGAACCCACGAATCTCCCCGACTCGACGATGATCGACCCGCGCAGCAGGACGGTCTCCACCGCCCCCCGGATGGCCCATCCCTCGTAGGGGTTGTAGTCGCTCATCGTGGCCTGGGTCCTGGCGCTGAGGGTGACCTCCTGCTCCGGATCGAAGACCACGAGGTCGGCGTCCGAGCCGGGGGCGATCTCGCCCTTGCGTGGATAGCATCCGAAGAGCTTCGCCGGGTTGGTCGCGATCAGCTCCACGAACCGGTTGAGGTCGATCCGTCCCGCCCGGACGCCGAAGTGGTACATCAGGGCGGTTCGCCACTCGATCCCCGGGACGCCGTTCGGGATCTTGGGGAAGTTGCCCCGGCCCATCTGCTTCTGTCCCTCGAACCGGAAGGGGGTGTGGTCCGTCGACACCACCTGGAGCTCGTCGGTCAGCAGCCCCTTCCACAACCGTTCCTGGTGCGCCGGTGTGCGCAGCGGCGGACACATCACGTACTTGGACCCGCCGAAGTCCGGCTCGGACAGCTTCTCGTCGGTGAGGAGGAGATAGTGCGGGCAGGTCTCCGCGTACACGGGCAGGCCCCGGTCGCGGGCCGCAGCCACCGCCTCGAGGGCGGGAGCCGCGGACAGGTGGACCACGTACACCGGTACCCCCGCCAGCTCGGCCAGCGCGATCGCCCGAGCCGTGGCCTCCGACTCGGTGACCGGGGGTCTGGTCACCGAGTTGTACACGGGATCGACCCTCCCGGCGGCGATCGCCTCCTTCTCCAGGAGGTCGATCACCAGGCCGTTCTCGCAGTGCATCAGCACGAAGCCACCGTTCTCGGCGGTGTGCCGCATGGCCTTGAAGATCACGCCGTCGTCCACCATGCGGGCGCCCGGGTAGGCCATGAACATCTTGAAGCTCGGTGAGCCCTCGCGGATCAGCTCGTCGAGGGCCGGGAAGAAGGCGTCCGGGAGGTCCGTGATGACCTGGTGCAGTCCCCAGTCCACCACCGCCTTCTCCTCGGCGCGTCCATACCATTCCTGGTGGGAGCTGCGAGGATCCTGCCCCTTCTCCTGCACGGGAAAGTCAATGATGGTCGTGGTCCCACCGATCGCGGCGGCGACCGTCCCCGAGTAGAAGTCGTCGGCGGTGATCGTCCCCTTCAGGGGGGCGTCGAGGTGCGTGTGCGGGTCGACGCCGCCCGGAAGGACGAGCCGGCCGGTGGCATCGACGATCCGGTCGGCCTGGACCTCGGGCAACGACCCAAGGGCAGCGATCGTCTCGCCCTCGATCAGGATGTCCGCCTCGAAGGTGAGCGACGAGGTGACGATGCGCCCGCCTCGGACGATGGTCTTCACGACTCAGCCGCCTTTCACGGGCTGCGATTCCTCCAGGCCGATCAGTCCCGCCGCCGTGCGGCGGCCGATCATCGCCAGCTCGCCTTCGGACAGGCCGACGGAGTTGAGGACGGTCACGAACCGGTCGATCCCACCGGGCACGTGCGGATAGTCCGACCCGAAGACCAGGCGCTCGGTCCCGAGCGTGTCCACGGCACAGCGGAGGGCCGGCGCGTGCATGGTCACGGTGTCGTAGTACAGCTCCCCCATGATCTCCGACGGCGGGCGGGTGATCTTCGCCCGGCACTCCGGGAACTGACGGAAGTAGTTGTCGTACCTGGGCAGGACGAAGGGGATGGTCCCGCCGAGATGGGTGAAGATCCACCGGATCCCCGGGAAGCGGTCGAACGTCCCTGCATACGCGAGCCGGCCCACCGCGAACATGGTGTCGGCCATGAAGCCCATGGCCAGGGACATGGCGTACTCGCGCAGGCCGTCCGTGCAGCACGCCACGGTGGGATGGCAGAACACCGTGGTCCCGCGGCGCGACAGCTCCTCCCACACCGGGGAGAACCGCTCGTGGTCGAGGTTGATGCGGTCGATGTTGGAACAGATCACGATGCCGGCCACCTGCGGTAGCGCCAGCGCGCGCTCCAGCTCCTCCAGGGCGGCATCCACCGCCGGAAGCGGGAGGCTGGCGAACACCCGCAGTCGTCCCCCCGCGCCACCCGCCAAGTCGGAGAGCTCGTCGTTCAGGTCGCGCGTGAGCGGGATGCGCAGCGATTCGGGGAACCGGAAGACGTTGGGCGCCGAGACCGAGAGGACCTGCACCTCGACCCCCGCGTCATCCATCATCCCGATGCGATGCTCGAGGGGTGGCAGCGGCTGCGGCACGGCCAGCCCGACCGCGCCGTCCTGGAGGACGATCAACCGGCCATCGTCCCGGTCGTAGTGGGTGAACCCGCTCTCCGGTCGCCGGCAGGCCTCCAGGTAGGCGTCCGGGTAGTGGTGCGAATGCACATCGATGAGTCCGGTCAACGGCCCTGCCTCCGTGGAGCGTCGATGGCTCGTATGCCCTCCGGGCTCAGCCATGCAGTCCCGCGTCCAGCAGCCCCTTCAGCTGGGCGCCGTCGGTCAGCACGTGGCTGCCGGACACGTAGCTCGCGCGCGGTGAGGCAAGGAACGCGACCACGCTCGCCACCTCCTCCGGCTCGCAGATCCGCCCCAGCGGCAAGGTGCCGAGCACGATCCGGCGAGCTTCCGCCTGCGGGAGCTTCCGGTCGAGGGCGAACCGCTTCTCCAGCCCGTCCCAGCGATCGGTGTTCACCGGCCCGGGGTTGACCGTGTTGATCCGCACCCCGTGCCGACCGTACTGCTCGGCCACCGCGCTCACGAAGTTGATGTCGGCGGCATTGGCGATCCCCGCGGTGAGCTCCCAGTACGAGGACTTGAGCCCGTCGTTCCCCACGACCAGCACGACGCTGCCCGACCGACGCTCCCGCATGTGCGGCAGGATCACGCTGCAGCACCGGACATAGCCCATGAACTTCAGCCCGACGCTGCTCATCCAGTCCGCTTCGGTCAGATCCTCGAGCAGTCCTCCGGGACTGCTCCCGGCACATGTGACCAGGACGTCGACATGGCCCAGGGCGTCGATCGCCGCGTTCATGGTTCGTTCGACGTCGGCCTGGGCGCTCATGTCCCCTTGGAGGGGTACGACGGTCCGGCCGGTGGCCTGGCTGATCTCCTTGGCCACCAGCTCCAGGCGGTCGCCGTCACGGGCGGTGATGGCGACGTCGCAGCCCTCCTCGGCCAGGATTCGAGCCGTCTCGCGACCGATGCCCTTGCTGCCGCCGGTGATGATCGCCTTCGAACCGGCCAGTCCCAGATCCATTCGCCCTCGTCTCCTCTCGTCAGCCGTCGCTCAGTCGATCACGAACAGCTCATCGGTGCTCGTCACGTCGGACAGGACCTCGCAACCATCCTGCGTCACCGCCACGACGTCCTTCACCTGGAATCCATAGGCCCCCGGGACCAGCAACACCGGCTCGGTGCCGAGGACCATGCCGGCGTCGATGCGGGCGTCCCCGTACCTGCCGATGTAGGGCTCCTCGTGGACGAAGAGGCCGATCCCGTGTCCCACGAAGCTCATCGGCTCCCACCCCAGCGCCTGGAACCGATCGGCAACCCTGCCATAGGTCTCCGCGCCGCTGGCGCCGTCACGGATCGAACCGAAGATGAGGTCACGACAGGCGACGATGTTCGACCAGATGTCCACCGCGTCGCCCGGGGCCTCCTGCACCACGGCCGTCCGGCAGACACCCGTGTGGTAGCCATCCAGCATCCCGAACACCTCGAGCCGGACGATGTCTCCCCGACTGAGCTCCCGGGTGGTCGGCCCGACGTTGGGATACTGGCTGCGCTCGCCGCTGGCCAGGATGAGCCACTTGAAGTCGTCCGCCCCCAGGCGGAACAGGTTGGTGGTCACCGCGCCGGCCAGGTCCATCTCCGTGTCGCCGGGGTGGACGCTCTCGAAGGCCTGGTTGATGGACCGGTCGGTGATCCGGGCGAGGCGCCGCATCAGCTCGAGCTCCCGCGGCGTCTTGACCAGCCGGAGCCGGTTGAAGGTCGCCTGGGCGGGCTGCCAGCGCACCTCCGGGAGCATCCGCTCCAGCCGTTCCATGTCGCGGGCCGGCAGGTAGTCGGTCTCGATCCCAACCCGTCCCGACCGGAGTCCCAGGTCGGCGAGCAGCTCGGCGAGCACGGGCATGGCGTCCTGTGCGAACTCCTCCCAGACGCGCACGTCTGCCCGCGGTTCCAGCGACCGGACGGTGGAGGCCTCCATGTCCACCGTGTAGAGGGCCGTCCGGCCATCGACGGTGATGACGACGGCCGCATGCCGCCACCGGAGGACGGGCTGCGAGGGGACGATGAAGCCGGCCACGTACGCGAAGTTCTCCGGCGACATCGCGATCAGCCCGTCCAGGTCCTCGGCCTCCATCGCGGAGAGGCACTTGTCGATGATGTCCTGGTTCATCGGTGGGCCCGCGACCCGTCTGGCCCGTTCCGCCACCTGTCCGCCAGTCCGAGGCCCCCGAACCGGTCGGGACTGAACGGCTCCAGGTCGTGCGCGGGGGTCTGCCCGACCACCAGGTCGGCGACCAGCGACCCGGTGGCGGGGGCGAGGTGCAGACCCTTCATGGCATGGCCGGTGGCGAAGACCACGTTCTCGATCCGTGCCGAGCGCCCGATGATGGGCAACCCGTCCGGCGTGCAGGGTCGGATGCCCCGCCACACCTCCGTCACCCTCCTCGGGTCGATGCCCCGGAGGGTCCGGACGCCCGCGTTGAGCGTGGCCGTCACCCGGGTCCGGTCCAGGCGCATGTCGAGCCCCGTGAGCTGGAGCGTCCCAGCGAGCCGCAGCCGGTTCTCGAACGGGGTGGCGATCACCCGCGCCTCCTGCATGTAGACGGGGATCGCCGGATCCGTAGCCGCCTGCTCGAGGTCGAGGTGGTATCCCTTGCCGCCCTCGACCGGCAGGTGGAGCCCGATCCTGCGGCTGAGCTGGGCCACCCAGGCGCCGTTGGCCACCACGACCTCACGCGGCCGCACCTCACCGAGGGTCGTCTCGAGCGCCGTCACACGGCCGGCGCGCATGCGCACGTCGAACACCTCGGCCCTGGTTCGGATCACCGCGCCGGCCGACTGCGCCGCCTCGGCGACCGCCAACATGAACCGCTCGGGCTCGCACTGCGCCTCGTCGGGATAGAAGACCGCACCGACCACGCCGTCCGACAGGGCGGGCTCGAGCGATCGGGCCTCCTCGGGGCCGAGCACCTGCGACTTGATCTCGTGCGCCGCCAAGGACCGGGCCTCGGCCCTCCCATTGGCGAAGGCCGCCTCGGTCTCGTAGACGTTGATCGCCCCCAGCGCCCGCAGTCCCGTGTCGAGACCGGTGGCGGCCAGCGCCTGGTGGAGCTCGAGGCTGCCGAAGCTGAGCCGGCGCAGCACCTCGGTTCCGGCAAGGACCCGGACGGGCCGGGCCGCGGCCATGAACCGCAGCAGCCAGAGCAGCAGCCCCGGTCGTGGACGCATGGAGAAGGGACTGTCCCTGCGCAGCATGTGCCGGAGGCCTTCACGGACCGCGCCCGGCGTGGCCAGCGGGGTGCTGTGGGCGGGGGAGAGCAGGCCCGCGCTGCCCCCGGAACAGCCCGACAGGACATCTCCCGCCCGCTCCAGGACCACCGGCTCGAGTCCACGCCGGGTCAGCTCGAGCGCAGCCATGAGCCCGACCGACCCGCCGCCGACGATGGCGACGTCGGGGGATCTCCACTGCTCGCTCATCTGCCGGCCCACCCGGCGTCCGCCTCCTGAGCGTCCCGTTCCCGCTTGCGGCGCTCGATCTCCTCGATGCGCCTGCGCAGTCCCATCCACTGGCTGTTGCCGACCGTGACCGGGGCTCGACGGCCCAGGCCCCGGGCCCACACCGCGCGGTGCCCCAGCTCCGCGGCCAGCTCCAGGTCCGCGTGGTGGGGGGGCGGCGCGATGTCCAGGACCAGGCTGCCCCGGGGAAGCCGCTCCAGGACCTCGCGCCCGACCACCCGGGCGGGGACCGTCGAGAAGACCATGTCGAGGCTGGGGGCGAGTGCCGGCAGTTCCTCCAGCGTGAGCGGGGTCGCGCCGTCGGAGTAGGCGGCGGCCCGCTGGATGGGGTTCCTGGCCGCCACATGCACGCGCGCACCCAGCCCGCGGAGCCGCCGCGCCAGCAGCGACCCGATGTTGCCGTAGCCGACCACCACCACCCTTGCGTCGTTGATGGTGACGTCGGTGTTCTCGATGGCCTGGTGAATGGCGCCCTCGACGATGGCCGGGCCGCGCAGCAGCGTCAGCTCGCGGTCGGGGTCGTACTCGTGCACCTGGATCCCCGCCTCGTCCGTGGCCTGCCGCAGCTCCGGCGTGGCGCGGCCGAGGAAGATGTGGGCTCCGGGAGCCAGCACGCTCAGCAGCGTCCGGTCCGCGACGATCGGTTCCGGCGCGTGCGGCGCGTACACCCGGAGACCGACCCCAAGCGGGATGGGAAGCAGGACGTAGTCGGCGCCGGCCGCGGCGGCGTGGGGGGTTGGCTCCAGCGTCACGCCGGGGACGCCCTCGCCGGGCCAGGGCAGGCCGAACGCATGGACGGAGGCGCCGGTCGCCGCGGCCAGCCGAGCGATCTGGGGGTCGCGCTCATCGCCGCCGATCACCGCGATCCGGCGGTCCGCCCACGGCACCGAATTCTCTGGCGGCGATCCCGTCAATCTTCGTCCTCCGCGAAGAGCTCGATCCGGTTGCCGTCGGGGTCGGCCAGGTACACGGTGAGACCGTACGGTCCCGGGCCGACGTCCTTGAGGATCTCGATCCCCGCGTCCCGGGCGCGATCGGCAATCGCTCGGATGCTCGACGAGCGGAAGGCAATGTGCTCGACAGCGCATGGATGGCCGGGAGCCCCGCTGGTGAGGCCCAAGCCCTCGTTGGTGACGGTCAACGGCCGTCCGTCGGTGAACTCCTCCCGCTTACGGATCGTGAACCCGAGGAAGTCGAGGAAGAAGCCCTCCGCCGCCGCCAGGTCCGAGGTCTGCAGGAGCAGATGGTGGAGTCCGCACGCCGGGCCGGCGCTCATGGCTTGACATCCGTTCGGTCGATGCCGAGCAGGCCTCCGCGGCCCCAGTCCTCCTTGCTCATCTCACGAAAGGTGACCTGCACGGCCTCTCGGCGAGCGTCGGCCGCCTCCACCAGCAGGTCGGTGATCCCCGCGATCACCTTGCGCTTCTGTTCGAGCGTGCGGCCCGGCAACCATTCGATGGTGACGTTCGGCATGAGCGCCCCCTGTCTTGTGGATATATTATCCTACCTTTGATAGAAATCAACCCGGCGGCCTGTCCTCCCGTTCCGGGATGCCGTCCCGGAGGTACCCGGCCAGCTCGTCCGTTCGCTTCCCGGCCAGGCCCAGCCGGTCCAGGGTGAGACCTTCCGCCCGGTAGTCCCGGCCGTTCAGGGCGGAAGCCAGCGTGATCAGGGCATCCATCACCGGCGTGGGGACGCCGAGGGACCGACCCAGCTCCGACCAGGGCACGAGCCCCCAGCCGACGTCCTCGTGCATGTACCGGTGGTCGAGACTCTGCGGGCCTCGGATCCAACGATTCGGCGCGCTCTCCTGCAGGGCGGCGTGAGCGGTCCCCTCCCTGGCCGCGCCCTCGGTGGTGTACCCCATCTCGTGGAACACCTGGACGAACGGTCTGGTGGGCACGCCGGCCGCCTCGGCGACGGCCAGCCGCTCCCGGTCCAGGGTGTCGATCACCCGTCCCACCGAGGGCGTGGTCCCCTCGTAGTAGAAGAGGTACGCCCCCTTGGTGTGCTCCACCCAGCCCGCGTTGCAGATGATCTGCGGCGGGTGCTCGACCGCGTTGATGTCCATGAACCCGGTCTCCAGCACGTGGCTCGCCTGGACCAGACTGGGATACAGGGGTCGGAGCAGCTCGAACAGCTCGTCCTGCATCCGGCCCGGGAAGGCCGCGAAGGGCAGGCTCTGCATCACCCCAAGGATGTTGACGGAGGCCGGCCCGCGCATCCGGCACGCGTAGCTGAGGGTGCTCACCTCGCAGGTCCGGACGTCGGTTCGACCGGTCAGCCGGTGGATCTCGTGGGCCATGAACAGGCCGCCGCCCATGTGCCCCGGGTTGAGGAACACCGCACCCCCCGGCGGCAGGATCGGGCCGAGCCGTTGGGCGTAGAAGGGATGGGCGGAGATCGGGACCGTGAGCATGATGAGGTCCGCGCCGTCCACCGCCGCATCGAGGTCGTCGGTGATCAGCGCGAGCTCAACGAACCCCTCGCCAGCCGCCCCCTGCCGCTCCAGTCCGCCCCGCCGGATCAGCGGCTCCAGCCGCTCCCGGGACCGGTTGTAGAGCCGGACCTCGAAGCCCCGTCCTCCGAGGTCGGCGGCGGCCGCACAGCCACCGTTCCCGGCCCCCAGCACGGCGATGGTCTCGATCGCCATCTGCGCGCCTCTACCGGACCCGGTACTCGACCACGGCGACGGTCTCGATCGTCATCCGCGCGCCCCTACCGGACCCGGTACTCGACGATCTTGTCCATGTCGAGCTCGACCCCGAGGCCGGGTGACCTGGGGACGATCAGGCAGCCGTCCCGGTACTCGAAGGGACGGGTCACGATGTCGTCCAGGTACATCCGGCCGGCCATCCGGGTGGGCCGATTCTCGCGGAGGGAGGTCACCGGGAAGACCCCGGCCTCGGTCACCGCAGCGGTGGAGGCCACCAGATGGAGGTTCGCGGCGTTGCCCACACCGGTCTCGTGGGACCCGTTCACGTTCAGCGGCAACCCGGCCGCCTCGGCCACCGCAGCCACCTTCTTCGCCTTGAACAGGCCGCCTGGTTTGGTCGTGTAGAGCGAGATCATGTCCGCGGCCCCGCGTTCCACGATCTCCAGCACGTCCTGGGGGGTCCAGGCGCTCTCGTCGGCCATGATCGGCAGATCGACGGCCTGCGCCACCCTGGCCATCTGCGCCAGCCCCTCCACCGGCTGCTCCGCGTACCGGATCCCGTACTCCTGCATCCTCCTGAGAATGGCGATGGCGTACTTGGGGGTGGGCCAGCCCTGGTTGGCGTCCACGACGATGTCGCGGTCCGGGCCGATCGTCTGGCGCACCTCCCGCACGATCCGCACGTCGTAGGCCGCGTCGCGTCCCACCTTGATCTTGATGGTCTTGATGCCTTCGTCGACCGCCGCGGCGGCTTCGCTGGTGGCCTCGTCATAGTCCATCCATCCCAGGCTGTGGGCGATCGGGATCTCCTCGCGGACCAGCCCACCGAGCAACTGGTAGACCGGAACGCCCAGGGCCTTGCCCTTGATGTCGTGCAGCGCCTCGTCCAGCGCCGCCTTGGCATAGGGATAGCCCTTGACGGCCAGGTCCATCCGTCGATGCGCGGCCTCCAGGTCGAACGGGTCCTGGTCGAGGAGGGTCGGGCCCAGCACCGAATCGATCAGCCGCCCGGTGAGCTCAGGGGACTCCCCGAAGTACCTCCCGTGGTCCCCGCCCCACTCCTTGATGACGGTCGCCTCGCCGAGACCCTCCAGGCCGTCGTCGGTGCGCAGCCGAACGATCACGTAGCGACCGAGCACCTCGCCAGGGAACGCCATCTTGTGCAGGCGGCGCCACGGGAGCGCCACCATGAACGTCTCGACACCGGTGATCTTCACATGCCCCTCTTCCGCCCGTCAGCGGACCCTCGCGCAGCGCAGGCCGGCCAGCCACCTCGACCCCTGCCGGATCAGACCGCCGCGGCCACCCTCGGCAGGAGCTCGGCCTCACGCCAGACCGAGGTGACCTCCTCGGCCGTCACGACGCGGCCGAAGGCCCGGCGGATGTTGGCCAGGGTTGCCCGATGCGGTTCCTCGCTGTAGGAGGCGGTGCAGTCCTCCACCAGGACGATGTGGTAGTCGAGCATGTAGCCGTCGCGGGCGGTGGACTCGACGCACACGTTGGTCGTCACCCCCACGATGATCAGGTTCTCGACACCCTGGGCACGAAGCAGCGGGTCCAGCTCGGTCCCGATGAAGGCGCTGTAGCGATGCTTGACGATGACGTCGTCCTGGGGCTGCGGGCGCACCACATAGAACTCCGCTCCCCAGGTGCCTTCCTGACAGTGACGGCTGTCCAGGCCGACGAGCTCATGGCGTTCCAGCATCGGCTTGGAGAGCCACTTCTCGTCGTAGATCGCCCTGATGAAGATCGGCCGGACGCCCGCGGCCCGGGCCACCGGGATGAACCGTTCCACGTTGTCCACGGCCCGGCGCATCGGCTCGAGATCGTGCCCGTGGTTGGCGAACCACCCACCGTCGGCCAGGAAGTCGTTCTGCACGTCCACGACCAGGAGACGGGTCGTCGCAGGGGCGACCCTTGCCAGCGGCAACCCGGTTCGTGGGGGTCCACCCTCGCTCATCCGCTCACCTCCATGTTCGACGCCTCCCGGGCTCCTCCTAGCCGCCCTTCGGCGCCGGCACCGTACCGGCCAGGATGTCGTCGGCGCTCACCGGCCCTCCGACGAGGTCCATCGCGATCTTCAGCGGCCGCGTGTCGACGATGTCGTCGAAGGTGTAGTCCTTGGCCGGGCTCTCCAGCAGCTCCGAGGCCACGCCCACGTCGATGACGGTCTTGATGGCCTCCGGGGTCATCACGTCGTCGTTGTAGGGCCAGATCTGATACTTGCGTGCGAAGTCCCAGTTGGTCTTGGTGATCGACTCGTCGACCCCTCCCTTGATGTATTTGTCCACCGCCGCCTTGTACTGCTTGTAGTCGGCCGCGAGGACCCGGTTGGAGTACAGCGTGGCCGCGCAGAACCGCCCGGCAAGGTCCGTGTTCTCATCGAGCCACTTGGTCGAGGCGTAGTAGATGTTGGCCAGGAAGTCGGCATCGGCCGCGGTGACGCTGAGGGTGGTCACGTTCTCGGCCCCGACCTGCTTCTGCAGGTCGGGGAGCTCGAAGAGGTCGACCGAGCCCACGTCCACCTGGCCGGCCGCGAGCGCGGCCAGGCGCTGGCTCCCGTCCCCCAGGACGGTCACGTTCTTGAGGTCGCTGACCTTGACCCCGAGGCCTTTCTGCTGGAACACCAGGTTCATGATGAAGTTCACCAGGCCACCGGGACTGTCAACGGCCACCCGGATCTTCGGGTCGGTGATCTGGTTGAGCGAGTTGATCTTGCTGGTGATCCCGACGAGCTGCTCGGTGCTGTCCACCTGGACGGGGCAGAACGCCTTCAGCTTCTGCCCTCGACTGATGAGCTGAATGACCTGGGTCAGTCCGGTGGAGCCGGCATCGGCCCCGCCCGAGACCAGCACCTGCGCGGCGGCCCCCTCGTCCTCGAACTCGGTCAGCTGGTTGTTCGAGGCGAGCCCGAACTTGTCACCGAACAGCTCGGCGGCGTGGAACTGTCCCACGTACGCCTGTCCGGTGGAGCTGGTCACCACCCGCACCGGCTTCGGACCGGAGGACGGCGCCTCATCCTCGCCGCACCCGGCGGCCACCAGCGCGACCACGCTCGCGAGCACGAGCACCCTGACGAGCTGCTTCACCCGGATCCACCTCCTCGTTTCGGCGGACAACGCCGCCGTCGTCGTGATCGGGAAGGTCCCCGCCTTCCTTCGCTCATCCCGTCTTCCACCGGAGCAGGCGCCACTCGACGATGCGGGCGAGACCCATCGTCCCGGCGGCGATGATCGTGATGAAGAACACCGAACCCAGCAGTGTGCTGAGGTCGAACGACCCCGCCGCGTTCCGGATGACCAGACCCAGGTTCTCGGTCCGCAGGAACAGGTCGAACAGGATCGCTCCCTCGACGGATCGGCCGACGCCGATCCGCAGTCCCGTGATGATGTAGGGGCTCGCCCAGGGCAGGATGATCCGCCGGTACATGGCGGAGGGGCTGGTCCCGAAGGCCCGACCCATCTCGACGACGCTGGGCGGCACCTCCCGGATCCCGGTGGCGGTGTTGACGATGATGACGAAGACGTTGAAGAGCAGGACCCCCACCACCTTCGCCTTGAACTCCAGGCCGAGGTACACGGCGATGACCGGGATGAACATCGCGATCGGCGCCGACAGCGACGCATTCACCAGCGGGTCCAGGACGCTCGACCAGCGCTCCGACACTCCGAGCAGCACACCGGTCGGGACTCCGATGGCGGCCCCGATGGCGAATCCGACGCCGGCGATCGTGAGCGTGCCCAGCGTGGCCCGGAGGATCTCACCCTCGGCGATCTGCTGTGCGAGGTCGGGCAGTACCTCCGAAGCCGGAAGGATTGCGATGATGCGGCCGCTCCTGCCGACGGCCTCCCACAGGACGAAGAAGAGCGCGATGGACAGGGTCCATCGGGCGAGCTTGCCGCGGTCCAGGTGGCGGCGGCGTCCGGCGCCTGGCCGCCGCGCCCAGACCCGCTGCTGCGTCGCTCCCTCCAGCTCGGACATCGCGTTACACCTGCCCGGTCGCCTGCGCGGCCGGCCGGAGCTTTCGCTCCGCCCACTTGAGCAGCTCGTTGACGCAGACCGCGAAGATGATGATGAGCAGCACGAGGGGGTAGTAGAGATCGAGCCGTAGCGGAGACCGGGAGAAGGTCTCCAGCAGGTTCCCGGCCCCCGCGAAGATCCAAAGCTCCGCGATCACCATGCCTTTCATGGCCATCCCGAAGCCGAGCCGGATCCCGGCCACGACGAACGGGGCGGATGCCGGGAGGTAGATCCGGCTGAACATCCGCCACCGGCCCGTCCCGAACGCCCGCGCGGTCTCCCGGAGCTCCGTGTCCACGTAGCGGACGCCCGCGGCCGTGTTGATGATGGGGAAGAAGACGGCGAAGAGGACGACGACCCAGGTGCGGTACCAGAACCCGATGCCGACGGCGACGATGATGATCGGCAGCAGCGCCTGCTTGGGGGTCACGAACAGCGTGTTGACATAGGGAGCGAGGAGGTCCTCGACGAACCGGAACCGGCCCATCAGCACACCCACTGGGATGGCGATGACCAGGGCGATCAGGAAGCCGGAGACCAGCTGGCGGAGCGTCCCCAGCAGCGTCCCCGCGTAGCCCTCGGTGAAGATCTCGCCGAATCCCCTGACGGTCTGGGGGAGGGTGGGGAGGAAGAACTCGCCCTTGATGACGGCGGTGGCCTGCCACACCGCCAGGATGGCCCCGTAGAAGAGGGCCCGCAGCACCCACTTGTTGCGGAGAAGGCGCCTCCATCCCGGGAGACTGTCCTCGGTGCCGCGCCTGGACAACGCCGGTTGGTCGCCCCCGGAGACGAGGTCTCCCTCGGATGAGACCCTCGTCTCCGATCTCATCCTCACCCCTCCACCGTGGCCCCGGACTTCAGTTCCTCCCAGATCTCCTGCTTGAGATGGCCCATCTCCGGGGCCCCTCGGATCTCGTCGGTTCGAGGTCGTCCGAACGGGACCTCCAGGATCCGGTTGATGCGCGACGGTCGGGCGCACATGACCACGATCTTGTCCCCCAGGTAGAGCGCCTCCTCGATGTCGTGGGTGACAAAGATGACGGTCTTCTGGGCCTGCTCCCAGATCTTGAGGAGCTCGTCCTGGAGGAGCATCCGGGTCTGGTCATCCACCGAGCCGAACGGCTCGTCCATCAACAGGATCGCCGGCTCCACGGCGATCGCCCTGGCCAGGCCGACACGTTGCTGCATCCCCCCGGACAGCTGACTGGGGTAGTAGGTCTCGAACCCCTCGAGGTCCACGAGCTTGATGACCTCGCGCGCGCGCCGCCGCCGTTCCTGCTTCCTCACCCCCAGGTTCTCCAGCCCGAACTCCACGTTCCCGAGCACGGTGCGCCATGGCAGGAGGTTGAACTGCTGGAACACGAATCCACGGTCCAGCGAGGGCGCACGGACCCTCTGGCCGCCGATGAGCACCTCGCCGGAGTCGGGCGGGATCAGCCCATCGATGATCCGCAGGAGGGTCGACTTCCCGCAGCCGCTGGGGCCGACCAGGCAGATGAAGGTCCCGGCGTCGAGGGAGAAGGAGACATCGTTCAGAACTCGGAGCTCGCCGCCCCGGTGGCGCGGGAACGACTTGCTCACGCCGCGGACCTCGACCGCTCCCTCCACCGGGTGCTCCCTTTCCCGGGCGCTCACCGTCGAGTTCTAAGATACTATCTTAAGACCTCAAAAAGTACCTGAGCCGGGATCGATCAGTCAAGCCAGCGGGGACCGGATGGCGGGTGGCGTTGGTCCGCGATGTGCGCCGAGGTCATGCTCGGCGCTGGCGGCCTGGACACGGGCTGCAGCAGGCCCTCGCGACAGCCGACCGAAAGATGAGGTGAACCGATGGGGGTCGCGTCGTCGGAAGGTGGAGTTGGTCTGTACTACGAAGAGGCCGGGGGAGGAACCCCGATCCTGTTCATCCATGAGTTCGCCGGGGATCATCGGAGCTGGGAACCCCAGATCCGATGCCTTGCTCGCCGGCATCGGTGTGTGACCTACGCGGCTCGAGGCTATCCGCCCTCCGACGTGCCAACGGACCCTGCCGCCTACTCTCAGGATCTTGCCGTCGCCGACGCGCTGGCGGTGCTGGACCACCTCGGGATCGAGCGAGCGCATATCGTGGGCCTGTCGATGGGAGCGTTCTGCACGCTGCACCTCGGACTGCGCCACCCGGATCGGGCAGCGTCGCTGGTGGTGGCCGGATGCGGCTATGGAGCGCCTCCCGACGCTCGAGCGTCGTTCCGAGCGGAGAGCCAGGCGATCGCGGAGGCGTTCCAGAACCAGGGAGCGGCGGCAATCGCTCCGACCTACGGGGCCGGCCCGGCCCGGGTCCAGTTCCAGAACAAGGATCGCCGGGGGTGGGAGGAGTTCGTGCGCATGCTGTCCGAGCACTCCTCCGTGGGGTCGGCGCTTACGATGCGCGGAGTCCAGCGGGAGCGCCCCTCGCTCTACGACCTGGCTGACGACCTCCGGGCCCTGGGGATTCCCACCCTGCTGATGGTCGGTGACGAGGATGCCGGCTGTCTCGAGACGAACCTCATGCTGAAGCGGACCATCCCGTCAGCGGGGCTGGTGGTTCTGCCGAAGACCGGGCACACCTCGAATCTCGAGGAGCCGGAGTTGTTCAACCGGCTGGTGGCCGACTTCCTCGCCACCGTGGAAGCCGGCCGCTGGAGCCTCCGCGACCCCCGCTCGGTCTCCCAGACCCTCACCGGGATCTCCGGCTGACCCCGCCTGAGCCTTCCTTCCTCGACCCGGCGCCGAGCCGGACGTCACGGGGCGCGGCTCAGTAACGTGCTAAGGTATGAGGGATTGTCAATGGTGGATCGAGCCATTCGTCGGTTCCGGAGGGCACCATCGCCGACACCGCCACGCGTCTGATGCTCACCCATGAAGGGGCGCTGCACGTCCTTCAGGCCGCGGTGGAGCGCGCAGCGGCAATGGGCACTCCGCAGTGCGTCGCCGTCGTCGACGACAGAGGGAGACTGCTCGCGTTCGTCCGGATGGATGGCGCGAAGTTCCTCTCCATCCAGACCGCACAGCGCAAGGCGCTCACCGCCGCCGATCGTCGGTCCGCGACCGGCGGTGTGGAACCGGGGCACGATCTGAAACTCGCCCTCGTCACCGGGGGACGCCTCACCAATCTCGAGGGCGGACTGCCCATCATCGTCGGCGGCCAGGTCCTGGGAGCGGTGGGAGTGAGTTCCGGTTCCGGCGAAGAGGACCTGGAGGTGGCGAAGGCCGGGGTGGCCGCCATCCCCGGTGCGAAGACCGACTGGTGAGACACCCTTGGTCGGCCAGGCCTCCGGCCGGTCCCGCCCGAGGCCGCCCGAAGCCGTAGAGGAGTTCCGCGACCTGGTGCGGGCCACCCTCGACGGCTGATCCTCTCCTTGGGCCTACACTGCCCTGCATGGCGCACATGGACGGCGCCCCCCGCCATACCGACAGCGGCACCCGCCACCTGGTGTGGGACTGGAACGGCACCTTGTTCGACGACCAGGTCGCGGTGGTGGCGGCGGTCAACGACGCGTTGTCGCTGCTGGGCGTTCCCCCGATCGACGCCGACCGTTACCGCAGCCACTTCACTCGTCCGGTCCAGCGGTTCTACGAGCAGGTGGTCGGCCGGGCCGTCTCAGCCGACGAATGGCAGGCCCTCGACGAGGCCTACCACGACGGCTACCAGGCCCGGCTGGAGCGGCTGGCGCTGGCATCCGACGCGCGGGCGGCGTTGGCGGCCGCCGAGGCGGCCGGCCTGCCCCAGTCGCTGCTGTCGATGTGGCGGCACCAGGACCTGGTTGCGTTGGTCGAGCGGCTGGGGATCGACCATTTCTTCGTCCGCGTGGACGGGTTACGTCGGCCTGGAGGCGGCGGCAAGGCCGAGCACCTGGTCGCGCACCTGGCCGCGCTGGAGCTTGCACCTCAGACGGTGGTGCTGGTCGGCGACTCCCTGGACGACCTGGCGGCGGCGCGGGCGGTCGGCGCCCGCTGCGTCCTGTACGACGGGGGCTCGCACCACCGCCACGCCCTGGAGGCCACCGGCGTGCCGGTGGTCGACACGCTCACCGCCGCGCTGGCCGCCGCCGATCCCAGCTCGATCTAGCGCTCACCTCAGCGATTCATAGGCGGCGAGACACCGCTCCGCGCAGGCCCGCCAGGTGAACCGTTCCAGGACCAGATCACGGGCGTTGGCGCCCAGCCGGGCGGCCAGGCGGCGGTCGGACAGGACCAGCGCGAGGCGGTCCTCGAGCGCGGCCACGTCGCCTGGCTCCACCAGGAACCCGGTCTCCCCGTCCACCACCACCTCGGCCAGGCCCCCGATCCGGCTGGCGATCACCGGGGTCCCGCTGGACATGGCCTCCAGCGCGGTGAGACCGAGCAGCTCGGAGACGGGGACATGCCGGCCGTAGCAGGTGCGGTCGACCGATGGCAGGGCCAGGACGGCGGCCCGGCGGTACAGGCCAGGCAGGGCGGGGTCGGGTACCGGTCCGAGGAAGGCCACGTCCCGGTCGCGGGCCAGCCGGCGGAGCAGGTCCGGGTAGTCCCGCTCGGGTGGATGGGGGTCGTGGCCGCCGCCGCCGGCGATCCGCAGGGCCGCACCGGCGGGCAGGGCGCGGATCAGACGGTCGATCCCCTTGTGGGGAGTCAGCCGCCCGACGAACAGGACGCCGTGGCGGTCGGCATCGCGCGCAGGGGAGAAGCGCCGCGGGTCGGCGCCGCCGTAGATCACTCGCGTCCTCGCCTCGGGGGCACCCAGCAGCTCGGCGGAGAACCGCGACACGGTCAGGAAGCGGTCGAACAGCCGGTGGACGAGTCCACCCCACGTCCGGCCGGGCAGGCCGTGGTCGGTCACCGCGGTGGCCGCTCCCCGGAGGCGGGCTGTCACCGCCGCCATGCGAGTGGGTACGCTCCGGAAATGATGTGCGTGGACGATCTCGGCGCCGGCCAGCGCCGCGGGCAGCAGCGGGGTCACCGGCTGGGCGGGGTGGCGGTGCAGCCGGACCAGCGGCCGAAGGACCCGGATCTCGAGGCCTGCGCGCTCCCGCCACCGGCCGGGCCGGGCGCCGAAGGTCACCAGCTCGCAGTCCACCTCGGTGGCCAGGGCCCGGGACAGCTCCAGAGGGTAGCGTTCGCCACCGCCGTACAGCCCTTCGGGCCCGAACATGCTCGGAGCCACATGGATGACCCGCATCCTCTCGGTCTCCCTGGTCACCCTCGGTGACCCGGGCCGCCTGACCGGCGGCTATCGCTACCATCGCCGCATGGCGGAGCTGGCTCCGGCGTGTGGCGCCACCGTCGACTTCGTTTCGTTCCCCGACCTCCCCTTCCCCCTGTCCATGCTGGCCGGCCCCGCCGTACGACGGCGGGCCAGGGCCGATGTCGTCGTCCTCGACAGCATCGCCGCTGCCTTCCTCGGGCCGTGGCTGCCGCGGCGACCAAGGACGCCAACGGTCGGCAGTCTGCACCAGCCTCCGGGCGGCATCGACCACGGGCCGGTGCGCCGAGGGCTCCAGATGCCGCTGGACCGGTGGGCGTACCGCCGGGCCCGCCTGCTCCTTGTGGCCAGCCAGGCCCTCGGCGACGAGCTGGTCGCCCAGGGGTACCCGCCGGAGCGGGTCCGGGTGGTGCCTCCCGGCCGCGACCTGCCGGTCTCCTCCGAGCACGCCGCCGTCGACCTTCGCCGGGGACGCCAGGCCGGGCTGCTGTGCGTGGCCAACTGGGTCGAGCGCAAGGGCATCCTGGATCTGCTGGACGCCGTGGCCCGGCTCCCCGAGCGGCTGGCCACGCTGCACCTGGTCGGCGACGACCAGGCCGATCGCCGGTACAGCGCGCGCGTCCGGGCCCGGCTGTCGCGGCCCGACCTGACCGGCCGGGTGGTGGTCCACGGTCCCGTGCCGGCAGAGCAGGTGGCGGTGCTGTACCGGGAGGCTGACGTGTTCGCCCTGCCCAGCCTGCGGGAGCCCTTCGGGACGGTCTGGGGTGAGGCGATGGCCGCCGGTCTGCCGGTGGTCGGCTGGTCGGCCGGCAACCTGCCCCACCTGGCCGAGGACGGTCGAGAGGGGCTGCTGGCCACTCCGGGTGACCTGGCCGGGTTGAGCCACGCCCTCGGCCGGCTGTCCGAGGACGACGGTCTGCGGCGGAGACTGGCCGCGGCGGCGGCGCGCAGGGCTGCCGGCCGGCCGACCTGGGCGCAGTCGGCGAAGCTGTTCTTCGGAGCGCTGCGTGAGGTCGCCGCGGCCGATCACGCCACCGGACCGGCGTAGCCGCCGAACTCCGAGGCGGATTCCCACACCCGAACCGCCAGCCTGTCGGCTCCGGCCTGCCGGAGCGCCGGGATCAGGCGCTGGTGCGCCCACCGGGCCAGGATCTCCACGGTCACGGCCTCGGCCTGGGGCGGGCGGATCTCCTCCAGGTCCTTGCCTTCGATCCGCGCGGCCATCGCCTGCATGGTGGACCGGAGCACGTCGAGGTCGCAGACCATGGCGTGCTCGTCCAGCTCGCGTCGGCCGACCTCGACGTCGATCCGGTAGTCGTGGGAGTGGAGCTCTCCCTCCGGCCCCGGGACGGGCAGCCGATGCAGGGCCCGGACGGTGACGCTGGACCCCACCTGGTAGCCGACGGTCATCCCGGTCCTCCTCGTGAGACTGCCCGGCATCCTCACCGGTACCGCAGCGCGGCGTGGATCAGGCCATCGTCCTTCCGGTCGGCGTGGGCGTAGGCCGCGGCGGCCCGCTCGAACGGGAACTCGTGGGTGCAGAGGACGCCGAGGGGCAGCTCGCGGGCGAGGCGCCATGCCACCTCGGCCCGGCGACCGCGGTCCCATCTGGAGGTGAGGGCCGCCGGGAGGGTGGAGACCTGGGTGCTGCGGATGGCCAGCCGCCGGCGGTGGAACGCCGCGCCAAGGGGGAGGGCGGCCGGCCTGGTGCCGTACCAGGAGCAGACCAGCGCGGTTCCCTCGTGGGCCAGCAGCCCCAGGGATTCGGCGAGGCCCCGGGGGTTCCCGCTGGCCTCGACCACCAGGTCGGCTCCCCGCCCTCTGGTTCCTTCCGCCACGGCGTCGGCGACCTCGTCAGGGGCCAGGGCCCGTACCCCGCAGGTGTCGGCGGCGGCCCGCCGGGCGGGCAACGGTTCGGATCCGAGGACGACCGCGCCGGCCCGGGCCAGCAGCACGGCGACCAGGATGCCGACCGTCCCCAGGCCCACCACCACGGCGACCTCTCCCAGGCGGGGGCGGGCATCCAGGCAGACCTGGAGGGCAGTCTCGACCAAGGGATAGAGGGTGGCGGCGCGAGGATCCAGACCGTCGACCAGCACGGCCTCCCCGGCGGCAACGACGAACCGGTCCTGGTGGGGGTGGAGGGCGAAGACCAGCTGGCCCTCGGTGAAGGACCCGGCGGGCTGGACCACCCGGCCGACCGCGCTGTACCCGTAGCGGAACGGATAGGTGAACGTGCCGGCCAGGGAGCCGAGGGTCTCGTCCAGGGGGAGGTCGGGGTCGATCTCGCCCCGGTAGGCGAGCAGCTCGGTACCGCTCGAGATCCCGGACCACTCGGTGGCCACGAGGACACTTCCCTCGGCCGGCGTCGGGAGGTCGACCTCCCGCACTTCGACCCGTCGAGGCGCCACGAAGTGGACCGCACGGGCCTTCACCGGGGCCACCGCCCAGCCATCAGGGGCCGACCGTCCACCGATGGTCGCTGGCGCATGAGAACCTGCTACCCGAGCCGTTCCCGGACAAAACGTTTAGCTGCCGACAGGCAGGTGATAGCTAGCAGGATGCTCCCGCCCCAGGAGGTTGCCCACCTCCCCTTGCCCACCTGGGCCGGGGAGTTCGATCTTCGCGCCTTCCAGGGGGCATCGGGGAACCTGTATCTCCTCTTCGCCCGTGGGGACATTGGAGATGGCCGCGGTGTCCTGGTGCGCCTGCACTCGGGCTGCCTCACGGGCGACGCCCTGGGGTCGCTCCGTTGCGACTGCGGACCACAGCTCCGGCTGGCCATGCGGCTGATCGCCGCCGAAGGTCGAGGGCTGCTGCTGTATGTCCCCGGCCATGAGGGGCGGGGGGTGGGGCTGGTCGAGAAGCTTCGGGCCTACATCTTGCAGGACCAGGGCGACGACACCGTTCAGGCCAACCTCCGGCTGGGGCTGCCGGTGGACAGCCGGGACTACCGGGAGGCCGCCCAGGTCCTGGTCGCCAATGGCGTCCGGAGCGTCCGCCTGCTCAGCAACAACCCTGACAAGGCCGGTGCGCTGGACCGGGCGGGCATCCTGGTCGAGGACCTCGTGCCGATCCAGACCGCACCCCACCTGCGGAACCGCGGCTACGTGGAAACCAAACGTGAACGGCTCGGCCACCGCAGGCCGGGCGGGGAACCCCTGGCGGCAGACGACGGTCTGGACGGTCAAGACAAGGCCCTGGACGCCACCGCGCTCCTCGGCGACGTCCACCCCCGCACCGACCGCCCCTACGTCGTGCTCAAGTACGCCCAGACGCTGGACGGCCGGATCGCCACCAGCAGCGGAGAGGCGAAATGGATCAGTGGCCCCAGGGAGCGCCGCATCTCCCATGCGCTGCGGGCGGCCTGCGACTCGGTGGCGGTCGGCGCGGGCACCGTGCTGGCCGATGATCCCCTGCTCACGGTGCGCATGGTCCCCGGCGCCTCCCCGATCCGGGTGATCCTCGATTCCACCTTACGGCTCCCAGCCACCGCCCAGGTCTTCGGCGCCGACGCGGCCACGATCGTCCTGACCACCGGGCGCTCCCACCCCGACCGGCGGGCAGCCATGCGGGAAGGTGGGGTGACGGTCGAGGTGGTCCGGGAGGGCCCGGACGGGATCGACCTGCACGACGGCCTGGGCCGGCTGCGAGCTTCGGGGGTGCGGTCGTTGCTGGTCGAAGGGGGGGCGCGCGTCATCACCTCGCTGCTACGGGAACGGCTGCTGGACCGGGTGGTGATCGCCGTGGCGCCCGTTCTGCTCGGCAAGGGCATCGAGGCCGTCGGCGACCTTGGGACCAGCTCGGTGGCCGACGGGCTGCACCTGGTGAACCGCACGGTCCATCAGGCGGGGCCAGACCTCCTGATTGCCGGGGATCCCGAGTCGGTGCAACGGAGGGACGGCTGAAGGAGGTCAGCCGGCCGGGGCGAGCAGGGCGGTGACCCGGCCCGGCTCCTGGCCACCGTCGCCCGGGCCCGTCAGGCCGGCTGGGGGGTCGCGCTCGACGACGTCGGCGCCGCGCCGGCCAGCCTGGCCGTGCTGCCGTTCGTGCGGCCCGACCTGATCAAGCTGGATCTGCGGCTGCTCCAGGGGCGCACCACCGCCGAGGCGGCCCACATCATCAACGCGGTGCGGGCCCAGGCCGAGCGGACCGACGCCGCCGTCATCGCCGAGGGCATCGAGACCATCAAGCACGCCCGCGAGGCCGTTGCCGCCGGCGCCACCATTGGCCAGGGGTTTCTGTTCGGCCACCCGGGGCCGCTGCCGTCTCCCATGCCATCGCCCGGTGGCACGATTGCCCTGCTCAGGAACCCGGTCGCCGCGGAGGGCTCCACGCCGTGGGAGGTGGTCGCGGCGGCTCGGGAGCCGCGGCGGGCCACCAAGGAGCTGCTGTTGGAGATGAGCATGCACCTGGAGCACCAGGGCCTGGACGCCGCCGAGCCCAACGTCCTGCTGGCCTGCTTCCAGGAGGCCGGCCACTTCACGCCGGCCACCCGGAGCCGGTTCGAGTTCCTCGCCACCAGGGCGGCGTTCACCGGCGCGCTCGGCCACGGCATGCCGGTCACCCCGGTGGCCCGGGGTCCGCGGCGCCGACCTCGCACCCGACGATCCGCTCCGCGGCGAGTGGGACCTGGTCGTGATCGGGCCCCATTTCGCCGCCGCCCTGGTCGCCAAGGACTGCGGCGACGGCGGGCCGGACGCACAGCGCCGCCTCGACTTCGTCATCACCCACGACCGCGACCTGGTCATCCGAGCGGCCGAACCGCTGCTCCGGCGCCTGGTCCCGGAGCGCTGAGGCGGAGTTGCGGGTGTCGGCTGCTGCGCCGACGCCAGGTGAACCCGGACTACCAGACGCCGCCGATCCAGGTGTCGAGGCGGTCCTGCACCTCCCGGAGGCGCTCGACCAGGCTCGTCAGCATCCCGACGGCGACCTGTGGGTTGTGGCGCAGGAACACCTGGAAGTCGTCGGCGGGGATCCGCAGCGCCTCGACCTGTTCGACGGCCTTGACCGTGGCCTCGCGGCGCTTGCCGGCGAGGACGGCCATCTCGCCGAAGAAGTCGCCCCGCTCCAGCCGGTGGAACCGGCCACCCACGTCCACCTCGGCGGCGCCGGCCAGGACGATGTACATGGCGTCGCCCACGTCGCCCCGCTCCACGATCGCCCGGCCGGCCTCGAACGACACCCGATGCCCGACCCGCAGGACGTGCTCGAGCTGCTCGCGGCCGAGTCCCGCGAACAGCGGGGTGCGCTCCAGGGCCGTGATCCCGACCGTCACCTCGTCCATGGGTCCCTCCCGCCGCCGTGCCGGCCCGGCCCTGCTCGGGCCGGTGCCCGCCATCATGCCGCATCGCCGGGATGCGAGGGTTCTCCTGGCGCCGGCGGTGGCGCTGGCGCGCCGTTTCACGGCTCGGCGAGCACCCCGAGGAGCCGGTCGATCAGCTCGGCCTGCGCGGCCGGCAGCTTGTCCCTGGCCTCCTCGGCGCCGAACCAGCCGGCCCGGTCGACCTCTGGGAACTCCCGCCGGCTGCCGGAGCGCGGCGGCCACTCCAATGTGAAGGTGTTGCTGGTGATCGCGGCGGGGTCGAGATCGCCGGGGGCCGCCCACGCGGCGACGACCTTCCCGCCGCGCTGACGGACCTCGCCGAGCTCCACCAGGTCAGCCTGCGGGGGGCGCTGGCCCGTCTCCTCCGCGAACTCCCGAAGGGCGACCGCCAGCGGATCCTCGCCCTGCCCGTACTCACCCTTCGGGATGGACCAGGCACCGAGATCCTTGCTCGCCCACAACGGCCCACCGGGGTGCACCAGCAGCACCTCCACCGCACCGTTCCGGCGGCGGTACAGCAGGATGCCCGCGCTCCGCTTCGGCACGCGACCCTCGCCTCCCGACGATCTCCCACCTCGACCCGGCAATCCTACCGGCGCGGCATCCGACCCGGCCCGGGACGGAGGCGAAGGCTCCCGGGTGGTCCAGTCTGCCTGGTGCTCGAGCGCTCAGGGGCCCATCAGTGCCCATTGAGGTACTGGTGGACGAGCTGGACGGCCACCGCGCCCTCGCCGACGGCCGAGGCGACCCGCTTGACCGAGCGGTAGCGCACGTCGCCGGCGGCGAAGACGCCGGGGATGCTGGTCTCCAGCAGCAGAGGCGGGCGCACATGCGGCCATCCAGACGGCAGGCGCCCGGAACCCAGCAGGTCGTGGCCGGTCAGGATGTACCCCCGGTCGTCGCGCTCGACGCCGGTGAGCCAGCCGGTGCGCGGCTCCCCGCCGATCATCACGAACAGGGCCGCGGCGGCGACCTGCTGGGTCGCGCCGCTGTCCCGGTTCCGCAGGGTCAGGCCCTCCAGCCGGCTCCGACCAAGCCCGTCCACCACCTGGGTGCGCAGCCGCACCGCGATGTTCGGCGCCTCCTCGATCTCCCGGACCAGGTACTCCGACATCGTCCGGCCCAGGGCGGCCCCACGGACCAGGACCGTCACCGAGGCGGCGTGCTTGGCCAGATGGACGGCGGCCTGCCCGGCCGAGTTCCCGGCGCCCACGACGAAGACGTGCTGGCCCTCCAGGGCCCTGGCCTCGGCACCGGCCGCGCCGTAGAACACGCCCGCGCCGACCAGCGACTCCAGCCGGGGGACACCGAGGCGCCGCCACGCCACCCCGCTGGCCACCACCACCGCGCGGGCGGTGATCGCGCTCCCGTCCGAAAGGTGAACCACCTGGCCCGCCCCGCTGGGGCGCAGGCTGGTCGCCTGCTGGGCAAGCACGATGTTGGCCCCGAACAGCCACGCCTGCTCCAGCGCCCGGTTGGCCAGGTCGCCGCCGCCGATGCCGCCGGGGAAGCCGAGATAGTTGCGGATCATGGCGCTGGTGCCGGCCTGGCCGCCGACCACCTGCGGCTCGACCACCAGCGTCTCCAGCCCCTCGGAGGCGGCGTACACGGCCGCGGCCAGGCCGGCCGGTCCGGCACCGATGATGACCAGGTCGTAGGACCCGGCCGCCGGCCGGGTCCCGAACCCGAGCGCCTCGAGGAGCTCGGCGTTGGAGGGGTCGACGAACACCTGCCCGCTGTGGAACACCATCACCGGCAGGCGCGACCCGTCCTGGCCGGCCTCCTCCAGCAGCCGCCGGCCCGCCGCCGAGCCGGCCTGGTACCAGCCGTGGGGGATCCCCATGCGGGTGAGCAGGTCGCGCAGGTCGTGGGAGCGCGTCCCCAGGCGTGGCCCGACGATGCGGATCCCCTCGAACGACGGGCCGTGCGCCGGGATCCAGTCGGCCAGGACCTGGCTGATCGGCAGGTACAGCCAGCGCGCGGCGGGAAGCCACGGCTCGAACAGGTAGGTGTCGATCTGCCCGAGGGTCATCGCCCGCACCGCCGGGTTGGTCGAGGTCCACGCGCGCCGGCCGACCAGCAGGACCCGCTTGGCCGTCGGGTGCAGCTCGTGGGCGCGCAGCAGGAACTCGACCCCGGCCATCTCGTCCATCCGCTGGGCCGCGACCAGCAGGGCGACCTCCTCCGACCGGTCGGCCAGCTGCCTCAGGGTCGCCAGCGCCGCCCCCGGCGAGGTCTGGCCGAGGATGCGGTGGTCGGCCCCGAACCGCCTGGCCAGGTCGCCGTCCAGCGCTTCGAGCACGCGGCCGTCGTCGTTGACCAGGAACAGGATCGGTGGTCCCATCGCATCCTCCTGCGGTCGGCGCCGGCTTCAACGGAATGGTGGCATGCGCGCGCTCGGCAGGGTTGACCGATGGGCGCCAGCGAGCATCATGCAGTGACTGAGCCCGGAGCGGCAGGAGGCGGCCAATGGCGAGCTCCAGGACGACCGCGACCACGGGGTCGGCCGCCCCGGCCCGACCGCGGGCCCGATGGGGCGACGACCTGGCCGCGGCCCTGCTCGGGACGTGGGTGGTCGGCGGCCTGTTCCTCGACGGCTGGGCGCACGTCAACCAGCCCGGGCTGGAGACGTTCTTCAGCCCCTGGCACGGGGTGTTCTACTCGGGCTTCATGGTGGCGACGGTGGTCATGGCCCGGCTGGTCGCCCGCCACCAGCATGGCCGCCTCGACCCGGGCCGGGTACCGGCCGGCTACGGGCTTGGGCTGGTCGGCGTCGGCCTGTTCGTGGCCGGCGGGGTGGCGGACGCGACCTGGCACACCCTGTTCGGCGTCGAGGTCGGGGTGGCGGCGCTGCTCAGCCCCTCCCACCTGCTGCTGCTCGCCGGCGGCCTGCTCATGCTGACCAGCCCGGTCCGCTCGGCCTGGTCGTCGCCCGACCTGCCGGCCCACTCGTCGCCGGTCGCGCTGCTGCCGGCCCTGTGGGCGACCGCCCTGATCACCGCGGTGGTGCTGTTCTTCTTCCAGTACCTGTCGGCGTTCGTCAGCCGGGCGCCGGCCACCGCCGAGGCCGCCGGGCCGGCCGGGCTGCTCACCACCATCGCCGGGGTGGCGAGCGTGCTGGTCACCAACCTCATCCTGCTCGGCCCGCTGCTGCTGCTGGCACGCCGCTGGCGGCTGCCGTTCGGGACCGTGACCCTGGTCGCCACCACCGGTGCGCTGTCGGTCACGGCGCTGCGCGAGCTCACCCTGGGGGCGCTGGTACCGGCCATGCTGGCCGGCGGTCTGGCCACCGACCTGCTGGTCGCCCGGCTGCGGCCGCGGCCCGACCGACCGGGCGCGTTCCGGGCGGCCGCCATCGTGGCCCCGCTGCTGCTGTGGGGTGCCTGGCTGGCCGCCTACGCGCTCGCCTACGGGGTCGCCTGGCCTCCAGAGCTGTGGGCGGGCGTGCTCGGCATGGCCATGCTGAGCGGCCTCGGCCTGAGCGTGCTGGTGCTGCCGCCCGCCATCCCGGCCGGCACCTGGGATGACCCGCCAGGGGCGTAGCCGCCGCCCGCCCGGGCGTGCCTGGGAGACGGTTCGCTCCGACGGGTTGGGGGCGCGCCGCCGCCGGACCGGGCGTGCGTGGGTGACGGTTCGCTCCGACGGTTTGGGGGCGCGCCCAAGGGGGGTAAACGCCCTCTGGACATGCGGTCACGTGCGCGCCGCCCCAGCGGCGTTCCAAGGGAGGCTCGGGCCATGACCGGCAGCGGTTCCCGTTCCACGCCGATGTGGACACCCGACCGGCGCCAGTTCCTGCGGACGGTGGGGGTCGCGGGCCTTGGCGCGGCCATCGCCGCCTGCACCAGCGAACCGGGCGGCGGTGGCCCCGGCGCCGGAGAGGAGGCGACCGGGCAGGCCCCGACCACCGTTTTCACCGAGCCGCGTTCCAAGCTCTCCGGCGACCTCAAGATCCTGCTCTGGAGCCACTTCGTGCCCAGCCACGACCAGTGGTTCCGACCATTCGCGCAGGCGTGGGGCAAGCAGGTCGGGGTCAACGTGACCGTGGACCACATCGACAACACCCAGATCCCGACCCGCATCGCGGCCGAGATCCAGGCCGGCCAGGGCCACGACGTCATCCAGTACATCGCGCCCCTCTCCCAGTTCGAGCCGAGCGTCAACGACCTCAAGGACATCACCGACGAGGCCAGCAAGCGCTGGGGACAGCAGCTGGAGCTGTGCAAGCAGTCCAGCTTCAACCCGGCCACCGGCCGCTTCTACGCCTTCTCGCCCGGCTGGGTGCCGGACCCGGGCGACTTCCGCAGGTCGCTGTGGGCAGGTCGCTGTGGGAGGGTGTCGGGCTGCCCAACGGACCGACGACCTGGGACGAGCTGCTGAAGGGCGGAGCCGAGATCAAGCAGAGCAAGGGCACCCAGCTCGGCATCGGCATGTCCCAGGAGATCGACTCCAACATGGCCGGGCGGGCCCTGATGTGGTCCTACGGGGCGTCGGTCTAGGACGAGAACGAGCGGGTGGTGATCAACTCCGACCAGACCGTGGCCGCCGTCGAGTTCATGACCAAGCTGTTCAAGCAGGCGATGACCAACGAGGTCTTCTCCTGGAACCCGGCCTCCAACAACCAGGGCCTGATCGCCGGCAAGCTCTCCTACATCCTCAACTCCATCTCGGCCTGGCGCACCGCCCAGACGGCCAGCCCTGAGGTCGCCGACGACATCCACTTCGTCCCGGCCCTGCGCGGCCCGGCCGACGCCCGTGCCGCCCAGCACGTCCTCTACAACTGGATCGTCCCCAAGCACGCGAGCAACGTCGACGCCGCCAAGGAGTTCCTGCTCTACTACACCGAGAACTTCTCCTCGGCCACCTGGCACTCCAAGCTGTACGACTTCCCGGCCTGGTCGGAGCGGGTGCCGCAGTTGGACGGCTGGCTGGACAGCGACCCCTTCGGCGCCAAGCCGGCCGACAAGCTGGCGTTCCTCAAGGACGCGACCGACTGGAGCACCAACATCGGCTACCCGGGTCCGTCCAACACCGCCATCGGCGAGGTGTTCGGGACCTTTGTGATCCCCACCATGTTCGCCAAGGCGGCCCGCGGGGAGCTCAACCCGAAGCAGGCGGTCACCCAGGCCGACGCCCAGATCAAGCCGATCTTCGAGAAGTGGCGCGCCCGCGGCCTGGTCGGCGGCACCTAGGAGCCGGTCGTGACCCGGGTCGTCGAGGTCCGCAAGCTCGTCAAGCAGTTCGAGGGTGGGCGCGTCCATGCCGTGGACGGCGTCGACCTGGCCACCGAGGAGGGCGAGTACCTCGTCCTCCTCGGCCCGTCGGGCTGCGGCAAGACCACCCTGCTGCGCACCATCGCCGGGCTGGAGCGGCCCAGCGAGGGGGAGGTCCTGATCGGCGGGCAGGTCGTCAACGACCTCCCACCGCGGGCGCGCAAGATCGCCATGGTCTTCCAGAGCTACGCCCTGTACCCGCATAAGAACGTCCTCCAGAACATCGTCTTCCCGCTCAAGGCCGAGCGGCTGGCAAAGGACGAGCAGGAGCGCAAGGCCCGCTGGGCGGCCGAGCTGCTCGGCATCGACCAGCTGCTGGACCGCCGGCCCCGGCAGCTCTCGGGCGGGGAACGCCAGCGGGTCGCGCTGGCCAGGGCGATGGTCCGCGACCCCCACGTGTTCCTGCTGGACGAGCCGCTCTCCAACCTGGACGCCAAGCTGCGCACCAGCGCCCGCGACGAGCTCAAGCGGTTCCAGCAGCGGGTGGGGACGACCACCATCTACGTGACCCACGACCAGGTCGAGGCCATGGGCCTCGGCGACCGGATCGCGGTGATGGACCGGGGCCGGGTGCGCCAGCTCGGCCCGCCGGTCGAGGTCTACGACGACCCGGCCGACACCTTCGTGGCCACCTTCATCGGCTCTCCGCCCATGAACCTGGTGCCCCGCGACGGCCGCTTCGTCGGCTTCCGGCCTGAGCACCTGCTGCCGGTCGAGAACGTCCCCGGGCCGGAACGGACGGTCGTGCCGTTCCAGGTGGAACGCATCGAGTACCTGTCCGGCGACCGGCATGTCTACGGGACCGCCTCGCGGATCGGCGAGGACACCCGCGTCATCGCCAGGCTGCCCGCGAACGTCTCGACGCCGATCGCGACCGGGGAGACGCACCAGTTCGCCGTCCATCCCAGCCGGCTGCGCTTCTTCGACGCGACCAGCGGGCGGCGCAGCGACCCCGTCCCGATCGGGAGCTGAGGCCATGGACGCAGCCACGACCCGGCCCACCACCACCCAGGACGGCGCGCGGCCGGCCCGCCGCCGCTTCGCCGACAATGACAGCCTGCTCGCCGTCTGGTTCCTGTTCCCGTCCATCGTGTATGTGATCGCGCTGGTCGCGGTCCCGTTCTTCCTGGCCATCGGGTTCAGCTTCAGCGACGTCACCGCCGGCGACCCCACCTTCCACTGGGTGGGGCTGCGCACCTTCCAGCGCGCCCTCGACGACCCGGTGTTCTGGCGTTCGCTGCGCAACACCTTCGTGTTCACCGCGGTCTCGATGGCCCTGATCGTGGTGCTCGGCAAGGTCCTGGCCAACATCCTGGTGGCCGACTTCCGCGGCAAGTGGCTGGTCCGGTTCCTGGTGCTGCTGCCCTGGACGACCCCGGTCGCCCTGTCGGCGGTCGCCTGGCTGTGGATGCTCGACTCGGTCTACAGCCCGATCGACTGGGTGCTGCGCAACCTGGGGCTCATCCAGGACAACGTGTACTGGCTCGGCCGGCCCTACCTGGCGATGGCCTCGGTGATCGCCGTCCACGTCTGGCGGCTCACCCCGCTGTCCGCGGTCATCATCATGGCCGGGCTGGTCGCCATCCCCAAGGACATCGACGAGGCGGCCCGGGTCGACGGCGCCGGCTTCTGGCGGCGCATGCTGGAGGTGACCATCCCGCTGACCCTGCCCGTGGTGGCGGTCGCGGCCCTGTTCGGCGCGATCCTCACCTTCACCGACATGACGGTGGTGTATGTCCTCACCCGCGGCGGCCCCACCCACTCCACCCAGGTGCTGGCCAGCTGGGCGTTCATCCGCGGGATCGAGGGCGGCGACATCGCCCAGGGGGCCGCGGTGGCGCTGTTCCTGTTCCCGCTGCTGCTGGCCGCGGCCATCGCCATCCTCCGCGCCGTCCGCCGCCTGGAGATGCTGTAGGTGGCCGTCACCGTCGACACCGCCAGCCCGGCCCAGACCGAGCGGATGCGGCGACGGTACGGCCGCCGCCACACCCTGGCCCGCGTCGGCCTGTACCTGGCGGCGCTGCTGTCCGCCTTCGTGTGCGCGGCCCCGTTCCTGTGGGGCCTGGTCACCGCGTTCAAGCAGAACCGCGACCTCTACAACCCCGAGAACAACCCGTTCTTCTTCAACCTGGCCGCCACCCCCGACCACGTCCTGTACCTGCTGCGCGACACCGCCTTCCTGACCTTCGTGTGGAACACCCTGTGGGTCGGCCTGCTGGTGGTGGCCATCACGCTGCTGCTCGGCCTGCCGGCCGCCTACTCCTTGGCCCGGCTGGACCGCCCCTGGTCGGGGCCGATGGCCATCGCCATCTTCTTCGTCTACCTGGTGCCGCCGAGCCTGCTGTTCCTGTCCCTCTCGCGCCTGGTGGTGGCCTTCAACCTGCAGGACTCCACCTGGTCGCTGGTCCTGGTCTACCCGACCATCACCATCCCCGTGTCGGTGTGGCTGCTGATCGGCTTCCTCAAGGCGATCCCCAAGGACGTGGAGGAGCAGGCCATGGTCGACGGCTACAGCCGCCTGGCCGCCTTCCTGCGGGTGGTGCTGCCGCTGGCCTTCCCCGGGATCGTCGCGGTGGTGGTGTTCGCGTTCACGCTCACGGCCAGCGAGTTCATCTACGCCTTGGCCTTCATCTCGCCCACCACCGAGAAGGTCGTCAGCACCGGCGTGCCGACCGAGCTGATCCGCGGCGACGTCTTCTTCTGGCAGTCCCTGCAGGCCGCGGCGATCCTGGTCGCGGTCCCGATCGCTCTGGTGTTCAACCTGTTCCTCGACCGCTTCATCAGCGGCTTCACCATGGGCGCGGTCAAGGGCTGACGGGGGAGGACCAGGTGCTGCTGTTCCAGGTCCGCGACCCCGGCGGCTCGATCGTCACCCTGCTCGGCCGCCTCGGCCTCGACCTGGACCCTCCGCCCGGCCCCGGCCGGGTGTTCACCGTCCGATGAGCCCGGCCAGGCGGTCGCCGTCCCGCGGCTACCCGGCCGCCTCGTGGCCGACGTGGCGCTCGACCTGGATGACGGTCCCGGTCCAGTCGCACGCCTGGCACCAGCAGTAGAAGACGCGGTCGTCGGCCACCCAGTACTCCACCACCAGACCGGCCCGCCCGCCGATCGGCCCGCCGCAGTGCGGGCAGTGCCTCGGAGCGTCGAGCAGGTGACGCTCGGCGTCGCCGGCGAACCACGACGGCCCGGCCGGCGGGGCGGCCGGCACGCTAGACATCGGCCCCGACCGCCGCGGCCCGGGCCGCGGCTGCGTCGGTGTGCAGGCGCAGCAGGTCCTTGAGCTGCGGCGAGTAGCGGGTGAAGCCGAGGTTCATCCACTGGAGGGCGAAGTCGGCACCGGCCCCGAACTTGTTCTTCTCGCAGGGCAGGTCGATGCGCCGGTTGGCGGCGGGGTCGCGCACCACCGCGATCGGGTCGCGGCCGGCGGCCACCGCCGCCAGCTGCTGCTTGAACTGCTTGCGGAGCATGGCGATGCCGACGTCGGACTTGCCCAGGTGCTCGACCGTCCGGTCGGTGATCGGGCCCTGGGTGACCCAGGCCATGATGTCCTGGCCCTCCACGTAGTCCACGATGTGGTTGCCCTGCTCGTCGCGCCAGGGCAGCTGGTAGTCGGGGATCGCCTGCTGCGGCTCGACCCCGGCCCCCTCCGGCGCGTGCACCGTGTACAGCACGAACCAGGTGGTGGTGTCGTCGACCGGGACCCGGATCTGCATCTGGTCGATGCCGGCGCCGCCGACCCGCATGCAGTAGGGGAACACCAGCGGGTGCCCGATCGCCCAGTCGTCGTCGGCCTCGGTGTGCCCCTCCAGCAGCCGGCGTTTGATGATGCCGTGCTCGAACTCGTCGAAGGCGACCTTGACGTGCCGGCGCTGGAACGACTTGGGGGCTTCGAACCCGAGCCGGTTGCCGAGGAACTCGAAGTAGCGGCCGTGCAGCCACTCGACATGGTGCGGGTCGACCGCGTTCTCCATGATCTGCAGCCAGTTGCAGGGCAGCAGCGCATGGCCGAAGTCACGCACCCCGTCCATCACGTACACGTCGTAGCGGGGCAGCAGCGGCGCCGGCTCCGGGCCCACATACACCCAGACCATGCCGCCCAGCTCCTCGGCCCGCCCGGCCCTGGCCCTGACCCGGTTCTTGAAGGAGGTCTTGTCCATCTCGGCCGGCTGGTCCAGGCAGGTCCCGTCGCGGCCGAACAGCCAGCCGTGGTAGCCGCAGCGGATCCCGTCGGCCTCGACCACCCCGTAGGCCAGGGACGCCCGCCGGTGCGGGCAGTGCTCCTCGACCACCCCGTAGGCGCCGTCCGAGCTCCGGTAGAGGGCCCAGTCCTCGCCGAGCAGCCGCACCCGCCTGACCGGGAACTGGTCGAGCTGGCGGGTGAACGCGACCGGGTACCAGTAGCGGCGCAGGAGCTCGCCCATTGGCCTCCCCGGCCCGACCCGGGTGAGCTCGGCGTTCTGTTCGGCGGTCAGCATGCGGCCTCCCCTTGTCTCACTCCAGGATGGTGACGGTGCCCTGGTTGCCGTCCACGCGGATGCGCTGGCCGGTCTTGATGGTCTTGGTCCCGAAGGCCGTGCCGGTCACGGCGGGCAGCCCGTACTCGCGGCAGACGATGGCCGCATGGGCCATCATCCCGCCGACGTCGGTGACGGTGGCGCCGATCTTGCCGAAGATCGGCGCCCAGCTCGGGGCGGTGAGGGGGGCGACCAGGATCTCGCCCTCCTGCACCTCGCCGATCTGGTCGGCCGAGAAGATCACCCTGGCCGGGCCCTCGGCCACGCCGGGGGAGGCGGCGAAGCCCCTGAGGCCGCCGTCGCCCGCGGCGTCGGAGGAGCCGAGCCACTGCTTGACGCTCTCGCCGGTGATCCCCCAGAGCATGATGGTGAACGGCTCGGTGACGACCTCGGGCGGGCGGCCAAGGGCCGGCGGCGGCGACCAGGACCGCAGCGCGGCCAGGATGCCGCGGCGGCGCTCAAGCTCCCTGCCCCAGTAGCGCGGCCCCCGTGGTGCCACCCCGACCGCCCAGGCGCTGTAGTAGTCCCACAGCGCCTCCGGCACCTCGTCCCGCTTGAGCAGGAAGATGTCGTCCTCGCCGCCGAAGAAGCCCTCCTTGGCCAGGACGCCGCCGAGCTGGCGCATCTTGCGCCACAGCACCGAGTGGCTCCAGTGCTCGACGTAGAAGTTGTGGTTCTCGACGTAGGGGAACACCACCCGGGCCAGGCCGAGCTTCTGCTCGAAGGCGGCCCGGTCCTCGTCGGTGGCCAGCAGCTCGCCGTACTCGGCCACGATCCGGTCGCGCTCGGCCCGGATGGCCTCGATCGGCCGGCTGATGTCGGCCCCGGTCCGCAGCTTGGCGATGTAGTCGCGCACGAACCCGAACGGGATCTCCAGGTGCTCCAGCCACACCTCGTCGGTGTGGTAGAAGCCGCTGCCCGAGGAGAAGTTGAACCACGGCTGCGCCGACGCCTCCCACTGGGCCAGCCATGCCTGGCCGCCGTCGCTGCCCCGCAGGGCCTCCATCACCTCCGCGGCCGAGGTCTGCCCGAAGGCGCCGTCGACGCGGGAGTCGACGGCCAGGCGGGCCAGCTTCTTCAGCTCCTCGTCGGGCTGGAACAGGTCGACCTCGACCCCGGCGACCATCTTGGCGATGGCCAGGTCGGGGATGCTGGGGAAGGCCTGCTTGCAGAAGCCGAAGAAGTCCAGGTAGGCGGCGTAGCCGAGGTTGAGGAACTCGAAGTGGTACTGCCACAGCTGCAGGGCCAGGTCGACCAGCCGGTGGTACTGCCGCTGCAGCTCGAAGCCGGAGCCGACGCCGCGGCCCTCGGTGACGACGGCCAGGTCCTCCTTGTCGGGCAGGGGCTCGAAGCGGAGCGCCTCCATCTCGTCGATCAGCCCGCGGATCTTGACCATCCACTGCTCGTACAGCGACCCCCAGTTCTGGAAGTAGAAGCCGGCCCGCTCCAGGAAATGGGGGACCCTGGCCTCGATCTCGGCCGGGTCGGCCACCCCGACCGGGGAGAGGAACACGTAGCCGTTGAGCACCCGGAAGTCGACCCCAAGGGCCGGCGGGATCAGGTAGTGGCGGGTGTTGTACTGCGACAGCGAGGCCAGCGCGAACTCCAGGAAGGTGGCGTCCCAGGGGCTCAGGACCTCCGGCCAGTGGACCCCGTCCTGGAACCAGAACATCGAGTCCTCGTACTCGCGCCGGTCGGAGCTGAACGGCAGCGAGTAGGTGTACAGCTCCTGCCACCCCTCGGCCCCCGCCGGGGTCTCGAGCCCGAAGGGGCTCGGGAACCGGTCCGCCATGGCCCTGTCCTTTCCGTCGAGCCCGGGTCACGGCCCGGGCGGGTCCGAGCGTCCACGTGCGTGCAGCGGCGACAGCAGGGTGGCGACGATGCTGGCCATCGGGTCATGGGTCCTGGCCACGGGCTTGGCCGGCCGGCGGCTCCAGACCGTCTCCGGGCGGGCCTGGAGCAGGGTCACGGCCGACTCCTCGGGCAGGTCGGCGTCGACGCCCACTCCACGTCCTGGGGGCAGCCGTAATGCCGCTCGGCCCGCCGGGCCAGCCGCGCCACCGCCTTGACCTGGTCGTCGGTCAGGGACGGGGCGGCGCGCCGGGCGTCGTCCACCGCCACCAGCTCCACCCGGTCGCCCGGGCCCAGCCGATACTCCATGGACTTGTCGGCGATGGTGCGCTTGACGATCTCGCCCAGGACCTTGTCGACCAGGAAGCTGTCGGGGGTCACCTCGCCCGAGACGACGCCCTCGCCGAACCCCCAGGCCGCCTCGACCGCCACCTGGGAGCGGTCGCCGTCGCTGGGGTTGAGGGTGAACGCCACCCCGGACGCCTTGGGGCGGACCATCTTCTGCACCCCGACCGACATGGCGACCACGTCGTGGGCGTAGCCCCGCTCGCGTCGGTAGGCGATCGCACGGGCGGTGAACAGGCTGGACCAGCAGCGGGTCAGGTAGGCCAGGACGTCGTCGGGGCCGCGCACCCACAGGAAGGTGTCGTGCTCACCGGCGAAGCTGGCGTCGGGCAGGTCCTCGGAGGTGGCCGAGGAACGAACCGCCACCGGCACCGCCTGGCTGGCGCAGCGCTCGCACAGGGCGTCGTAGGCGGCGCGGACCTCCCTGGCGACGCCGTCGTGCAGCGGGACCTGCTCGATGCAGCCGCGGATGGCGGCGCTGAGCTCCTCCATCGCGGCCGGGTCGGCGAGGTCGACCTCACCGAGCAGCCCCCCGACCACCCGCCGGACCTCGGCGTGCTCGCGGACCGTGTGGTAGCGTCGACGGTGACCGCGAACCCGGGCGGCACCGGCAGCCCGGCGGCCAGCAGCTCGCCGAGGCCGGCGTTCTTGCCGCCCAGCCGGTCCCGCTCGGCCGGGTCGTAGGCGTCGAGCCAGCGCACGAAGCTCATGGGATCCCCTCCCACCAGTCGGGCAGGCCGGCCGTCGGCGGGACCTGCACCTCCTGCACCCGGTTACGGTAGGCGACCAGGGCCTCGCCGGCGCCCTCCTTCAGCTTCACCACCACTTCCTCGGTGTTGTAGGGCTCGCCCGGGTCGTAGCCGACCGCCCAGGCGGCGAACGCGCGGATCGGGCCGGAGTGGGTGGCGCACAGGATGCGCACGCCCGGCGCCTCGTCGACCAGCCGCTGGAACCCGGCCCAGAACCGGCGCACGCAGCTGGCCGGCGGCTCGAAATGCAGCATCGGGATGGTCATCCAGTGGTGGATGGGGTCGGCGCCGCCCTGCTGGACGTTCCAGAAACGGTCCAGCTCGACCAGCCACATCGGGCGGTCCCCGAGGGCGACCCGCTCGAAGCCCTCCATCAGCGCGTGGTACATCCGGAACGCGCTGGTCACGTCGCGCAGGCCTGCCGGGGTGGCCACCTGGAAGTTGCGGAACTCCGCCATCGGCCGGGGCTCGGTCACCTTGGCGTCGCGCCGCCACATGTCCAGGCCGTCCAGCAGGCCGCGGTGGAGGTGCTCGGCCGTCTGGCGGGCCCGGTTGGTGTCGGCGCAGACGATCCGGACCTGTTCGCCGTCGCGGATGCCCTTGGACAGGTCGAACCCGCGCCGGTGCGCCTGCCAGCCGCCGAGCGGGGTCAGGCCGCTCTCGGTGGAGTACCCCTGGGTCTCGCCGTGCCGGATGATGTGGATCTGGGCGGCGACCCGGTAGCTGCCGGCCGTCGGTGGCACGATCTCCTTGGTTCGGGTGATCTCGGCCCAGGCCCGGGTGACCTCCAGCGGTTCGCCGTTCCAGACCGGCGGCGGCGCGTCCGGGGCGTCCGGTCGGCCCGCCGCTCCCGGAACCGGCGCAGGTACAGCGGGGTGGTGGCGTCGGCGTCCTCTTCCGCCTCGGGGGTCGTCCTTGCACGCCGCCGCAGATAGCTGGCCAGGTACAGCGGCGCGTCGGGACGCTCGGTGCGGGGCAGCGCCTGCCGGTCGCGCTCGCGCGACGGGTCCTCGGCCACCTCGCCCCACCGCCCTTCGGTCGGCTCAGCTGTGCACGGTCAGGAACCGCTGGTTGACGGCGCCTTCGTAGTAGAAGATGGCTCGGCCCATCTCGGCCTCGGTCCAGGTGACCGGTTCGTGGTCGGGGTCGACCCAGTAGCCGCCGGTGAACACCTCGTTGCGGTTGCCGGCGGCGTCGAAGAAGTAGACGGCGTAGCCGCGGGTGGCGCCGTGGCGGGTCGGGCCGGCGTCGATGGGGACCCCGTGGTAGGCGAGGAGGTCGGCGGCGTCGCGCACGTCGTTCCAGTCGTCCAGCCAGAACGCGAAATGGTGCAGCCCGCCGTTGGGCCCGGTGACCAGGGCGATGTCGTGGGGGGTGTGCGACACCTCCAGCCAGCTGGCCAGCCGGTGCCCGTCGTCGGCCAGGATCTGCTCGGTCAGCCGGAACCCGAGGACGTCGCGGAAGAACCTGGTGCCCTCGTCGACGTCCTCGGCGGTGACGAAGATGTGGTCCAGCCGCGGCGGCGAGATCCCGACCAGCCCCATCGGCCGGGGCGGCGGGTTGGTGCGGGGGAGCAGGTTGCCGACCTTCTCCATCCCCCAGACCAGCTCGCAGCGGTGCCCGGTCGGGGTCTGGAAGCGGATCGCCTCGCCGTGCCCAGGGGCCAGCTCGCCGCGGGCGTGGCGGGTCACCCGGCCGCCGTCCTGCTCGACCGCCCGCTCGTAGGTGGCGAGATCGTCGGCGTGCTCGACCTTGAAGCCCATGTGCTCCAGCCCGTAGGTGGCGGCGTAGCGCAGGATCACCGAGTGGTGCTCGTGCTCGTCCCAGCATTTGAGGAACACCCGCTCCGGCTCCCGGCCCGTCTCCAGCAGCCCCAGCACCTCGGTGTAGTAGGCGGTGGCCAGCTCCAGGTCGGGGACCCGGACCTCGACGTGGGACAGGCGCAGGATGCCCATCAGGTGTGGACCTTCATGAACCGTTCGTTCAGGTCGCCCTCGTAGTAGAAGATCGCCCGGCCGATGTTGTCCTCGGTCCAGGTGATGGTGGGGAAGTCCGGGTCGGGCCGGTAGCCGCCGGTGAAGACCTCGTTGCGGGTCCCCAGCGGATCGAAGAAGTAGATGGTGTTGCCGCGGGTGATCCCGTGGCGGGTCGGGCCGACGTCGATCTGGACGCCGTTGTAGGCCAGGATGTCGGCCGCCTTGCGGACGTGGTCCCAGTCGTCCAGCCAGAACGCGAAATGGTGCAGCCCGCCGTTGGGCCCGGTGACCACGGCCAGGTCGTGGGGGGAGTGCGAGCGCTCCATCCAGACGCCGATCTGGTGGCCATTGCCGTCCAGCAGCTGCTCGGTCAGCCGGAACCCCAGCACCTCCATGTAGAAGCGGGTCGCCTCGCCGACCTCCTCGGCGGTGACCAGCACATGGTCGATCCGGGGCGGGGCGATGCCGCGCAGGCCCTGGGGCGGGAACGGCGGCGGGTTCACCTTGGGCAGCAGCCCGCCGACCCGCTCGACCTCGCGGACCAGCTCCATCAGCTGGCCCGATGGCGTCTCGAAGCGGATCGACTCGCCCTGGCCGACGGCCTCGCCGCGGGAGACCCGGCGCACCGGCAGGCCGTAGGCCTCCACCCGGGACTCGAGCACGGCCAGGTCCTCGTCCTGCTCGACCTTGAAGCTGATCAGGTCCAGACCGACCCGGGGCGCGTAGCCGAGCCGCACCGAGTGGTGGTCGGTCTCGTCCCAGCACTTGAGGAACACCTCGGTGGCGTTCCGCTCGACCTCGAGCAGGCCCATGACCTCGGTGTAGTAGGCGGTGGCGAGGTCCAGGTCGGGCACCCGCACGTCCACGTGCGACAGCCGGAGGATCCCCATGCGCGCTCCTTCCCACAGCGGCGGCTGCACCGCTGGGGAGAAGTTACGGTGCGTCCCGCTCCGCGGGATAGCGTCCCTTCCCGCATGGAGGAACGTGGGCTATGGTCGCGGGACGATGCGCCGGACCGATCCTCCGCCCCCTCCACCGGCCGCCCCGGCGGCCGGTCCGGAGCAGATGCGCCAGGCGATGGCCGACTTCGTGGCCGCCGTCCACGAGGCCTACCTGGCCCAGGCCCGCCTGCTGCCCCCGGCCGAGCAGGCCCGGATGCCGCTGCTGTCGGCCCGGCACCTCACCGTTGCCGCCGCCGGTGCCCGCAACCTGCACGTGATCGGGACCGAAGAGCGGTTCCCGGCCCCGGTCGGCCAGGAGGTCGAGCTGACCGGGCAGGCCGACGGGCTGGCCTGGGAGCTGCGCTTCTTCGACCCGGTGGTGCTGCCGGTGCTCGGCCTGGTCGCCGAGGCCGACGGGCCGGACCCCGGCGAGGTCCGCCGTGTGCTCGGGGTCGGCACCTACCTGTACCACCTGGTGGTCGAACCCGGCTCCCAGCTGACCCCGCACCACGCCACCCACGCCGGCACCGGCCTGGCCAGCGCCCACGCCGGCGCCGCCCGCGACCTGGAGGCGATCCGGGCCCATGCGCCCGGCCAGGCGGCGCTGGTCGACGAGCTCGCCGGCGCGACCACCGCCGGGCTGGTCCGCGCCCAGGCGCTGCTGGCCCGCGCGATCGCCCCCGGCGACCAGGGCGTGGCCGCGGCCACCGACCCGGCCGCGCTGCGCGCCGCCCTGCTGCGCGCCCTCCGAGGGGCGGGCAGGTGACCGGGCCGGGGCGTGACGGGTCGCGGCTGTCCTCGGTCCAGAACGCGGCCCGGCTGTTGAAGGAGTTCGGGACCGCCGACGGGGACCTTGGCGTCACCGAGCTGTCCAGAAGGCTCGGGCTGGGCAAGTCGACCGTGCACCGGCTGCTGGCCACCCTGACCGCCGAGCGGATCCTGGAGCACGACCCGGCCACCGGCACCTACCGCCTCGGCCTGATGATGTGGGAGCTGGGCGCCCGGGTCTCGGTGCACCGGGTGCTGCACGACGCCGCCACCACCGTCATCGAGGAGCTGCGCAACGCCACCAAGGAGACGGTGCAGGTGGCGGTCCTCGACGGCCGGGAGGTGGTCTACGTCCTACGCCTCGAGAGCCCGCACACGCTGGGGATCTTCGCCCGGGTCGGCCATCGCAACTGGGCCCATTGCACCAGCACCGGCAAGGTGCTGCTGGCCTCCCTGCCCGAGCCGCGCCTGCAGGCGCTGCTGGTGCGCTGGCGGCCGGAACGCAGGACCGACGCCACCATCTGCGCGCTGCCCCAGCTCCGGGCCGAGCTGGAGCGGGTCCGGGCGCAGGGGTGGGCGGAGAACATCGGCGAGAGCGAGCTCGGCGCGGCCAGCGTCGCCGCCCCCATCCGCAACGCCCGCGGCGAGGTGATCGCCGCGGTGAGCGTGGCCGGGCCGATCATGCGGGTCAACGGCGACACCCTGCGCCGCTTCTTCCGGGCGTCGGTGACCCAGGCCGCCGACGCCATCTCCGAGCAGCTCGGCCACCGAGCCGACCGCCGGGTGCGGGGAGCGTCATGACCGCGCCCGAACCGGACGGCCTGCCGGTGGACTGGGGCTCCGGAGGCGTCGCGCCCGCCCTCCCGGTCGACGAGCTGGCCCGGTCGCTGCATCAGGCCCGCCGCGACCGCGTCCCGGTCCCGCCCCTGACCGAGGCCCGGCCGGGGCTGACCGCGGCCGAGGCCTACGCCATCCAGCACCGCCTGGTCGAGCTGCTCCAGGCCGACGGTGAGGGCGACATCGTCGGCTACAAGCTCGGCCTGACCAGCCGCCCGATGCAGCAGCAGCTCGGCATCGACCAGCCCGACTACGGCCCGGTGCTGGCCGCCGGGGTCCACCCCGACGGCGTCCAGGTCGATCTCGACCGGCTGATCCAGCCGAAGGTCGAGGCCGAGATCGCGATCGTGCTCGGCGCGCCGCTGCCCGGGCCCAACTGCACCGCCCTCGACGTCCGGCTGGCCGCGGCCGGTGCCGTGGCCGCGGTCGAGATCATCGACTCGCGGGTGGCCGACTGGCGCATCAGGCTCGCCGACACCATCGCCGACCTCGCATCTTCGGCCCATATCGTGCTGTCCAGCCGCCTGGTCCCGCTGGACCAGCTCGACCCGAAGCTGGTCGGGGTGGTCCTGACCCGCAACGGCGAGCTGGTCGCCACCGGCGCCGGCGCGGCCGCCCTCGGCGACCCCCTCCATGCGGTGGCCTGGCTGGCCAACACCCTGCACCCGCTCGGGGCCACCCTGCAGGCTGGGCACGTGGTGATGACCGGCGCCCTGCACGCCTCGGTGCCGCTGGCCGACGGCGACGTGTTCCGGGCCGAGTTCGACGTGCTCGGGCCGGTCGGGCTGGTCGTCGTCCGTGGGAGGGGCTGACCGTGGCGCTGTCCTGCGTCGTCATCGGGTCCGGGAACATCGGCACCGACCTGCTGCACAAGCTGCTGCGCTCGCCGAGCCTGCGGCTGCGGGCCCTGGTCGGCATCGACCCGGGCAGCGAGGGACTGGCCCGCGCCCGGGACCTGGGCGTTGAGGCGACCGCCGACGGCATCGACTGGGTCGAGGCGCACGCCGCCGAGATCGACCTGGCCTTCGAGGCGACCAGCGCCAGGGTCCATGCCGCCAACGCCCCGCGGCTGCGGGAGGCCGGGATCACCGCCGTCGACCTGACCCCGGCCAGGCTCGGGCCGCCGGTGGTGCCCTCGGTCAACCTCGGCGACCACCTGGACGCCCCCAACCTGAACCTGATCACCTGCGGCGGCCAGGCCACCGCCCCGATCGTGGCCGCCGTCGCCGGTGCCAGCCCGGTGCCGTACGCGGAGATCGTCTCCACGGTCGCCTCCCGCTCGGCCGGGCCGGGCACCCGCCAGAACATCGACGAGTTCACCCGCACGACCGCCCGCTCCCTGGAGGAGGTCGGCGGCGCGCGGCACGGCAAGGCGATCATCATCCTCAACCCGGCCGAGCCGCCCATCCTGATGCGCAACACCGTGTTCTGCGCCCTGCCCGACGGCTACGACGAGGCGGCGGTGGCCGCCGCCGTCCGGGACATGGTCGAGCGGGTCGCGCGGTATGTGCCCGGCTACCGGCTGAAGAACCCGCCGTTGTTCGAGGAGGGGCCGTTCGGGACCCCTGGCGGGCCGGCCGCGGCCAGGGTGGTGGTCCTGCTCGAGGTCGAGGGCGCGGGCGACCACCTGCCCGCATACGCCGGCAACCTCGACATCATGACCGCGGCCGCGGTGCGGGTCGGCGAGGCCATCGCCGAGGCGAGGGTGCCGGAGGGGTCCGGGGAACCCCGACGGGGTGCCCCGGTGATGGGCGGCCCTCACCGACGGGGTGCCCCAAACGGTGGGGGAGGGATGCCGGCGTGAGCGCCGCCTTCCGGCTGACCGACTCGACCCTGCGTGACGGCTCCCACGCGCTGTCCCACCAGTACACCGCCGAGCAGGTCAGCACCATCGTCGGTGGCCTGGACGCCGCCGGGGTGCCGGTCATCGAGGTCAGCCACGGCGACGGGCTGGGCGGCTCGTCGTTCAACTACGGCTTCTCGGCGACCGACGAGCGCGAGCTGGTGTCGGCGGCCGTGGCCGCCGCCACCACCGCCCGGATCGCGGTGCTGCTGCTGCCGGGGATCGGTGTCGCCGACGACCTTCGCGACATGGCCGACCGCGGCGTCCAGGTGGCCCGGATCGCCACCCACTGCACCGAGGCCGACATCGCCGAGCAGCACCTCCGCCTGGCCAAGCGGCTCGGCATGGAGGCGGTCGGCTTCCTCATGATGGCGCACATGGCCGAGCCGGAGCAGCTGCTCGCCCAGGCCCGGCTGATGGAGTCCTACGGCGCCGACTGCGTCTATGTGGTCGACTCGGCCGGGGCCATGACCACCGCCGACGCCCGGGCCAGGGTCGGCCTGCTGGCCGAGCGGCTCGGCTGCCAGGTCGGCCACCACGCCCACAACAACCTCTCGCTGGGTGTTGCCAACTCGCTGGCCGCCCTGGACGTCGGCGCCGCCCAGCTCGACGGCTGCTGCGCCGGCCTGGGCGCCGGCGCCGGCAACTGCCCGACCGAGGTGCTGGTGGCCACCTGCGACAAGCTCGGGCTGCCAACCGGGGTCGACCCGTTGCGCGCCATGGGCGTGGCCGAGGACCTGGTCCGCCCCCTGCGGCCGGCGATGGGGGTGATCGACCGGGCCGGCCTGCTGCTCGGCTACGCCGGGGTGTACGGGTCGTTCCTGCTGCACGCCCAGCGGGCGGCGGCCCGGTACGGGGTCGACGTCGGCGAGATCCTGCTCGAATTGGGGAATCGCCGGGTCGTCGGCGGCCAGGAGGACATGATCCTCGACGTCGCCCTGGACCTGGCCCGCCAGGCGGACGGGTCCCGGGAACCGCGGAGGGGTGCCCCGGCGCATCGGGCCGAAAGGCCGGCATGAGCCAGGTCGCCGCCGACCCCGTGGCCCTGGCCCAGCGGCTGGCCGAGCTGCGGCTGAGCCGCACCGCCGGCCACGGCCTCACGGTCGACCATCCCGGGCTCGACCTCGACCTCGCCTACGCCGTCCAGGAGGCCGGCGTGCGGCTGCTGGTGGCGGCGGGCGAGCATCCGCTCGGCTTCAAGCTCGGCCTCACCAGCCGGGCCAAGCAGGCCCAGATGGGCGTGGACGAGCCGCTGTACGGCGAGCTGACCGACAGGATGCTGCTGGACGTCGGCCAGCCCCTCGACACCAGCGACCTCATCCAGCCGAGGGTCGAGCCGGAGATCGCCTTCGTCATCGGGGCCGACCTGGCCGGGCCGCGGGTCGGCGCCGCCCAGGTGCTGGCGGCGACCGCCGCCGTGGTGCCGGCGATCGACGTGCTCGACTCCCGCTACGCCGGCTACACGTTCACCCTGCCCGACGTGGTCGCCGACAACTCCTCGGCCGCGCGCCTGGCCCTTGGCGGCGTCCGCCGTCCCGCCGACGGCATCGACCTGCGCCTGGTCGGCTGCACCCTGGAGCGCAACGGCCGGCTTGTCTCGACCGCGGCCGGCGCGGCCGCGCTCGGCCATCCCGCCGCCGCCGTCGCCTGGCTGGTGCGCGCCCTGGCCCGCCGCGGCCGCGGCCTTGCCGCCGGCGACCTGGTGCTCTCCGGCGGGCTGACCGAAGCCCTGCCGGTCGGGCCTGGCGACGTCGTCGTCGCCCGGCTTGGCCGGCTCGGAACCGTCGAGCTGCCCGTCCGCTGAAGCGCCCAGAGGGAGGCCCCATGCCGTTCGTCCGCATCGACCTCGTCCGCGGCCGTGACAAGGCGACGCTCATGCGGCTGGTCGAGGAGGTGTCGCAGGTCGTCGCCCGGACCCTCGACACGCCGATCGACCGGGTGCGCGTGCTGGTCTCGGAGGTCGACCCCGACCTGTGGGGGATCGGCGGGGTGCCGTACTCGGTCGCCAGGGGCCCGGTCGACGCCGGCCAGGGCGGGGAGCTGGACCAGTGACCGCCCAGCCGCTGCCGCTCGAGGTGCCCGCGGGACCGGTGGGGGAGTTCCCGGCCGGGTCGGTGCGGCTGGTGCTGGCCTCGGGACGCCGGGTGGTCGTCGGCAACGCCGGCGGCCGGCTGTTCGCCCTCGACGACGCCTGCCTGCACCGCGGCGGGTCGCTGGCCTGCGGCCACCTCGACGGCGAGGTGCTGGTCTGCCCGCTGCACTGGTGGCGCTATGACGTCCGCAGCGGCCGGCGGCTCGGCCAGCCCGGGCTGCGGCTGCGCCGCTACCCGGTCCGGGTGGTCGACGGCCAGGTGCGGGTCACGGCGCCGCCGGCGCCACCGGTCCGCTCGTGGCGGGAGATCCTGCTCGAGCATGCCCGCCAGCCGGCGCCCACCCGCCCCGAGGCGACCGGGTGAAGGCGCTGGTGCTCGACTTCGGCGGCCCGGTGCTGCTGACCCCGTTCGAGCGGCTCCGGGCGATGGAGGGCTCCCTCGGGGTGCCGGCCGGGACCTTCGACTGGCACGGCCCGTTCGACCAGGCCGCCGACCCGCTGTGGCGCTCGCTGCAGGCCGGAGAGGTCAGCGAGCACGACTACTGGGCCGGCCGGGCGGCCGAGGTGGCGGCCGTCTCGGGCGAGGCGGGCGTGCGGGCAATGATGCGGCGGCTGTACACCGGCCCGGAGGGCGAACTGGTCCGGCCGCTGGCTCGGGCGCTGCTGGCCGACGCCCACGGCGCCGGGCTGCTGACGGCCGTGCTCAGCAACGACCTGCACGACTTCCACGACCAGGCGTGGATCGACCAGATCGGGTTCCTGGCCGAGGTCGGCTGCGTGGTCGACGCCTCGCGCCACGGCACCCGCAAGCCGGCCCCCGAAGCCTACCGGCTGGTCCTCGACCGCCTCGGCGTCGCCGCCGACCAGGCCGTGTTCGTCGACGACCAGCCGGCCAACGCCGCCGGGGCGCAGGCGGCCGGCATGAAGGCCGTCTGGTTCGACGTCACCCGGCCCCGGCACAGCGACGTCAAGGTCCGCCAGGCCCTCGGGCTGGCCGGGAGCAACGGAGGTACGTGATGCGCAGGCTGGTGGAGATCCCCCACGTGATCGACGGGGAGGAGCGGCCGGCCGCCGACGGCCGAACCTTCGAGTCGGTCAACCCGGCCACCCGGCAGGCGTGGGCCAGGGTGGCGCGCGGGTCGGCCGACGACGCCGGCGCGGCCGTCGCCGCCGCCCGGCGGGCGTTCGACGACGGCCCCTGGCCGCGGATGTCCCCGGCCGAGCGCGGGCGGGCCCTGCACCGGCTCGCCGACCTGGTCGAGGGCGAGGCCGAGGCCCTCGGGCGCATGGACGCCACCGACATGGGCAAGCCGATCCGCCAGGCCCGCGACAACGACGCCCACCGGGCGGCCCTGAACCTCCGCTTCTTCGCCGACTACGCCGCCCTGGCCGCCGACGAGGCGCTGCCGTCGCCGACCGGCCATCACGTCTACACCAGGCACGAGCCGGTGGGGGTGGCCGCGGCCATCTCGCCCTGGAACTTCCCGCTCATGCTGGCCAGCTGGAAGGTCGCGCCGGCCCTGGCGTTCGGCAACACGGTGGTGCTCAAGCCGGCCGAGCAGGCGCCGGCCTCCTGCCACCGGCTCGCCCTGCTGGCCAACGCGGCAGGCCTGCCGCCGGGAACGCTGAACGTGGTGCAGGGGTTCGGCCCCGGCGAGGCCGGGCAGGCCCTCACCGAGCACCCCCGGGTCGACCTGGTCACCTTCACCGGGGAGTCGGCCACCGGGCGGGCGATCCTGGCCGCCGGCGCGCCGACGCTCAAGCGGGTCAGCTTCGAGCTCGGCGGCAAGGGCGCCAACCTGGTCTTCGCCGACGCCGACCTGGGCAACGCGGTCGACTGGTCGCTGCGGGCGATCTTCCTGAACGCCGGGCAGGTCTGCCTGTCCGGCTCCCGGCTGTACGTGCAACGGCCGGTGTACGAGGAGTTCCTCGACCGGTTCGTGGCCGGGGCCGAGGCGATGCGGCTCGGCGACCCGCTGGACGAGGCGACCGAGGTCGGCCCGTTGTCGTCGCTCGAGCACTGGCGGAAGGTGACCGGCTACCTCGACCTGGCCGCCGCCGAGGGGGCCAAGGTCCGCAGCGGCGGCCCGGGCGATGGCTGGTGGGTGCGGCCCACGGTGCTGGTCGACGTCCGCCAGGACATGGCTGTCTGCCGGGAGGAGATCTTCGGCCCGGTCGTGGTGGTGCAGAGCTTCGACACCGACGAGGAGGCGGTGGGGCTGGCCAACGACTCGCCCTACGGCCTCAACGCCATGGTGTTCACCGAGAGCCTGCGCCGCGCCCACCGGGTCGCGGCCGCCATCCGGGCCGGCACGATCTGGGTCAACTGCTTCTTCGTCCGCGACCTGCGGGCCCCCTTCGGGGGCTACAAGGACTCCGGCATCGGCCGCGAGGGCGGCAGCTACAGCCGCGAGTTCTTCACCGAGGCCAAGGCCGTGGTCATGCAGTTGTGACGGACGGGGCGGCCGGGCTGGCGGCGGTTCGCCGCCCTGGCGACCATGGAGCTCGGCAGGCACCGGCTGGAGGCCCTCGGCGAGGTCAGCCGGCCCGGGAGGCCTCGCGCAGGTAGGTGGCCAGCTCGCTCAGGTCGTGGTCGCCGAGGCCGGCGGCGACGGCGGCCTCCACCACCCGGCGGTTGGTGGTCGCCTGCTCCATGGGGGCGCCGGCCTGGGAGGCCAGGGCGAGGATCAGGTCGAGGTCCTTGTGGACCAGGTCGAGGCTGAAGGCGACCGGGGTCTCGCCAGGGTGCTCGAACGCCGCCCGCTTGTAGTGGACGAACGGCGCGGCCACGGCGCTGGAGGCGAACACCTCGTAGGCGGTCGTGCGGGCGACGCCGGCCTTCTCGGCCAGCACCAGGCCCTCGGCCAGGGCAAGGTTGAGGCCGTGGAGGACGGCGTTCACCGTCAGCTTCATCACCGCCCCCGACCCGAGGTCGCCGACGTGGAAGACCTGCCTGGCCAGCGGGTCCAGCACCGGCCGGGCCCGCTCGAGGACCGCCGGGTCGCCGCCGACCATGATGGTGAGCTGGCCGGCCTCGACCAGCTGGACGCTGCCGGACACGGGGGTGTCGAGCAGGAAGGCCCGCCGGTCCTCGACCAGCGGCCGGAGGCGGTGGACGGTCCCCGGGTCGATGGTGCTGGCCTCCAGCACCACCGCGTCCGGCTGGAGCCCGGCCACGATCCCGTCGGCTCCGGCGTAGGCCGCCCCGACGGCCGCGTCGTCGGCCAGCGAGCTGACCACCACCTGGGCGCCGGCGGCGGCCTCGCGAGCGGTGTCGGCCACGGCCGCGCCGGTGGCTCGCGCGACCTCCTGGGCCCGAGCCCGGGTCCGGTTGAACACCACCACCTCGATGCCGGCCCGGCGCAGCGTGCCGACCATGGCCGCGCCCATCCGCCCGGCGCCGACGACCGCGACCTTCGGCTGATCCTCCACGCGCTGCGCCTCCTAGAGCAGGAGCCAACCGCCGTCGACGTGGAGGTTGACACCGTTCACCGACCGGTTCTCCAGCAGGAACACCACCGCGCCGACCACGTCCTCCATGGTCACCAGCCGCCGGGCCGGCGTCCGGTTCCTGACCGGCTCGAGCGCCGGCTCGCCCTTGGCGCTCCAGTAGGGACTGTCGCCGACGATCCCGGGATGGACGGCGTTGCAGCGGACCGGGGCCAGCTCGACCGCCAGCGAGTGTACAAGGCCGGTGACCCCGCCGTTCACGGTCGAGACCATGGTGGAGCCCGGGTAGGGGCGGTCCTTGGCCCGCCCGCCGAACAGCACCACCGAGCCGTCGTCGTCGATCCGCGGCGCGACCCCGACGATCGTGTCCCCCTCGATCAGGACGTCGCCGCTCGGCAGGTCGCCGAGGTCGGGGTCGACGGTCAGGACGGTGCCGCCACGCAGCAGGAGCCGGTCGGCCATGGTTCTCCTCCTCGACGAAGAGCAACCCGGTGTCGCGCCGGAGCATAACCCGTGTCCAGTCCTGCTGAACAGTGGCCGCGGCTGGGTACACTGCTGCCATGACCACCGTCCCGAGCGGCGAGGCCGGCCGGCCACCTGGGGCCGGCCGCGCCCCCGCCCTCGACCTCGGCAGCCGGCTGCGGGCCGAGCGCCTGCGCCAGGGGATCTCCCTGCGCGAGATGGCCCGGCGGCTGGGGATCAGCCCGAGCGCGCTGTCGCAGATCGAGACCGGCAAGGCCCAGCCGTCGGTGAGCAAGCTGTTCGACATCGTGAACCTGCTCAACATCTCGGTCGACGGGCTGCTGGCCGGGCAGGACGGCCGGCGCCAGGCCGGCCACGGCGACGGCCCGGCCGACGGCGGCGACCCCCCGTCGGTCGTCACCCGTGGCCATGAGGGGTTCTTCTCCCTCCAGCGCTCTGGCGAGCACGAGACGCTGGAGCTGGAGTCCGGTGTCCTGTGGAGCCGGCTCACCGCCGGGTCGTACCCGGGTGTCGAGTTCCTGCACGTCGCCTACGAGCCCGGCGGCTGCTCCTCCAGCGAGGGCACGTTCATGCGCCACGCCGGCCAGGAGTTCGGCTACGTCCTGTCCGGCCGGCTGCTGGTCCACGTCGGCTTCGACCCCTACGAGCTCGGCCCCGACGACTCGATCAGCTTCCCTGCGACCACCCCGCACCGGCTCAGCAACCCGGGAGCCGAGCCGGTCCACGCCATCTGGTGCATCCTGGGCCGCCACGCCTCCTGAAGGTCGCGTTCAGTAGCACTTGACGGCTCGGCGTCCGATGGCGTACTCCCGACTCCACCGGCTTGACGAGGAGCGGCCATGGGCATCCGGACGTACGGCCCGAACGCGGTCGATTGGGAGCAGCGGGTCGACGTCGACCGGCTGCGCACCCAGCGGCTGGCGCGGCTGAAGGCGGCACTGGAGCGCTCCGACCTGGGGGCGCTGCTGACCTTCGACTTCCACAACATCCGCTACATGACCTCGACCCACATCGGCACCTGGGCGATGGACAAGCTGATCCGGTTCGCCCTGCTGCCCCGGGGCGGGGAGCCGGTCATCTGGGACTTCGGCTCGGCCGCCCGCCATCACCAGCTCTACAACCCCTGGCTGGACGGCCGGCCCGGCCAGCCGGAGCAGGGCAGGGCCCGGGCGGGGATCTCCACCCTGCGCGGCGCCTTCAGCCCCGACGCCGGCATCGCCGAAGGGGTGGCGGGCAAGATCCGGCGCGAGCTGGACGCGCACGGGCTGGCCGGCGAGCCGGTCGGCGTCGACCTGGTCGAGCTGCCGGTGCTGGCCGCCCTGCAGGCTGCCGGCCTGGAGGTGGTCGACGGCCAGCAGGTGTTCCTCGACGCCCGCCGGATCAAGACCGCCGACGAGCTCACCCTGCTGACCACGGCGGCCTCCCTGGTCGACGCCGCCTACGACGAGCTGTACCGGTTCCTGCGCCCCGGGGTCAGGGAGAACGAGTGCGTCGGGCTGGTCAGCAAGGTCCTCTACGACCTCGGCTCCGAGCACGTCGAGGGGGTCAACGCCATCTCCGGCGAGCGTTGCTCGCCCCACCCCCACGTCTACTCCGACCGCATCCTGCGCCCTGGAGACCCGGCCTTCTTCGACATCCTGCACAGCTTCAACGGCTACCGGACCTGCTACTACCGCTGCTTCGCGGTCGGCAGCGCGTCGCCCGCCATGCGCGACGCCTACGTCCGCTGCCGCGACTACATGGATGAGGCGATCGCGCTGGTCAAGCCTGGCGCGACCACCGCCGACATCGTGTCGGTGTGGCCGGCCGCGACGGAGTTCGGCTTCCCCGACGAGGAGGCGGCCTTCGCCCTCCAGTACGGCCACGGCGTCGGCCTGTCCATCTGGGAGAAGCCGATCTTCAGCCGGCTGGTCTCCCTTGACCACCCGGAGGTCCTGGAGGAAGGCATGCTGTTCGCGCTGGAGACCTACTGGCCCGCCGCCGACGGCTGGTCGGCCGCCCGGATCGAGGAGGAGGTGGTGGTCACCGCCGACGGCTGCGAGGTCGTGACCAAGTTCCCGGCCGAGGAGCTGCTGGTCGCCGGCCAGCGCTACTGGGCCGTCGACGGCCCGCTGCCGGCCACCCGCGAGGCCGAGTCCCACCGCAACCGGCGGGTGACGCCATGACGGTGGTCCAGGACGAGCCGCGGGTCGAGGAGCTGCTGGAGCTGTACCGGCGGATGTCGCTGATCCGGGCCACCGAGAAGGCCGCCTACGACCTGTTCATGAGCGGCCTGGTCAAGGGCACCACCCATCTCGCCTCCGGACAGGAGGCCGTGGCCGTGGGCGCCAGCGCCGCCTTGGAGCCCGACGACTACGTGTTCGCCACCTACCGCGGCCACCACCACGCGATCGCCCGCGGGGCCAGCCCCGAGGCCTGCCTAGCCGAGCTGATGAGCCGGGCCACCGGCCTGTGCGCCGCCAAGGGCGGGTCCATGCACCTGACGGTGGCCGACCACAACATGCTCGGCTCGTACGCGATCGTCGGCGCCCACCTGCCGATCGCCTGCGGGGCCGCCTGGTCGGCCAGGATCCGGGGCAGCGGGCAGGTCGCGGTCGCCTTCTTCGGCGACGGCGCCACCAACATCGGCGCCTTCCACGAGGCCCTCAACCTGGCCGCGGTGTGGCGGCTGCCGGTGCTGTTCGTGTGCGAGAACAACCTCTACATGGAGTACACCTCGATCAAGACGGTCACCGCGGTCGCCCAGCCGGCGGCCGGCCGCGCCCCCGCCTACCAGCTGCCGGCCGAGGTGATCGACGGCAACGACGTGGTCGCCGTGCGCAAGGCCGTCTCGGCCGCCGCGGCCAGGGCACGGGCCGGCGACGGCCCGACCGTGATCGAGGCCCTCACCTACCGCCAGTACGGGCATTCGCGCAGCGACCCCGGCAAGTACCGGCCCAAGGAGGAGGTCGACGCCTGGCTCGAGCGCGACCCGCTGCTGGTCCTGGCCGAGCGGCTGCGCGACCGTGGGGTCGACCAGCCGGCCATCGACCGGCTCGACAGCCGGGCAAGGGAGGAGGTCGCCGCGGCCGTCGACGCGGCCAAGGCGGCCCCGCCCCCCGACGAGTCGACCGCGTTCACCGACGTCTGGGCCGACGGAGGTGCGCAATGGCGAACCTGAGCACCTTGCCTTGGGGAGTCAACGGGAGGCGCCCAATGGCGGACCTGAGCACCTTGCCCGGGGAGTCAACGGGAGGCGCGCAATGGCGGACCTGATCACCTACCGGGAGGCGGTGGCCGCCGGCATCGCCCAGGAGATGCGCCGCGACCCGACCGTGGTCTGCCTCGGCGAGGACATCGGCACCGCCGAGGGCGTGTTCAAGACGACAGCCGGGCTGTTCGCCGAGTTCGGCCCCCAGCGGGTCTGGGACACCCCGATCAGCGAGCAGGCGATCGTTGGCGCGGCCATGGGCGCGGCCATGACCGGCCTGCGCCCGGTGGCCGAGATCATGTTCTCCGACTTCCTCGCCTGCTGCTGGGACTACGTGGCCAACGAGATCCCCAAGATGCGCTACATGACCGGCGGCCAGGTGACCGTGCCCCTGGTGGTCCGCACCGCCAACGGCGGCGGCCTCGGGTTCGGCGCCCAGCACTCCCAGGCGGTCGAGAACTGGGCCATGGCCGTCCCCGGCCTGAAGATCGCTGCCCCCGCAACCCCCGCCGACATGGTCGGCCTGATGGCCGCCGCCATCCGCAGCGACGACCCGGTGCTGGTGTTCGAGCACAAGCAGCTGCTCGCCAGCAAGGGCGAGGCCCCGCCCGACGACCACGTCCTGCCCCTCGGCGTCGCCGAGGTGCGCCGCCGGGGCGACGACGTCACCCTGGTCGCCCTCGCCTCCACCGTCCCGACCGCCCTGGCCGCGGCCGAGCGCCTGGCCGGCGACGGCATCGGCTGCGAGGTCATCGACCTTCGCTGCCTGGTCCCCCTCGACGCCCGCACGGTGCTTGACAGCGTCGCCCGCACCAGCCGGCTGGTGATCGTCGAGGAGAACCCCTACCAGGACGGCTGGGGCGCCACCGTGGCCTCGATCGTCGCCGACGAGGGGTTCTACGACCTCGACGCCCCCCTCAAGCGGGTCGCCGGCGCTTGCGTCCCCCTCCCGTTCGCCGCCAACCTCGAACAGGCCGTCATCCCCACCGCCGACCGGGTCGCCACCGCCGTCCGTCAGACCCTCGACAGCGGGTGACCAGCGCCTCCCGGATCCGGCTGGTCGTGCTGGACGTCGACGGCACGCTGCTGACCAGCGACGCCCGGCTCACCCCGGCCACCAGGGCGGCGGTCGGGCGGGCCAGGGGCCGTGGGCTGGAGGTCTGCCTGGCCACCTCCAGGGGGCCGGGTGGGCTGCGCTGGCTGCTCGCCCAGCTCGACCTGGCCGCCTGGGTGGTGACCTATCAGGGGGCGCTGGTCGCGCGGCTCGACCAGACGGGCGCCCTGGCCGGTGCGCCGCTGGTCGACGACCCGATGCCAGGGGAGGCGGCCGGTGCGGTGCTGGCCGAGGCGGCGGCCGCCGGGCTCAGCGCCAGCTGGTTCGTCGGGCCGACCTGGTTCGCCATGCGGGACGACCCGGCGATGCGGCGGGAGGCCGGCATCGTCCGGGACAGCTTCGTGGTCGCCGACGGCCCGGCGGGCGCCGACCCGCACAAGCTGATGCTGATCGCCGGCCGCCCCGAGCTGATCCCGGTGCTGCACGCCGTGGCCGGGCGGCTGCCGGCCGCCTGCGCCGGGCAGTTCTCGCACGACAACTACCTGGAGGTCACCCGGGCCGGCGTCGACAAGGCCCGTGCCCTGGCCGCCCTGGCCGCCCGCGGCGGAATCCCCCTCGGCGAGACCGCCGCCATCGGGGACGGCCACAACGACCTGGGGATGCTCGAGGTGGTCGGCCTGCCCATCGCCATGGGCAACGCCAAGCCGGCGCTCAAGCGGGTGGCCGGCTGGGTCACCGCCTCCAACGACGAGGACGGGGTCGCGGCCGCCCTCGACCGCCTGATGGACGGGGACGTCAGGCCGCCCAGCCCTTGACGATCCCCAGCGCCGGGCCGGGATGGTGCCGACCCCGCCTCGCCACCGGAGGCGACCCCATCAGAACGAGGGACTGGGGGGTGGCGAGGTGAGCACCGGCCGGCCCTCGATCCAGGCGGACTCGACCCGGGAGCGGGCGTCGAGCGGGTCGCCGGACCATACGCACAAGGTGGCGTGCTTGCCGGGTTCCAGCGAGCCGAGCTGGGCGTCCAGACCGAGGATACGGGCCGGGGTGAGGGTGACGGCGCGCAGCGCCGCCACCGGGTCCAGGCCCTCCCTGACGGCCAGGCCGGCCTGGACGTGCAGCAGATGGATGGGGACCACCGGATGGTCGGTGATGATGCCCAGCTCGACCCCGGCGGCGGCCAGGCGGCCCGGGTTGGCCAGGGAGCGGTTGCGCAGCTCGACCTTGGAGCGGGAGGTGAGCAGGGGGCCGATCAGGACGGGTACGCCGCGGTCGGCCAGGCGGTCGGCGAGCAGCACCGCCTCGGTGCCATGGTCGATGACCAGGCGGTAGCCGAACTCGTCGGCCAGGCGCAGGGCGGTGGCGATGTCGTCGGCCCGGTGGCAGTGCTGGCGCCAGGGGATCTCGCCGCGCAGGACCAGGCCGAGCGCCTCCCAGCGCAGGTCGCGCTCGACGAACTCGTCGTCGCCGCGTTCCAGCTTGGCCAGGTAGTTGGTCGCCTTGACCAGGGCGTCGCGGATCACCGCGGCGGTGCCCAGCCGGGTCGAGGGGAGCTGCGTGCGGTCGCCGTAGACCCGCTTGGGGTTCTCGCCCAGGGCCGACTTCATCCCGCTCGGCGCCCGCAGCAGCATCTCGTCGACCGTCCGCCCGGCACAACGGACCGCGGCCGTCTGGCCGCCGATCGGGTTGCCCGACCCCGGGTTGACGTTCACGGTCAGGACCCCGCCGGCGACCGCGTCCACGAAACCGAGGTCGTCGGGGTTGATGGCGTCCAGGGCGCGGACGTGCGGGGTGACCGGGTCGGTCAGCTCGTTGGTGTCCTGGCCGGCCCAGCCCTCGCCCTCCTCGTGCACGCCCAGATGCACGTGCGCGTCGACCAGGCCCGGCAGCACCACCTTCCCGGCCGCGTCGACCCGCTCGACACCGTCGGGCACCCGCACGTCCCGGCCGACGGCCTCGATCCGGCCCTGGCTGATCAGGACGACACCCTCCTCGATGGGCGTGCCCTGGACGGGGATGACCCGCCCGCCGACGATCGCCAACCGTCCCGTGCCAGCAGTCGCGTCCAAGCCGGTCCTCCTCCTCGTGGGCCGCCAGGGTGCGCGGGCCGACGATTCTACGGGCGGGGCAGACCGTTCGGGGCCGACGACGAATGACAACCCGGCGATGGCTGCCGGAAGGCGAGGAGCCGCCAGGCGGCAAGGTGATCGTGATGCGACCCCGAGACTGCTCGGCCTGGCGCTGCCGGCCGCGGGTGCCGCCACCCGCCGGTGGGCCCGTGCCGGTCGGTCGGGCTGGCGTTCGGTCAGGCCGGTAGCGCCTGGACGGTCCAGTGGTCGCAGACCGAGGTGATGACCAGGCGGCCGAAGCCGCCGCCGGTCACCGACCGGGTGCCGTTGGCCTTGGCGTCGAAATCCTGGATCAGGACCCGTTCGAAGGCGCCCTGGCCGGTAAGCTTGAAGTTGCCGCCGCCGTACCTGGCGAAGTCTGAGCAGTCGAACGACCAGACGATGCGCCAGCTGGGAGGCGCCCTGAACGGCCGGCTCCGGTGCGAGTCGCTGCCCTTCTTCTCCCACAGAACCCCGGGCCTCGCGATGGTGGTCGGCGGCGGCAAGATCGTGGTCGGCTCGGCGACGGTCGTGGGTGGCACGGTCGGAGTGGCGGTGTCCGGCCCGGCCGTCTCCTGCAGCCCCCGCCAGCCGAGTAGCGCCGTGAGCGCGGCCAGCACGATGATGCCGGCCAGGATGACCGACCACCGGCGGTACCAGGGCGGGTTGGGCAGCTGCATGAGCGTTCTCCGCCGAGGATGCTAACCGAAATCTCGGCCAAACCCGCGATCGTGGGCACCAGGACCCGCCGCCGCCACCTCCGGTGCCGCCGCCGACCCCGCCCACCGCCACCGCCCACGTGGCCGCGGCGAGCAGGATCAGGTCGATGCGCCGGTGCCTCCGGGTCCTCATGGCCGGGAACGGAGCAGGTTGCCGAGCAGCTCGCGGAGCAGCTGCTCGGCCTTCGGCAGCTTGGCCGCCAGGTCGTCGAGGTCGGCGACGAAGGACAGCTCGCGCAGCATCGCCTGGACGTCGTCGGGCAGGTCGTCGCGGGTGTAGCGGGCGCCGAAGTCGTGCCGTGCCGGGGTGTGGCGCACCCGGTGAAGGGTGACCAGCGGCCGCAGCACATGCCGGTGGTAGGCGGCCAGCGCGGCCAGGGCGTCGCCGCGGCCGACCTCCTTGGCCACCAGGGGCAGGGTGAACGGCAGCCGGTCGCGGATGCCGTTCACCTCCCGCTCCAGGGTGGCGCGCAGCTCCTCCTGGTCCAGCGGAGCGGGATGGACCACCCCGGCCCGGTCGAACAGGACCAGCGGGCTGCCGTGGCGCTCGGTCTGGTTGTAGTAGCGGCGGGGGTCGGACCGCTCGAACACGACCACGTCGACGGCGGTGAACTGGCTGGTGTCGCGGAGCCGGTAGAACCGCTGGGCATGGCCGTGCCAGGTCGGCATCGGCATCACCAGCCGGGCAACGATCGGCGACGCGCCCGCCATGGCGGCCTCGAGCGCCCCGAAGGGGGCCGCGACCTGGCCGTCGTCCACGTCCACCTGCAGGTCGACGTCGGACAGCTCGTCGGCCCGCCCGAAGGCGTCGGAGCCGCCAAGCCAGGCGGCGTTGACCCAGGCCAGCGGCTCCAGCGCTCCGTGCAGCAGCTCGATGACCTGCTCGCGCCGCATGGCTCAGAGGCGGCCGGCCTCGACGATGCGCTTGAGGAAGGCCTGGGTGCGGGGGTCGGTGGGCATCGCCGGACGCTCACATACCATCCATCCCGGTGTCAATCGAACCCGCGGACCTCTGACCCGTCAGCGCCGATGCTGTGCGGGCGGCCGTGGACCGAGTGGCTACCAGTCCGCCTGCCAGCAGTCGCCACCGAACGGCACCCGCTGGGGGTGGCCGTCGCGCAACACGTAGACGGTCGCCGGTCGTTGGTCGTTGGGCTTGCCGGCGGCGGCGATGATCACGTGGCGGCCCGACCGGTCCACGTCCAGGCTGAAGGGCTCGGCCGGCAGGCCGAGTGGGACGGTCGACACCACCCGCCGGGTCTCCAGGTCGATTCGGACCAGGAGGTTGTCGAAGCGCCCGCCGCCGCAGCCCTGCGAGCCGAGGGCCAGGAGCCGCCGGCCGTCCAGGAACCGCCACATGGACACCGGGCAGTCGCCGGCCGCCGGCAGGTCGTGGCCGTCGGCGACCGAGGTGGTGCCGGCCAGCGGGAGCACGTGGAGCAGGCGGTCCCCGCCGGGTGTCCGGCCCAGGAGGTAGACCAACCGGGTCGCGTCCGGGCTCAGCTCGAGGCCCTGTACCGACCCGCCCGGTGGGATCGTCCACACCCGCTGCCGGCCGCTGGCCAGCTCACGGACGACCAGCTCGAAGCGGCAGCTCATGTCGAACCGCGCCCGGTCCGAGGTTCCGGGGGCGGTGGTGTGGAGGTACGCCAGGGTCCGGCCGTCGGCGCTCAGGCTGAACTCCCCGACGCCGGTCAGCCCGCCGAAGGCGGGCTGCCGCGCCCCGGTGGCCAGGTCGACCTGGGTCCAGCTGGGATTGCATGCCGAGGCCGCGCCGGGGCCGGCGGCCGGGAGGTACATGCTGCGTAGGTCGGGCCCGACGACCGCGTCGGCGGCCAGGTCCGACCGCCGGTCCGAGCCGGGCACCTGGCGCACGATCCTGCCGGTCCTGGCATCGATGATGACGGTCCGTCGGCTGCTGCCGTCGCCGACCTGGCCCACGAAGGTGGCCGGCGCGACCGCGGCCGGCGGGCCGGCGGGTGGCGCAACCGGAGCGACCGGGCTGACGCCGGGTCGGTCGCCCGCCTCGGAGGCCAGCCGCACGCCCCCGACCGCCACCAGCAGGCCCACCAGGACCAGCGCCGTCCCGCCCTGGAGCCTGCGGCGGGCGCGGCGGCGGACGGCGCCGATGGCCACCGGCTCCGGCGCCACCCGGCCGGCCACGGCCAGGGCCTGGAGGCGCGAGCGCAGCTCCTCCTCACGCATTGGTGCTCTCCTCGTCTGGCGTGCCGACGCCGGGTTGCAGGTGGTGCGCGAGCGCCGCCCGACCCCGCGCCAGCCGGCTCTTCACGGTGCCGAGGGGCAGCCGCAACTCGGCGGCGACCTGCTCCACCGCCAGCTCGGCGACGTAGTGCAGGACCAGCACCTCCCGCTGGGTCAGGGGGAGCTTGCGGAGGGCCCGCACCAGGTCGACATGCTCGGCACCGACCGGCGGCAGCGACGACGGCGGCCCAAGCCGCCGCAGGGCTCGTAGCTGCCGCGCGGTGCGGCGGTGGTGGTCGATGGCCCGGCGGAGGGCGACCGTCCGCACCCAGGCCTCGGGGTCGTGGTAGCGGCGGAGGACCCGCCAGCGCAGCAGGGCGCTGGCGAAGGCGTCCTGAACCACGTCCTCGGCCTGGGCCCGGTCGTGCAGGAACGCGAACAGCAACCCGACCAGCCGGCCATAGGTGGCCGCGAAGAGCTCCTCGAAGCTCCTGTCGCTGCCCTGACCCACCGGTGGCCTCCTCGTCCGTGGCGGCACACCACTATCTCGCCGCACGGGGGGTGGAGGTTCCCACTGATCCACCACGTTCTTCGACAGCCTCCTGCTTTCGGGCCACCTCGTCTCCATCCTGACACCTAGCATGGCCACGCCAACGACCGGCCGAGTGCGAGGTCGAGGAGGAACGATGATCGCTCGCATCTGGAAGGGCGCCGTCCGCAAGCAGGACGGCGACGCGTACGCCCGGTACATGCAGGAGACCGGCGTGGCCGGCTATGCGAAGAGTCCCGGCAACAACGGCGTCTGGATGCTTCGCCGCGATGTCGACGACCGGACCGAGTTCGTGATGTTCACGCTCTGGGACTCGCTGGAGGCCGTCAAGGCCTTCGCGGGCGACGACCACGAGACGGCAGTCTTCTACCCTGAGGACGAGCGGTTCCTGGTCCAGCGCGACCTCACCACCGCCCACTACGAGGTCGACAC